>CACBIM010000008.1 GCA_902539295.1 uncultured SAR116 cluster alpha proteobacterium
ATTCTTAATATTCTTTAATATTTTTTTATAGCATATCAAACCATCTTTACCTCCATCAAGAGCTATAATTGGGTCAAATTTCCTCACTTCCTTTTGAAGATACTGAATATTATCTGTTTTAATGTATGGTGGATTTGAAAAAATTAAATCAAAACTTCCTTTAAAACCATTTGTCCAATTCGAAACTAAAAACTTTACTCTTTTTCCAATATTTAAAGTCTGAGCATTTTTCTTTGCAACCATTATTGTGTTAATGTCTATATCTATTCCAATGCCATTTGAGGATTGCATTTCCTTCAATAAAGACAATAAAATACATCCACTACCTACTCCAAGTTCAAGAATATTCAATTCTTTTTTCTTAAAAACTTTAGCTAATTCAAAACCACTACTAACTAAAACTTCACTATCTGGCCTTGGATCAAGAGTTGCATCATTTATGTAAAACTCAGAATTCCAAAAGTTTCTTTTGTTTATAATCCTACTTACAGGCTTCCCATTAACTCTATCTTTGATTTTAGATAAAAACTCTTCTTGTTTTCTTTCTGAAACTCTAATGTCTGATACGAAATATTTGTCTTCAATGTTCAATATCGCACAAAGTAAAATTCTTGTGTCTAAATGGTAATTAGGAATTTGTCTAAATTTTAACTCTAACTGACCTAATTTCAAAAGCTTTTCAGCTAAAATATTACATCTCCCCCAGTTGTGACAATTTAGTAATTTGATCATGCTCAGACAGAGTATTTATAAATTCATCCAAGCCCTCACCCACAAGAATTTTTTCCAATTTATATAGAGTTAAATTAATTCTATGGTCTGTAACCCTTCCTTGAGGAAAGTTGTATGTTCTAATCCTTTCTGATCTATCGCCGGAACCCACCAAAGTTCTCCTTGAGTCCGCTCTTTCTTTTTCTTTTTTCTGCTGTTCTAGCTCATAAAGCCTTGCCCTTAAAACCTTCATAGCCTTTGATCGATTCTTATGCTGTGATTTTTCATCTTGCTGAGTGACAACAATACCAGATGGTAAATGCGTAATTCTTACTGCTGAATCAGTTGTATTTACTGACTGACCTCCTGGTCCAGAAGATCTATAAACATCTACTTTTAAATCTTTTTCATTAATATCTATGTCAACATCTTCCACTTCTGGTAAAATTGCAACTGTTGCAGCACTTGTGTGAACTCTGCCACTTGACTCTGTTTCAGGCACCCTTTGAACTCTGTGAACACCTGATTCAAACTTTAACCTCTCAAAAACATTTGAACCTGAAATAAGCGCCATAGCTTCTTTATAACCACCTATCCCGATTTCAGAGACAGAAATTGTTTCAAATTTCCAACTATTTATAGCAGAAAATCGATTATACATATTGAAAAGATCAGAAGCAAATAAAGCTGCTTCATCACCACCAGTACCTGCTCTTATTTCTATAATAGCATTTCTTGAATCATCTTTGTCTTTTGGGATTAGTAATAGCTTGAGCTTTTTTGTCTCTTTATCGAGAGTTTCTTTGATCTCATTTAATTCATCTTTAGCTAAATCTATAAAATCTTTTTCATTTTTTTGATCATTAATTATGATTTGTGTTTCAGACAAGTTTTGTTTTAACTTACTTACTAAGTTTGCTTGTTCAGCTACAGGAGTAATTTCTGATAATTCAGTTGAAAAACTAATGACATCACCACTGGATAACTCACCACTTGATAGAATTTTTTCTAATTCTATTTTCCTATTTAATAGTTTTTGTAAACTCTTTTCTACAGACATAGATTTATAGTGAAATTTTTATTTTTTCTAAAAGGTCAGTTTTTTTAATCTTTTGTTGTGCTCCTGTTGATAAATCCTTTAAAATTACTTGTTTTTTTTGGATTTCATCATCACCAACAATAATTATTAATTTTCTATTTTTCTTGCTAATTTTCTTTAGATTTTTTGATAAATTACCCCCTTTGAATATTTCGCATTTAATATCATTCTCTCTAAATATGTTAATTAATTTGTAACAGTACACAAAGTTTTCCTCTTCAACAGGCAATATACTGATTATACCAGAAGCCTCATCAAGATTTGAACTTAACATTACTAGCCTATCCACACCTGCTGCAAAGCCCACTGCTGGTATGCTTGGGCCACCAAGCATCTCTGACAATCCATCATAACGCCCACCACCTAAAACAGTTCCCTGTGATCCTAACTTTGTTGTTATAAACTCAAAAGTAGTATGACTATAATAGTCTAGACCTCTAACTAGTTTTTCATTATGTGAGTACTCAATACCAGAAGCATTAAGAAAACTTTTAACCTTTTCAAAATGGTCAATTGATAGATTATTTAAGTAAGAGGAGAATAAAGGGGCTTTGTAGATTACTTCCTGGTCTTGTAGCTCTTTTGAGTCAAGTATTCTTAACGGGTTTATGGAAAGTCTGGATTGTGATAGTTGAGATAGCTTGTCTAAATTTTTTGACAAATAATCTACTAAACTTTTTCTGTAAAGGGTCCTAGATTCTTCATCTCCTAAAGAATTAATGTTTAAAACACAATCTCTATCTAAGCCTAGCCTTTTAAGTAAACTAGCTCCACAAGCTATTACCTCTGCGTCTTCTAGAGGGCCTTGATTTCCAATGCTTTCAATTCCAATTTGAAAAAATTGTCTTAAGCGGCCTTTTTGAGGTCTCTCATATCTAAACATTGGGCCAGAATAAAATAGCCTTAAAGGCAAATCATTAATTTTTCCTTCAGATAAAATTGATCTCATTACACCTGCAGTACCCTCAGGTCTGAGTGTAATATTCTCCCCACCTCTATCTTCAAATGTATAGGTTTCTTTTGAAACTACATCACTTGAAACACCTAAAGGCCTTGAATATACTTCTGCTCTTTCAAATATAGGAAAAGATGCTTCCTCATAGCCAAAGAGTTCTGATACAAACCTTGCCTCATTAATAATATAGTTATAATTTCGCATTGCAGAAGAATATATATCTTTGGTCCCACGAACAGACTGAATTTTAATCAATAATCACTCCAATGATAAATTGCTAGGCAATTAATTGTTTTTCTTCATTACAAGTATTTGTATTTTCATTTATGTCAGCAATGTATTTCTCAACGAGGTCCACAATATGTTCAACAATGTCTTTGTCTTTTAATCGGTGATTAGCCACTCCAGAAATATATACTTGATGAGTGTTTTTTCCTCCACCAGTTAATCCAATATCTGCAGTTTTTGCTTCTCCTGGACCATTAACAACGCATCCTATAATCGATACAGTTAAAGATTGGTTAATATGACTTAACCTTTTTTCAATTTCACTCACAGTTGAAATTACATCAAATTGCTGCCTACTACACGAAGGACAAGATATTACCTTGACTCCCCTATTTCTAATATCAAGTGCCTTTAATAGATCAAATGCAACTCTTACTTCTTCAACTGGATCGGCTGATAAGGAAACTCTTATTGTATCTCCAATACCATTAAGCAACAAATAACCTAGCCCGGTTGAAGATTTAACGGTGCCTGCTCTCAAGCCACCAGCTTCAGTTATTCCAATATGGAAAGGTGCATCTGTTTTCTCAGCTAATTTTTTATAAGCATCAATCGTCAAAAAAACATCTGAGGCTTTAACACTAATTTTAAAATTATGAAAATCATTTTCATTTAATATTTGAGAATGAAACAGAGCGCTTTCAACCATTGCATCTGCATTTGGCTCTCTATATTTATCTAAAATTCTTCTCTCAAGAGAACCAGCATTTACACCAATTCTCATTGAGCAATTATTATTTTTTGCAGCATTAATAACCTCTTTTATTCTTTCTAAAGATCCTATATTTCCAGGGTTAATTCTTAAACAAGCTGCGCCAGCATCTGCAGCTTCAATTGCTCTTTTATAATGAAAATGTATATCTGCAATAATTGGTACAGGTGAATTTTTTACAATAGTTTTAAGTGACTTTGTACTTTCCCGATCAGGACATGAAACTCTAACTAAATCAGCACCTGCATCTGCAATTTTTTCAATTTGACTAATTGTGGCAAAACTATCCTTTGTATTTGTATTTGTCATTGACTGAACAGAAATAGTATTGTTGTATCCAACTAATACATCTCCAACATTTATAACCCGTGTTTTTCTTCTTTTGATGTTATTTTTCATAAAAATATTTATTAAAAATTTTAATCAACAAAACTAATTTTATTTAAAATATAATTCAAATTAACAGCTTGGATTATTTCTCCACTTTGACCAATTGGCTTTACGCCAAAGTTTAAAATTTCAACTCCAATTGCACCTGCATTTCCAAGTGTAACTAATAATCTTTCATCATTTGGCACTATAAGATTATCCCCTTTTTTAACCATACCTGTATAAAACATCTCACCATCAGTGCTAATTATTTGTAGCCAAGAGTCCTCAATACCAACGAAACTAAAATTGTCATAATTTTCAATATTATATAGACCAATTTTTAAATTATCCTTTTTCTCCTCACCATCACCTAATAAAGAAACACTTTTGGAAATTTCTTCTATATTTAAATTAGAGACTAAATTTTCTATTTTATTATCATTTATTGTATTCTCTTTAACATCTGTTTTATTATCATTTGGTACACTCTCTTTAAGATCTGTTTTATTATCAAAGCTTTTAAGAATTTTTGTAACATTATCAAAAGTATTTACATTATTTGAAGGATTCTTCTCATAAAAACCTTCTTCATTTTTATCAAGTTCATTTTGTTGGTTGTCAAAATTAGCATCTAAGCTTGAATTATCTTCTAAAGAAATATTATCAAGAAAATCAATACTTTGAGAATTTATATTATTATTATCATATTGAGTTAACAAATTAATATTCACTTCATCTTGATTAGAAATTAAATCTGTTTCTTCTAAAATATTAACTGAGTAAAAATACCATCCAGCATAGGATAAAACAATCAAAGCTGAAAATATAATTCCAAAATTTGCAATTATTGGTCTTTTTGGAGAAGACACAGCTTCAGGAAAATTATAAGGGTCTGGATTTTTGTTGAAATAGTATTCTTCAATCCATTTTTTCACAATTGGATCAGGATTAGTATTTGTTACTTGACAAATTAATTTAATGTAACCGATTTCATAGGTTCTGCCAGGCAAAGTTTCAACTTCTCCATTTTCTAAAGATTGGATCATACTTTTAGAAATTCTTGTTACTCTACTAATTTCTGAAATCGACAATTCTTTTCCCAATCTTGCCTGTCTAAGCAATTCACCTGAGCTTTGAATAAAATCTTCCTCGGTTTCAGTCTCTTCTATTTTCTTACCCATCCAAAAAGCCTATGACATATGAGATCATTTTTACTGTAAAAACTAACATTATAATACAAAAAATAATATATAACTCAAATAACTAACTTTCATCTAACTCAAAAGCAGTATGTAATGATCTCGCCGCTAACTCCATGTATGCTGCCTCAATCAACACGCTAATTTTAATCTCTGAAGTTGATATCACTTTTAAATTGATATTTTTTTCTGCTAAAATATCAAACATTTTTTGAGCCACACCTGCTTGAGTTTTCATTCCAATTCCAATAACAGAAATCTTAGCTACATCACGATCTGATATAATTGATTTAAATCCAATTTTCTTCTGAACTGATTTGATTGTATTAATTGCTTCCTCTAATTCATTTTTTGGAACAGTAAATGATAAATCTGTAGCACTTTTATTAGCAGATGATGACTGTGCAATCATATCAACATTAATAGCTTTCAGCCCTAAAGATTTAAATAAAATTGAGGCCTGACCTGGTTTATCAGGTATTCCTATTACAGTTAATTTTGCTTCATCTAATGAAAAAGCAATTCCACTTACGTTTTTCTTTTCCATAATTTCATCCTCATGTAAAACAAGTGTACCTTCTTTATTTTCAAAGCTTGATAAGACTTTAATCTTTAATTTATATTTCATAGCCAATGCAACTGAACGAGTTTGAAGGACTTTTGCTCCTTGACTTGCCATTTCTAACATTTCTTCATATGAAATTTTGTCTAATTTTTTTGCTTTTGGAACCATCCTTGGATCTGCAGTATAAATACCATCTACATCAGTATAAATATCACATCTTTTTGCATTTAAAGCTGATGCTATCGCCACAGCGGATGTATCAGAACCACCTCTACCGAGAGTAGTTATCTGATTTTCATCTGTTACCCCTTGAAAGCCAGGAATAACAGCGATTTCATTCCTATTTAGAGATTGCATTAAAACATCTATACTTATCTCAGCAATATTAGCCTTTGAAAAAGTATTATCTGTTAAAACTGGAATTTGCCAACCCATAAAAGATCTAGATGGGATTTCTTGAGAATTTAAAGCTATAGAAAGTAACCCAGCAGTTACTTGTTCACCTGAAGAAACAACTACGTCATATTCTGGCGAATTACTAACTTTTGATACCTGTCTTGTTAAGTCAATTAGATTATTAGTTGTCCCCGACATTGCAGATACAACAACAATAATCTTTTTATTTTTTTTATATTGGGCAGCTACTTTGTTAGCAACATTTTTGATACAATCAATATCCGCTACTGAAGTACCTCCAAATTTCATTACAATAATAGACATTTACTAATCTTATATTATTTTAAGAGTTATAAAAACTTCGATTTTAGAATGTATTTAGACAAAGAAACAAATTTGTGCAAGTATTAGTAAAAATTTGCTTATGAGTTCAACTATAGACAAATCAGAAGTTAATCATTTTGATAAGCCCAATCAAGATTGGTGGGATGAGAGTGGTTCATTCGCTGCATTACATAGATTAACTCCGTGTAGAATAGAGTATATAGTTCAAGTAATTAAAAGAAATATAATTAAAAAGCAAATAAATCCTTCCACTCTAATATGTAATAATTTGAATATTTTAGATGTAGGATGTGGTGGCGGATTATTATGTGAACCATTATCAAGATTAGGGGGAAATGTAACTGGAATAGATGTATCAAAAAATGCCATCTTAACAGCAAAACAACATGCATCTAAAATGGGGCTTAAAATTAACTATATTTGCACAAGTCTTGAGGAATTAAATATAAAAAAAGATTTTGATTTAATTATTGCTTCTGAAGTTATTGAACATGTTTTAGACAGAAAATATTTTTTAAAATTGATCAGAAAAATTTCATCAAACAAAACCTCCTTTATTTTTACAACTATTAATAAGTCTATTCCAAGCCTGTTATTTGGAAAATTTGCAGCTGAGTATATACTTAATTTAATACCTAAAGACACCCATGATTGGGGAAAGTTCGTAACTCCACAAAAGTTATATATAGAGGCACTAGAGAATGGAATATATCTAAACAATTTTTCTGGATTAACACCAAATGTTTTTAAAAAAGAATTTAATTTGACTTCTTATTTGGGAATAAACTATGCAGCTTCCGGCATAGTTAGAGTATAAAAATTAGGCATCATCTTTAATCCATGGAATTGCAGTAACCTCAATACCTTCGTCTTTTAAATCTTCTGCATCTTTTGAACTAACTTTACCGTAAATATTCCTATTTTTAGCCTTGCCTTTTGATATTAATCTAGCTTCACTAGCAAAATTTTCTCCTACGTTTTCACAATTTTTTTCTACATAACTTCTGAAGTTTCTTAGCGCTTGCCGAATGTCATAATCTCCAGCTACAGCTCTTTTTTCAGATACTCTCAAATTATCAGCAGCCTTCTGATTAACTGTTTTTTTATCCAATTTTTTTGAAGATCTAACAGCTGGAGCCATTAAAGCTTTAGAAATTTTTTTATTATTACAAGTTGGGCAGGATATTAATCCTTTTTTTACCTGATCTTCATAATCAGAGGACGATCTAAACCAGCCCTCAAATTGGTGATTATTTTCGCATTTTAAAGAAAATGATATCATAAAATCTTATTATTATTTATTTTCCACAACAATGTTTATATTTTTTGCCTGAACCACATGGACATTTGGCATTCCTAGGAATTTTGCCCCAATTTTTATTTTTAATGTCACTCTTTATATAGTTTCCATTATTTTTTGAATCAACATTTTGATCTTTTTCTTCTTTAATTTCTAAATGAGATAATACAGATGTAATTACCGTTCTTAAGTTTTGCAACATTTGTTCGAATAAAATAAATGCTTCCCGTTTATACTCATTTAAGGGGTCCTTTTGACCATAAGCCCTTAATCCAATACTTTGCCTCAATTGCTCTAAAGCCTGAAGATGCTCTTTCCACTGCTGATCTAATACTTGAAGCAGCAAGGACTTTTCTGCAGTTCGAAAAACTTTTTCACCAATATTATTGGCTCTAGATATCATATAGTCATCTGAAATATTTTTTAATTTTTGAGAAATTTCGTCTTCAGCTATTCCATCTTCTTTAAACCATTTTTCTGCATTTATCTCTATCCCTAAAAGTTTTAAAGCGTCTGAGTTAAGTGTTTTATGATCCCATTTATCAGAATAAGAACCCTCAGGAATTGACTTATAAACAATGTCTGAAATAACCTCATGCCGCATATCTATTACAGTTTCAAGCACATTATCTGAGCTCATAATTTCTCTTCTTTGTTCAAATACAACTTGCCTTTGATCATTCATAACGTCATCAAACTTAAGTAATTGCTTTCGAATATCAAAATTTCTTGATTCTACTTTTTGTTGCGCTTTTTCCAGAGCTTTATTAACCCATGGATGGATAATAGCCTCTCCTTCTTCAAGGCCAAATTTCTGCAACATATTATCAAGTTTATCAGAACCAAAAATTCTCATTAAATCATCTTGAAGAGACAAAAAAAACTTTGATGAGCCAGGATCCCCTTGTCTTCCAGACCTTCCGCGTAACTGGTTATCAATCCTTCTAGATTCATGCCTTTCAGTACCTATAACAAACAAGCCTCCGTTGACTTTTGTCTCTTTTTTATTTTTTTCTATTTCTTCTCTAATCTTTTCTTTTTGTATTTCTAATTTGTCTGATGAAGAGCCTATTTCTTCCTCTAACTTCTCTATTCTTCTATCAAAGTTCCCCCCTAATTGAATATCTGTTCCACGACCAGCCATATTTGTTGCAATTGTAACAGCTCCAGGTACTCCTGCTTCAGCAATTATACCTGCCTCTTGTTCATGAAATCTTGCGTTCAAAACTTTATGAGGAATATTTTTCTTTTTTAGTTGGTTCGAAAAGTTTTCTGATTTTTCAATCGAAACAGTACCCACTAATACAGGCTGCTTTTTTTCTTGGCATTCCTTAATTAGCTTTATTACAGCATCGTCTCTTTCCTGGCTGGTTCGGTAAACTTCATCATCGAAGTCTTTTCTGGCCACTTCTTCATTGGTGGGAACTTCTATTACTTGAAGGCCGTATATCTCTTCAAATTCTCCTGCCTCAGTAATTGCCGTGCCTGTCATACCTGCAAGTTTAGGATATTGTCGAAAATAGTTTTGAAATGTAACAGATGCCAAAGTTTGGTTTTCTGGCAAAACATCAACATTTTCTCTTGCTTCAATTGCTTGATGCAGGCCATCAGAAAACCTTCTACCTTCCATAGCTCTACCAGTGAACTCATCAATGATAACTACTTTACCGCCCCTAACAATATAATGAGTATCTCTTTGGAATAGTTTATGTGCTCTTAAGGACTGATTGACATGGTGAAGTATTCCAACATTTGAAATATCGTATAAGCCTCCTTCAACCATAATTTTATTTTGCAAAAGCAAATTTTCAATATTCTCTAATCCTTTGTCAGTTAAAGTTACTGAACGCTGTTTTTCATCTAAATCAAAATCTTCTTTGACGAGAGCTGGGATTAATTTGTCAATACTTTTGTAGGTTTCAGAACTTGTTTCAGCTTGACCTGATATGATTAATGGGGTTCTTGCTTCATCAATTAAAATTGAATCAACTTCGTCTATTATTGCAAAATTAGGCGCTCTTTGCACCATATCTTCCAATCGAAATTTCATATTATCTCTAAGATAATCAAAACCGAGCTCATTATTTGTGGCATATGTAATATCTGCATTGTAAGCAATTTTTCTTTCTTCTTCATTAACTGATGGTGTCACACAACCTACCTTTAAACCTAAAAACTCATAAATTTTTCCCATCCATTGAGAATCTCTATTTGCAAGGTAATCATTTACTGTCACAACGTGAACACCTTTTCCAGAAAGAGCATTCAAATAAACAGCTAAAGTCGAGACAAGTGTTTTACCCTCACCTGTTTTCATTTCAGCTATGCTACCATCATTCAATATTAGCCCACCAAGTAGTTGAACGTCATAATGACGTTGACCCAGAGTTCTAGTCGCGGCCTCCCGAACTGTAGCAAAGACATCTTCTAAAATTTCATTATTTGATATCCCACCAGTTAATTTTTCTTTAAAAAATTTCGTTTGGTTTTGAAGTTCACCATCTGTCATTTTTTGGTATTTAGGTTCTAATAGATTAATTCTTTCAACTCTTGGTTTTAATTCCCTGAGTTTTCTGTCATTAACAGTCCCAAACAATTTTGAAAAAAAGCTTTTCATTTAGAGTTCCTAGAATTGCGAATAAGCGGATATATAATACTTATAATATAAATAAATAAAAAAATATTGTTATATTGTTTATTTTTTTTACTTCAATATGCTTTATATATTTTTTTTTAATTTTTAACTATATAATAAACTTAAAAACTACTGATTGATCTGGAGAAAATATGTATTTAAGAAAAATTGTTTCGTCAATATTAGCCTTTTTATTATTTTCAATAATGTTTATTAAAGCAACTCAAGCCCAGAACATTCCAATAGTTGCAAATGTAAACAATGAAGACATTTCTTTAGAGACTATGATACATGCCATGAATGAGTTGCCACCTGAAATACAATCTCAACCATTTATGTCTTATTATGAGGACCTTCTTGAAAGAGTGATTGATATCAAATTATTTGCCCAAGAGGGCAAAAAAATGAAACTTGATGAAGAGCCATCCGTAAGGGCAGCAATTGATTTTGTTATAGAAAAGGTTTTAATGCAGGCTTTTCTGTCCAAATATATTCAAGAAAATATAAAAGAAGAAAATCTAAAAGCATCCTACAATAATTTTATTGCTGATGAAACAAGTCGAGAAGAAATAAAAGCAAGTCACATACTTATGGATACAGAGAGTGAAGCAATTGATGTCATAAACATGTTAAATGATGGTGATGACTTTGCAGAACTTGCAAAAAACAAATCTACAGGTCCATCAGGTCCATCAGGAGGTGACCTTGGATGGTTCAAAAGAGGTCAGATGGTTCCACCTTTTGAAAAAGCAGCATTTTCACTAAACAAAAATGAAATTAGTCAAAGACCTGTGCAAACACAATTTGGATGGCATGTCATTAAAATTTTTGATAAACGGATACCAGAGGCTCCAAGTTACGAGAATATGAAAAGCAAGCTGATCCAAGGCCTTGAGAGAAAAATAGTTTCAAAAAAAATACAGGATTTACGAAATGATGCTTTAATTGAAAAATTATCATCAAGTGAATTAGAGCCCCTTTTGAATTTACCTGTAAGTCAGTAATGACAAATTCTGAAAGTCCACTTAAACCAAAACAAGTAAAAAAAATTTATACTATCTCAGGTGTAAACCTTTCTTTTACCAATTCAGAAGAGAGGTATATAGGCAGAGATGATTTAATTTTGATTTCCTTTAAGAATAAATCAAATTTTGCAGGTGTTTTTACAAAATCTACTGCAGCTTCTGAGGCTGTTAAATGGTGTCAAAAAATAATAAAAAATAATGATATTAGGGCAATTATTGTAAACGCTGGTAACGCTAACGTCTTTACTGGCGAACTTGGCAAAAGTGCAATTAATAAAATTATCTCTAAATTATCATCATGTCTTAAAATACTTAATAATCAAATTTTAATAGCTCAAACTGGAGTAATTGGAGAACCTCTTAAAACCCATAAAATAGTAGATGCGATATCAAACTTAACTGATAATTTAAATTCTAATAATTGGGAGAGCGCAGCAAAAGCAATTATGACAACTGACACTTATCCAAAATATTCAAGTCTTTGCTACAATTTTGAAGGTTCAAAAATACATATTACTGGAATAGCTAAGGGTTCTGGTATGATTGCACCAAATATGGCAACCATGTTAGCATTTATTTCCACTGATATTAAAATTTCTAAACCGATTTTACAAAAACTTCTGGAAGAAATAAGTGAGGAAACTTTTAATTCAATCTCTGTAGATGGCGATACTTCAACTAGTGATAGCGTTATTCTTTCAGCTACAGGCATGGCAGATAATAGAATTTTAAAAAATAAAAAAGATAAACATTATGAAAAATTTAAAGATGCTTTATTAAAAATTAGTAAGGATTTGGCTCTTCAGATTGTAAGGGACGGGGAAGGAGCATCAAAATTAATTACAATTCGTGTCTCAGGGACAAAAAATAAAATCATTTCAAAAAAAGTTGCTTTTTCAATAGCTAATTCACCATTAGTTAAAACAGCTATAGCAGCAGAAGATGCAAATTGGGGAAGAATAATCATGGCAATTGGTAAAACAAATGAGATTTTTGATCATAAAAAATTGAGTATATATATAGGGAAATATTTAATTACTTATGACGGGAGAAGATACAATGAATATAATGAAAACAAAATTTCAAAATATATGAAAAATAATGAAATAGAAATTAGTGTTGAATTTGGAAGTAAAAAAAATGAGGCTACTGTTTGGACATGTGATTTAACACAAAAATATATCGATATAAATGGCAAGTATAGAAGTTAGCAATAATGGTCAAAAAGATTATTTATGTATCAGCATGCGTAATAGTTGATATTGACAATAGGATATTAGTTGCAACCCGAGAGCATAAAAGTGATTTCAAAACATACTGGGAGTTTCCAGGTGGCAAACTTAATAAAAACGAAACACCTGAAGATTGTTTAATTCGAGAAATTAAAGAAGAAATTAATATTGATATTAGCAAAGCATGTATTGCTCCTATTGGGTTTTCTTCATTTTCTTATTCTCATTTACATGTCGTATTGATGCTATATATTTCAAGAAAATGGAAGGGAGAAATATTACCAAGAGAAGGCAACAAATTGAAATGGATTAGAAAAAGCGAATTGAAAGGTTTAAAGATGCCAGAAGCAAATAAAAGCCTGATACCATTTATTCTAGATTTAATTTAAAATGTTTATACAGTAATTAATTTTTACTCTTTCCATGCTGTAATAGTTATCAATTCAAATACAGTATTGATAATTTTATCATTAATTAATCTATTTTCTAACTCTTTTGTTACAACTCGTTTTAAAGGCTTATATATAGAAGTCATACAATTAGTCTCTCCCATGCCCCTTAGATCATGAAATAAACTATTAATATTTGTATGAGTAATATTAATTATTTCTGAGTCAACCACTGGTAATTTAAACCCAGTATTTTGAGCTAAAGCACCAGCACTCCTAATATCTATGAAAGGGATAATTCTTGGAGAAGCTCCTCCCAAGAGTTTCATCTCTACATCTATTAGATTGATTTGCAACTCACGTAATGTTTTTCCCCCAAGAAAATTTATTAATAATAAACCATTTGGTTTCAAAAGATTTCTTATTTGAGTTAAAATTTTAGTAACGTCTCTAACCCAGTGAAAATAAAAATTAGAAATCACAATATCAAATTGATATTCCCTAAATGGTAGTTTGGTGTTATCAATATTTATGGAGGGGAAATTGGTTTTTTTTGAATTTTTACAAAATTCGAAGATTCTATCTCCCTGAATGAGTTTTTTTATTTTTTTTTTATTTTTTATTAATGTTCCAAATTCACCAGAATGACAACCTATCTCTAAACCAAGATCAAAATTTCGTTTTACCTCAAAAAGTCTCTCATAAAGTCTTTCAGCAGAAAGTTTTTTAAGATAATTAAAATTATTCCATTTCTTAACAGACCTTATTCTTTTTAAATTATGTAATTTGTAATTTATTATTTCATTCATTTTATTTGAAAATGACAGTCCTTAACAATAATTTAATAATTAGTTTTTAATATAAATGAAATCTAAAACAAAACGATTTTAAAAGTCTAAAAATTTTTTATTTCTTGTGGATTTTAGCTCATTTCTAGAAAGAGAGATGATCTGCTCTAAATTCAGTTTTAAACTATCAAAAATAGAATTAAATAAAGTTTCAGGATTTCTATGAGCTGCTCCAATTGGCTCAGGTATTATTTCATCTATAACTTTTAGTTCAAGAAGATCTTGCGCAGTTAATTTTAAAGCATTCGCCGCTTGTTCATTATTTTCTGAACTTCTCCAGAGAATAGATGAACAACCTTCAGGAGAAATCACAGAATAAATTGAATGTTCCAACATTATTACTTTATTAGCTGTAGCTAAAGCAACAGCACCTCCAGAACCACCCTCACCCGTAACAAGAGAAATAATAGGAATTTTTGCATTTAAGGAAGTCTTAATGCAACTTGCAATTGCTTCTGCTTGCCCTCTTTCTTCTGCTCCTTTGCCAGGATATGCTCCTGCCGTATCTATAAGAGTAATAACAGGTAGAGAAAATTTATCTGCAAAATTTATCAATCTTTGAGCTTTTCTGTACCCTTCTGGTCTAACCATTCCAAAATTATGGAAAATTCTCTTATCAACTGTTTTTCCTTTCTCAATTCCAATAACCACACAAGGCACATCACCAAGTTTTGCAACTCCACCTAAAAGGGCGTTATCTTCTTTGAAACCTCTATCACCAGCAAGAGGTTGCCAATTGTTAAAAACATTCTTAATTATTTCACTAGGATGAGGTCTTAGAGGATGCCTGGCAACTTTCACTTTATCCCATGGAGTTAATTGTGAATAAGTTTTTTTGAGCTTGTTCTCTAATTGCTCTTCAAGTTTACTAACTTCTAGTCCAATATTTAGACCATCTTTTGAAGAGATGTTTCTTAATTCTTCAATCTTCCCTTCTAAAACAGATATTGATTTTTCAAAGTCTAAAAAATGATACATTTTGGATTCCTTTTTTGAATATATAGTCTAATAATCATTTATTCGCAAGAGGATGAACGTCATTGACCAAGCTTTGCAAACGTTTATTTTCAACCTTAGTATAAATTTGAGTTGTAGATATACTTGAGTGACCGAGTAAAATTTGTATTGATCTTAAATCTGCACCTCTATTTAGCAAATGACTGGCAAAAGAATGTCTAAAGGAATGAGGCATAATTTTAGAAGGATTTAATCCAGCTTTTTTTGCCAAAGTTTTAATTTTATTATAAACAGTTTGACGACTAATATGCCCTTTATTTTTTATAGGAAACAAAAATTGAGAGCTTACAGCATAACTCAAAGTATGTCTTTTTTTAATCCATTTTGAAAGAGCAATTTTTGCAGATCGAGTTAATACTACAATTCTTTCCTTACCCCCTTTTCCACGAATAGAGACAGTATCTTCAAGATTATTTACACTTTGGTATGATAAGGTAACAAGTTCAGAAACCCTCATTCCTGTGGAATATAATAATTCTATAATACACTGATTAAGTTCAGTATTCTTAGTCGTGTTTTTTTGTGCTTCTAAAATTAATTTTTCTATATCATTTTCAGAAATTATACTTGGTAACGAAATATTAGATTTTGGTGTTTGTATCTTTGCAAAAATATTATCTGACCTATAATTTTCTGATTTTAGCCAAATAAAAAATTGTTTTAACGTTGAAATCATTCTATTCTGTGACTTAGCAGAGAAAACATTTGACCAAGAAGAAATAATTTTATTTAGGTCGTTATTATCAATATCTGATAATTTTTTATTTTGTAAAATTTTTCCAGCGTTTTTAAGATCACTTCTGTAACTTAAGAGTGTGTTTTCTGACAATCCTTTTTCAAGAAAATTATTTTTTAAAAATTCTTCAACTAATATGTCTTTCATTATATAATTTTAAATATAAACCTATTTGCTGTAATCTTCAGTAATATTTGTAATTATTTTTGAAACAATCCACTCTCTAGTAAAGTCTCTGGAAATTTCAGTTAAACCAAATGAATTTAAACTTTTTACGATTTCATATACCGTATTTGAAGAGATCAATGAAATATTTAAGTCTTTAATCAACAAAGACTGAATTGTTAAAGCCTCTAATATATTATTTTCTTCAGATGCTTTTTTCAAAGCCAATTTCAATAAAACATTACTTTCCACACTTTCAAAAGTTTTATTTTTCTTAAGATATAACTCAATATAGTCACCTTCCTTTATACTAATGTTGAATAGATCTAGAATTGGTATTAAATCCTCGATATTATATTTTAAAAGCATATTAATGTTTATTTCTTTGTTTGGCATTAATGAAAGTAAATTTAAAATAAAACTATCTTCTACATCAAAACTCTCAATTGGATTATTATAAATTTTATCTATAAGCTTTATATCCTTTATAGTTGAGTAGTTTGGGTCAGTTTCTTTCTCAGGTAGAATTAAAAATTCTGAAAATAGTTTTAAGGACTGAATTGGTCTACCATTATTAGCTTCAATATTAATTAGATTTAAGATATAATTATTTAAATTATTTTCTCCTGTATAATTATTAACGGTTTTCCATAAGTCAGCCCGCAATTGAGGTCCTAAATTAATATCGATGTTTTGAAACCCTTCATTTATATCTAAAAAATTATCTCCTATTATATCATAATAAAATTGAGTTTCAGTTTTGGAAATAATTTGATTTTCAACAAGATTATCAATTAAGAATGATTTTGCTTCAGGTTGAATATTTTCAATATTTAGTAAAATAGGGTAATTAGACTGTGGCGTTTTAAATATAAATTCGCTTGGAATTATATTTCTTATTTGATCCATCATTATAATATGTAATAATTCCAATTTATCTTCTTCAATAATAAAATCTTCATTCTGCCCTATCATTGCATAAAGTAAATTAAAAAAATTATTATCCTGACTCCCGCTTGCACGTAATAACTCGGCATCAAAAATAGCATCATCCTCATTCCCAAGTATAATTTGACAAAAAATTTGTGCTTTTTTCCAGAATTCATCCTCATTGTCAACTGGAATATCATTTACAATTTTGCAAGCAAAATTATCAGATTCAAACTCACCTTTTAATAATAAATGTTCAACTCTTAAAGCTCTCCAATGGTCAAAAATCGTGTCATCAGGTAGTAAATCAATTAATTTATAAAGGATTTCTAATTGGTACAAATTTGCTATCAATTCTAGCTTTTTATTGATAAATTTTATCTCTAAAGATGTTTCACCAGTTGGAGGATCTTGGGAAATGGATAATACTTCATTTAAAAGCTCCTTTAAAACAGAACTATTTATTTTGAAATTAATTTTTTCGAGTAAATATAATGCTCTTTCAAAACTAACATCATTCCAAATAATAATCTCATTCGGGAGAAATAATGTGTCTTCAAGTCCCAATGAAGAAATCTTTACACTTGCTAACTGAGATGTATTTACATTAGGAATACTTGAAAATTGAGGTTCAAAAATTTCAGAGTTTTCATTAGTATCCAACTTATTCTCTGATAAATTGTCAAAATTTACATTATTATTAGAAAATTCTTTTAGCAATTGATCTGAATAATTATCATTGAAAACATTAACTTCTTTAGAAATATTGTCTTCATTAAAAATAATTACATCAGATTTACTAATATTTTCATTTTGAGATTTGTTCAAACCTGGAAAATTCATTGCCTTAGTGTCACTATTCTCAAGTTTTTCTAAGAATAAATTGATTTCTTGATTATTATTTAAGGTAGTAAAGTTGTTATTATCACTTTGCGAAGGTGGCATTAAGGGTGAAATTGTTTCAGTTACAATGCCTGAGTTTTTAATATCTTGAGATGAAATACTAAAACTCATCAGATTATAACAAATTAATGAAATAACAAAAATTAAATTTTTTAAGGGATTAGTTTGCAAATGTTTCATTAGGAATTATCAAAACTTTTTCTGCAGTTGGAATTGGTATTTGCCAAAAAGCCAACGTCAAGCTAAGTCCAGCAAGTATTATTAAGCAAACTGAACATACAATTAAAATTGATCTCATAAATATCTCCAATTATTATGATATAAACAAAATATGTCGTTAATCGGGCAATCAAATAAAATGATAAATTTCTAAAAATATTTTAATAATTCTTATGTTGAACGATAATAATTTTAATGCTTTTATTTATCTTAATTTAAAAATTCAATTTATCAAAAAAAAATTTCAAATGATTTTATCAAAACCAATAGTTTTAGTAGGAATGATGGGATGTGGAAAATCCACTATAGGCAAAATTGTTGCTGAAAAATTAAATTGGTTCTTTTTAGATTCTGACAAAGAAATAGAAAATGAAATGAATTTAAGCACTAAAGATATTTTTGATAAATATGGTGAGAAATTCTTCAGGAATAAGGAATATGAAATTTTTCAATTTTATAGCAAAAAAAAGAATATTTTAATCTCCTCAGGTGGAGGTTCATTTTGTCAAAAAATCACTTACGGGATTATAAAAGAGTATTTTTATAGCATTTGGTTAGACGTAAATGAAGATATTCTTTTTCAAAGATTAAAAAAAAATAAAAATAAGAGACCTCTTTTAAATTCTTTAAATGATAGTGGGCTTAGAAAAAAAATTAAAAAGATAATGTTTGAAAGAAAAGATTGCTATATCAAAGCAAATAAGAGAATTGAATTAAATGAACAAAGCATTAAAGAAAGCTCAAATAAAATTTATCTAGAAATAACAAATTATCAAGATCAATAATTTTGAAATATATATTTAACAATGGAAACAGTCAAAAATTTAGAAATCAGTTTAAAAAGTAAAAAATATAAAATTTTTTTAGGTAATAATTTATTAAATCAAATTGATTTTATTTTAAAAAATCATTTAACCAATAAAAATATTGTCATCTTATATGATAAGGTTTTGAAAGATAGACTCAATATATTGGAACTTTCTCTATCGAAAGTTGCCTCAAAGATTGCGTCTATAGAAATTAGTTCGGGAGAAAAATCGAAGTCTTTGAATAATTATATTAAACTTTGTGAACAAGTAATAAAAACTGGCATTAGCAGAGACACAATTATAGTTGCATTTGGTGGGGGAGTAATTGGAGATTTAGTTGGTTTTGTTTCTTCTACACTTCTTAGAGGATTAAATTTTATTCAAATCCCATCTACTCTTCTTTCACAAGTTGATAGCTCAATAGGTGGCAAAACAGGCATAAATTCCGTATATGGTAAAAATTTAATTGGTACTTTTTATCAACCTATTGCTGTATTAACAGATGTTAGCCTTTTACAAACTTTAAATAAAAGAGAAATCTTATCAGGATATGCCGAAATAGTAAAACATAGCATAATTAAGGACAAAGTTTTTTTTCAATGGTTAGAAAAAAATGGCCCAGACATAATAATGGGTAATAATCAATTAAGAATTGAAGCTATTCTTAAATCATGTAGGATTAAAAGATCTGTTGTTGAAGAAGATGAGTTTGAAAAAGGAAATAGAGCATTATTAAATCTTGGTCATACTTTTGGGCATGCAATTGAAGGCTATCTAAATTATGATGGGACTATATTGCATGGAGAAGCTGTTTCGATTGGAATAATAATGGCTATAAAATTATCTTTAAAAATGGGTTATTGTTCAAAAAATGATTACGAGAGGATTTTAAAGCATTTTAATGATGTAGGACTCCCAACTTCAATGAAACTTTATACAAGTAAAATTATTGATCCTCTTAAACTTTGGAAAATAATGCAAAATGATAAAAAAATGTATAAAAATCATCTAAATTTTATTTTACCTGATAAAATTGGCAAATGTACAATTAGAAAAGACATAAAAAAAAGTGAAGTTTTATCACTCCTTAATGAAGAACTAAGAACATGACAGATATTGAGTTCTGGCTTTTAATTATTGCAATTTTTATTTTAATAATAATTTCAGCTTTTTTTTCAAGCTCTGAAACAGCTTTGACTGCTGCCTCTGATGCCAGAATGCATCAATTATCGAAAAAAGGCGATAAAAGAGCTTCAATTGTCAAAGATTTAAGATCTAATCGAGATCTCTTAATTAGTACACTTTTGATAGGTAATAATGCTGTAAATGTTTTGGCATCAGCTCTTGCTACAGGCACTGCTATAACTTTATTTGGGGAAGGCGGCGTTGCTTTTGCAGCTATTGTAATGACACTTGTTTTAGTAATTTTTGCAGAAGTTTTACCTAAAACTTATGCTTTTAAAAATTCTGATAAATTTTCTCTAAGAGTTGCCTTGCCAGTTAAACTGACAGTTAAAATACTTAAACCGATCTCTCAACTTATTGGTTTCACAGTATCATTGGTGTTTAAACAGCAAAAAGATACAACAAGTAATATGGAGGAGGAATTAAGAGGTTTAATTAAACTTCACAGCTCTGGCGGAGATAATTCCGATAGAGAACGTGGAGCTATGCTTTCCTCAGTTTTAGATTTAAAGATTATCACTGTTGAAGAAATAATGAAACATAGAAGTGACGTAGTTATGATTGATTATAAAATGGATTATTCTTCAATTCTTAAACAAGTTAGAGAAAGTTCATATACGAGACATCCTGTGTTTTCTGGCAAAGTAGAAAATATAATTGGGGTCTTACATGTAAAAGATATTCTTAAAAAATTTAGTGATGATAATAGTTATAATGGCCCTTCTGATATTGGAAATATTATTTCTCAAGTTTATTTTGTTCCTGAAACCACATCTTTATATGATCAGCTTCAGGCATTTAGGAAAAGACGTGAACATTTTGCGGTAGTTGTTGATGAATACGGTGATTTTAGAGGTATCATAACTTTAGAAGATATTTTAGAGGAAATTGTTGGTGAAATTGATGACGAGTATGACAATACTCTTCCAGGTTTATCCTCACAAAAAGATGGTTCATGGATTGTTAAAGGTGATATTACAATAAGAGATCTTAATCGAACTTTTGATATAGATTTACCAGACGAAGAAGCTAGTACAATTGCTGGATTGGTAATGTATGAGTCCAGATCTATACCATCACCTGGACAAGAGTTTAGATTTCATAATTTAAGGATAAGAATTTTAAATAAGGAACAAAATAAGATTACTTCTCTAAGGCTATGGTTTGATAAAAAAAGTTTAACGGAATAATGAGCACTGAAAGTAGAAATGATGCTGAAAAAATTCTTCTTCATAAAAGAGAGGTTTCATCTGAAGGTTATATTCGAACTGACGGACTTTTTAATATTGAAGGCGCTATAACTGATAAAAAATCTTATGATATTCCAAAATCAGATGGGACAATTCTAAAAGAAGGAGAACCACTTCATCAAATGGTGGTTAAAATTACATTAGATATAAATATGACAATAATAGATGTATCAGCTGAAACTTTATCAGCTCCATATGACATATGTACTGGGGCTAATTTCAAAATTAAAGACTTGATAGGTGAACAAATTGGTCCTGGTTGGAAAAATAGAGTTAATAAAATCATTGGCAATAATGAAGGATGTACTCATGTAAGAGAGTTATTGGTTTCAATGGCAACAGTTGCTTTCCAAACCATTTATGGAGAAAAGTCTAGACAGAGTAGGGAAGCATTAAGAAATAACAAACCCAACCCTTTCCCAGAAAAAAATGGAAAACCAGCTTTACTGAATACATGCTTTGCGTTTGATGAGAGATCTGAAGTTACTGAAAAACAATGGCCAAATTATTTCAAGAAAGACTAAAATTCTGTTTGAATAGAAATTGAATGAACTCCATTTGCCCATTCTTCATTTAAAACCTCATTTATTGATCTGTGTATTTGTAGTTTATTCATATTTTTAAAAAAATCAGATTTAATTTTTATAATAAAATGACTTTCACCTCCTTCTTTGAAACCAGTATGGCCTCTATGCATTTCTGATACATCCTGTATTATAAGCTTTATAGGCGAAAACTCTTTTTTAAGCTTTTGCTCAATAGAGGTGGAAATTTTAATTTTTGCATTCATATGAATACTTTAAACTAGGCTTCCTTTGTTGCAACAATTTTTTGGTAACTTATAATATATTGTGATGAAAACAACTATTAATAAAATTAGCACAAAAAAAAATGATATGTATGAGCATAAATGCGCTCATTCTTCTTGTGACAAGATAGGGGAATTTAAAGCTCCAGTTTCTAGAGAAAGCATAAATGAATATATCTATTTTTGTCTTGATCATATAAGAGAATATAATAAAAATTGGAATTATTATGAGGGCTTAAATAATGAAGAAATTGAGTCAGAAATAAGAAAAGCAACCACTTGGGAAAGGCCTACATGGCCAATGAAAGATGGAGTTAAAAAAAATTGGGGTGATATAAATTTTGAATTTCATGATTTTGATAATTTAAATAATAAAGAAATAGAAAAAAAAGAAGCTAATTATTCATTGGAAGAGGTTAAAGCTTTTAAAATATTCAATATTCCACCTACAAAAAATACTGAAATAATTAAAAAAACTTATAAAAAATTGGTAAAAAAATATCATCCCGATTACAATATGGGCAATAAAGAATATGAAAATAAGATCAAAGAAATTAACCAAGCTTATAATGATATAAAAGATATAAAATAAATAAGAAGAAGAAAAAAAATGGAAAATAAACAAACACATTCACTTGATGAACCTGATGTAGTTGTGGATACAAAATCACTTTTCAATATAGATGTAGACTTTGAGGTAAAAGGATTTTCAAAAGGATCTGATTACGTACCTGAAATTGACCCAGCTTATCTTTTTGACAAAGATACCACACAAGCAATCCTTGCAGGCTTTTCAAGAAATAGACGTGTTATGATCCAAGGGTATCACGGAACAGGGAAATCGACTCATATTGAACAAGTAGCCGCAAGACTGAACTGGCCATGCATAAGAATTAACTTAGACAGTCATATAAGTAGAATTGATCTAATTGGCAAAGATGCAATTGTGATTAAAAATGGAACACAAGTTACTGAATTTAAGGAAGGTATATTGCCTTGGGCTGTCCAAAGCCCAATGGCCCTAGTATTTGACGAATATGATGCAGGAAGAGCAGATGTTATGTTTGTAATTCAAAGGGTATTGGAATCAGGTGGAAAACTTACACTACTAGATACAAATAAAGTTATAAGCCCTCACAATTCATTTAGATTATTCGCAACAGCTAATACAGTTGGATTGGGGGACACAACTGGTCTATACCATGGCACTCAGCAAATAAACCAAGGTCAAATGGATAGATGGTCAATTGTTGCTTCACTCAATTACTTGCCAGTAGATGCAGAAGTAGAAATAGTACTTGCAAAAGTACCATCTTGGAAAACAGAAAATGGTAAAAAGACCATACAAAAAATGGTCTCTTTAGCTGGCCTTACCAGAAACGGATTTATGTCAGGAGATATTTCAACCATTATGTCTCCTAGAACGGTAATTACCTGGGCAGAAAATGCAGAAATTCTTGGTGATATAAGTTTAAGTTTTAATTTATCTTTTCTTAACAAATGTGATGAAATTGAAAGAGATATTGTCAAAGAATATTACCAAAGATGCTTTGATATTGATTTAGGAATTTCTAAAAACCTTGAGGCAAGTTAATGCCCGAAAAGGATGTTGAAGCTCAATTTCAAGAAGCTGTAGCATCAACATTACGTGCCATGGCTGGTGGTACAGAACATGATGTTGTCTTTGTTGGGGATAATACATTTTTACACCATGATAAAGTTCGACTCCCAAAATTAAATGATATTACAAATGACAGTCCACGTTTAAGGGGTGAAGCAGATACAATTGCCCTTTGGATAAAATACCATAATCCTAAACTAGATAAAGAATTTGCCCCCAAAGGTTCACTTCAAAAAGAAATATATGACTCTGCAGAGTATGCTCGGGTTGAAGCTCTTGGCAGTATATATATGCCAGGTGTATCTTCGAATATTGATGCAAAAATAAACCACGAATATAAAAAAAATAAGCTTCCACTTCCAGGTGATAATAATGATAGTGCATTAGCCCAAGTAATGCATTTACTAATAAGGGAAAAGCTAACTGGAAGAAAAAGCCCACCTGACATTAATGAGATTCTTAATATTTGGAAACCATGGATAACCTCTAGAATAGGAAATTCACTTAATGAATTATCTTCGATAATTGGTGATCAAAAAGCATTTGCACAAGAGATACAGAAGGTTATAAATAATTTAGAAGACACCCTTTCAGACTCAAATTCTAGTGAAGATGAAGACAATGATAATAACGATGATAATAATGAAAATGAAGAAGAAAACGAAAATCAACAATCTGCCCTTGGTGAAGAGTCTAGTGAAAGAAGTGGTGAGGAAGAGGAAGATAGTGAACAAGGTGATAGCGAAGGTGTAGACGAGTCAGATGACGGTGAATTTGGTGAGACTGACAGTGAAATGCCTGGAAATCCATCTACGTTTAAACCTACTAATGAGCAGGAAAATCAGATTAATTATAAAATATTTACTACGCAATTTGATGAAGTAGTAAGTGCTCAAGAATTATGTGATTTTGAAGAACTAAAAAGATTACGAACTCAACTTGATAGACAACTGGAGTCCCTACAGGGTGTTGTATCTAAACTTGCAAATCGTTTGCAGAGAAAATTACTGGCAAAACAGAATAGATCTTGGGAGTTTGATTTAGAGGAAGGTATACTTGATGCTGGTAGACTTTCAAGGGTCGTTACACAACCACTTTATCCACTATCATATAAAGTTGAAACAGATGTTAATTTTAGAGATACTGTTGTAACACTTTTAATTGATAACTCTGGCTCCATGAGAGGCAGACCTATAACAATAGCCGCACTTTCAGCAGATATTTTATCAAGAACATTAGAAAGATGTGCAGTAAAAGTTGAGGTACTAGGTTTTACTACTAAAGCATGGAAAGGTGGCCAAACAAGAGAAAAATGGCAACAAGAAGGAAGAGCAAATAATCCAGGAAGATTAAACGACTTAAGGCACATTATTTATAAGGCTGCTGAAGAGCCATGGAGACGCGCCAGAAATAATCTTGGGCTAATGCTTAGGGAAGGAATATTGAAAGAAAACATAGACGGTGAGGCTCTTGACTGGGCTCATAAAAGACTCTTATCTCGTTATGAAGAACGAAGAATATTAATGGTCATTTCTGATGGAGCGCCAGTCGATGATTCAACTTTATCAGCTAATTCTGGCAATTATCTGGAATCTCATTTGAGAAATGTAATCAATTATATTGAAAACAAATCACCAGTTGAGTTATTAGCCATTGGTATCGGGCATGATGTCACAAGATATTATTCAAAAGCAGTTACTTTAACCGATGCAGAACAACTTGGAGGAGCAGTAACAGAACAACTAGCTAATTTATTTGAGGAAAAAAGACCACAAAAATTATACAAAAATGCATCTTAAAAAATTATTTGTTTTTAGCTTGCACTAACTGAAGTTTTAACTTTTGTGCTTTTTCAGTAAGATGTGAATTGCTACTATTTAAAAGGAATTCATCCAATCCACCCTTTTTCTCAACTGTTCTTATCGTTGAAGCTGCAACTCTAAATTGAAGCGTTTTACCTAAAATAGAACTATGCATTGAACTTTTTTGAAGATTTGGTAAAAACCTTCTTTTAGTTCTATTATTGGCTTTACTGACATTATTACCTGTCATAACCTTTTTGCCTGATAATTCACATACTCTTGACATCTTAATCTCCAAATAATTGTGCTTGTATAAGCTAGGTTATGTTAATCGTCAAGTATGTATAGAATATTTATTCTTTTAATATTAAGCGATCATAATATTGAATTTAATTTTATAGCTTCTTTGTAATTAAGTGCCCCTACAGCTTCTAAAATGGATTTAAACCCATCTCTTTTTAAGTATTGATCAATTTCATTTGTAATTACTTTTACTATATTGGGCCCTTGATATAGTAACCCTGTATAAAGCTGGACCAAACTAGCTCCAACTAGAATTTTTGTATAAGCTTGTCTTGCATTTTCAATGCCGCCAACACCCACAAGCCCTATTTTACCCTTTGAGTGATTATTTATATAATCCAATAGTTTTGTTGATTTTTCAAAAATTGGTTGTCCTGATAACCCGCCTGAAACTAATTTGCTCTTTCTAAGAAAATCAGAGGGCAACTCTATTGACGTATTAGAAACTATTATTGCATCTATTTTCTTTGCTAGAGCAACTTCAATAATTTTGTCGATTTGAGAATATTTTTCGTCAGGTGAAATTTTTAAAAAAATTGGTGTATATTTGCTATTTTGGTTCATACCTTCCTTAGTTGCTTCTATTACTTCTAAGAGCAAATCTTTATCATGAAATTTCCTAAGATATGGGGTATTTGGACTGGAAATATTTATTGCTAAATAATCACAATAATTTGACAAATTACTCGAGGTCACTTTAAAATCTTCGATTGGATTTTTTGATTCTTTATTTGGACCAATATTTACTCCTAAAACTCCATCTCTTCTTTTACAATCAATAAGTCTCTTTTTAACAATTTCCATTCCGTCATTATTAAAACCATAGCTATTTATTACAGCTCTATCTTTATATAATCTAAACACTCTTGGCTTATTATTACCTTCTTGAGGAAATGGAGTAACAGTCCCCACTTCAACAGATGAGAACCCCAATTGAAAAATACCTTGAAAACATTGACCTGATTTATCAAAACCTGCGGCCAGGCCTACAGGATTTTTGAATTTTAAATTAGCTATTCTTGTATATAAATTTTTGGTCCTATAGCTTATAAAATAATTTCTAGAGAGCATAGATACTGCTAATTTATGTGCAGTTTCTGGATCAAAAAAATTTAAAAAGTATTTGATTAAATTATTCATTGGGAAAGCCTTGCCAAATTTATCTTATAATGGCAAGTCTTAGTATTATATATTATAGAAAGTGTTAAAAGACTATGGATGCTATAACTTGGATTAATGGTAATTGGATAGAAGGCAATCCTCCAATTTTAGGACCAATGACTCAATCAACTTGGCTTGGTTCACTCGTGTTTGATGGCGCGAGAAGAATTAATGGAAAATATCCAGATTTAGATTTACATTGCGACAGGTTAATTAAAAGCTCAGAAAGAATGGGCCTTAAATCTCCTAAATCTGCTAGTGAAATATTAAATATATGCATAGAAGGATGTTTAAGATTTGATAGTAGCAAAGATTTATACATTAAGCCTTTGATTTGGGCGGAAGATGGAATAGGAATTATTGCACCAGATCCGGAAAGTACAAAGCTAGCTGTGTGTATTTTTCCTGCACCTTTACCTGAAGGAGGAATGTCTGCATGCCTCTCAAGTTACATAAGACCTATGGAAAATGCAGCGCCGACAGATTCAAAAGCAGCAGCGCTATACGCAAACACAGGTCGAGCAGTAAGAGAAGCAAAGGCAAAGGGATATGATAACTGTGTAATTTGTGATCATGAGGGATATGTTGCGGAATTTACAGTTGCTAATTTGTTTAAAGTAAAAAATAAAATTGTTTACACTCCCAAACCAACTGGTACCTTTTTAGTTGGTATTACAAGAAATCGAGTTATAAACCTTTTAGTAGAGTTAGGCATTGAAGTTATTGAAAGTAAGATTAAACCTGAAGAACTTCTGGAAGCAGATGAAATTTTTTGTTCTGGAAATTATGTTAAATTAAGAAAAATTGTTAAGTACGAAAATAAAAACTTTAAGAATACACCAATATTTGATTTGGCTTATAAAGCTTATTGGGATTGGATGAAAACTATTTAAGCTTTCCTAAAAGAGCATCATCAATTAAACTTTTAGTTTCTTCTATCCCATAAAGTGAGATAAAAGAACCCATTCTAGGACCTTCACTCTGACCGAGTAATATTTCATATAAGCTTTTAAACCAATCTCTGAGATTTTCAAAATTATTTTCTTTTCCTATTGAAAAAACTAGTTTTTGTATTTCCTCAGATGATGAAGATTTTTCTAATTTTGTTAAACCGGTAGACAATTCTTTTAATGCTTTTGTCTCATTATCATCCGGCAGACGATATTTCTTATTTGGTTTAATCATATCATTAAAATATACAACTGATAGATTAACCATATTTTCTAGAAATTTATTTTTCTTTGATTTGGCTCCAGGTGCGTATTTTTCAATAAAGCCCCAAATAATCTCTGGATCTTCTGCGTGGCATACAGAAGCAAGGTTTAGTAAAAGAGAAAAAGGGATAGTTATATTTTCTTTTGGAATTTCACTAGGTTGAATATTGTGAACATATAGAGAAGGATTGTTTAAACGCTCTTCATCAGATTGAGAAATAAAATTCTTAATTTGAGTTAAATATTCATCAACTGATTTAGGAATTACATCAAAGTACAGTCTTTTTGCTCTTTTTGGGTGCCCATACATAAAATAAGAAAGTGATTCTTGGGGTCCATAACTTAACCACTCTTCAATAGTTAATCCGTTTCCTTTTGACTTAGAAATTTTTTCACCGTTTTGATCTAAAAATAACTCATAATTGAAGCCCTCGGGGGGTCTTGAACCAATTTGTTTATTAATTTTACTAGATAGAGAAACAGAATCTATTAAATCCTTACCAGCCATCTCATAGTCAACTCCAAGTGCATCCCAGCGCATTGCCCAATCACATTTCCACTGTAATTTGCATTTTCCACCTGTAACAGAAATTGTAACTTTCTGATTATCAGCTGGATCAGTGTATGTAATTGTCCCATTTTTTTTATTTATTTCATTTATGGAAACTTCAAGCACTTTTCCAGTTTTCTGACAAATAGGCAAAAAAGGTGAATAAGTTTTCCTTCTTTCTTCTCCGAGTGTAGGAAGTATTATTTGCTTTATTTTCTCATAATTGTCTAAAACCTTAATTAAAGTTTTGTCAAATAAGCCGCTTTTATAGCAATCAGTTGCGCTATAAAATTCGTATTCAAAATCAAAACTATCTAAAAATGATTTAAGTCTTGAATTATTATGCTCTCCAAATGATGGATGAGTCTGAAAGGGGTCTGGAACTTTAGTAAGTGGGTGACCAATGTAATTAGACATACTTTCCTGGTTAGGAATATTTGAAGGAACTTTGCGTAAACCATCCATATCATCTGAAAAGCAAATTAATTTTGAAGACCTGCCTGTTAATAAGGTAAAAGCCTTTCTGACAAGATTGGTTCTGAAAACCTCACAAAAAGTTCCTATATGCGGAAGCCCTGAAGGGCCATAACCAGTCTCAAAGACTACTAACTTATCCTCAGGAAGGTATTTTAGCCTATTAATTATTTTTTTAGCTTCTTGGAAAGGCCAAGTGTTACACTTTTCAAGAGCTAGCTTGCTAAAATCATCTATTTTTAAGTTTGTTGTCATTGAACTTGTTATGTTTTCAATTTGTATATATTTTTTTATAAAGAATTAAAATCTTTAAATAAAAAAGGCCGGCAAAAAGCCGGCCCAAAATATTATTTTAGTTGGTTACATCATGCCGCCCATGCCGCCCATGCCGCCCATGCCGCCCATGCCGCCCATGCCGCCCATATCTGGAGCGCCACCAGCTGTCTTTGGCTCTGGAGCATCGGTAACCATAGCTTCAGTTGTGATCATTAAACCAGCAACAGATGCAGCATTTTGTAATGCATTTCTGACAACCTTAGTTGGATCTATAATACCAGCCTTAATCATATCTTCGTATTTTCCTGACTGAGCATTAAAACCCATATTTTTATCTTTGGATTCCATTAATTTACCAACTACAACGGATCCATCTTCGCCAGCATTATCTGCAATTTGGCGAGCTGGAGCTTGTATTGCTCTTCTTATAATATTAACACCTACTTTTTGATCATCATTATCAGTTTTAATATTATCTAAAGCACCTGAAGCTTTTACAAGCGCTACTCCACCACCTGCTACAATACCTTCTTCAACTGCGGCTCTTGTTGCGTGCATTGCATCGTCAACACGGTCTTTGCGCTCTTTAACTTCAACTTCTGTTGCGCCACCAACCCTGATGACAGCAACTCCACCAGCTAATTTAGCTAGCCTTTCTTGAAGTTTTTCTTTATCGTAGTCAGATGTGGTCTCCTCTATTTGCGCTCTTATTTGAGCAACTCTACCTTGAATTTCTTTCTTAGAACCAGCTCCGTCAACAATGGTTGTCTCTTCTTTAGTGATTTCAACCTTCTTTGCTGTACCCAATTGATCTAAAGTAACATTTTCAAGTTTAATACCAATATCTTCGGAGATAAGCTCACCATTTGTCAAAATAGCAATATCTTCAAGCATTGCTTTTCTTCTATCACCGAAACCTGGAGCTTTAACGGCAGCTATTTTAAGTCCACCACGAAGTTTGTTAACAACTAATGTTGCCAAAGCTTCGCCTTCAACTTCTTCAGAAATAATCAATAACGATTTACCTGATTGAACAACTTTTTCAAGTAAAGGTAGCATGTCCTGTAAGTTTGAAATCTTTTTCTCATGAAGTAAGATGTAAGGATCTTCCATTACAACACGCATTTTTTCAGCATCTGTAACAAAGTATGGTGAGAGATACCCTCTATCGAATTGCATACCCTCAACAACGTCTAATTCAGTATCTAAAGACTTTGCTTCTTCTACTGTAATAACACCTTCATTACCAACTCTTTCCATTGCTTTAGCAATCATTTCACCCATTTCAGATTCACCATTAGCCGCAATAGTTCCAACCTGAGCAACTTCATTTGATTTACCAATTTTGTTAGACTGCTTTTCGAGGTTAGCTACAACAGATGAAACAGCCATATCTATACCTCTTTTGAGATCCATAGGGTTCATTCCAGCTGCAACTGATTTTGAACCTTCTCTAACAATAGCTTGAGCTAGAACGGTTGCAGTTGTTGTACCATCTCCAGAAACATCATTAGTTTTTGATGCAACTTCACGAACCATCTGAGCGCCCATATTCTGAAATTTATCTTGTAATTCAACGTCCTTTGCTACAGTAACACCGTCCTTGGTAGTTCTTGGAGCACCAAATGATTTGTCTAGTACAACATTTCTTCCTTTTGGACCAAGTGTTACTTTTACAGCGTTAGCTAAAACATCGACACCTTCTAGCATTCTTGTTCTAGCATCAACACCAAATTTAACATCTTTAGCTGCCATTTTTTTCTCTCTCTCTCTTTTATTTAAGTTATAATTTATTAATTTATGACGTTAAAGTACGCCCATTATGTCAGATTCTTTCATTATTAAGTAATCTTCATTATCGATTTTTACTTCAGTTCCTGACCATTTACCAAAAAGAACAGTGTCACCTGCTTTGACATCCAGTGGCATAATCTTTCCACTATCATCACGAGCACCATTTCCTACTGCAATAATTTTTCCTTGCATTGGTTTTTCTTGTGCACTGTCTGGAATTATAATTCCGCTTGCAGTTTTTTCTTCACCATCAAGGCGCTTGACTACAACACGGTCATGGAGTGGCCTAAATTTCATAGTTATCTCCTCATATCCTTTTAAAAATTAAGTTATTAGCACTCTCACATTGAGAGTGCTAAGGACAAATAGCTACTAATTAAATTTATTTCAAGACCTAAATTAAAAAAAATTTTTTTTTATACTCCAAGTTTTTTTTGTAAAGAGGATGAAGATGTTGTGTATTGAAAACGTATTTTTTTGTCTGGATAAATATACTCATGTGCTGCTTGCGACATAAGGGCGGCTTCATGAAATCCTGAAAGAATTAATTTAAGTTTACCTGGATAAAAATTAATGTCACCAATTGCAAAAATGGATTTTTCAGAAGTTTCAAACCTTTCAGTATCAACAGGTATAAGGTTATTCTCAAAGTTAATACCAAAATTTGCAATTGGACCTAATTTCATTGTAAGGCCAAAAAAGGGAAGCAAAACATCACATTTTACAGATTGTGTTTTAACTCCGCCAACAGGGGAAACAGAAATTTCTTCAAGTTTATCTTTTCCTTTAAGCTCTTTGATTTGACCAATAATTAAGTCAATTAACCCATCATCTTTTAATTTATACATTTTTGAAACAGTATCTGGTGCAGCTCTAAAATCTTCTCTTCTATGAACCAAGGTGAGATTTTCTGATATAGGAGCTAGATTTACTGCCCAATCAAGAGCTGAGTCCCCTCCTCCTGAGATAACTATTCTTTTATTCTCAAAATTTTTGATTTTCCTCACTGCATATTGAATTCCACCAAGTTCTTCATACTTTTCACGATCATTAAGTGGCGGTTTTTTTGGAACAAAAGATCCTCCTCCAGCAGCAATAATTATGACTCTAGCTTTAATTGTAGTTTCTTCATCAGTCTTTAGTACCCATAAATTATTTTTACTATCCCACTTCAATTCGCTAGCCATTTGACCAAGATGGAATATTGGATTAAATGGTTTAATTTGTTTCATTAAATTATCAGTTAATTCTTGTCCTGAAACAATTGGTAAAGCCGGGATATCATAAATAGGTTTTTCTGGATAAAGTTCACTACATTGGCCACCAGGAAAATCTAATATATCGACTAGATGGCATTTTATATCTAGAAGACCTAATTCGAAAACAGCAAATAGGCCAACTGGTCCAGCACCAATTATAAGAGCATCAGTTTGATGTATTTTCCCAGGTTCTTCGATTATGAGTTCCAATTTAATACCTTGCTTTATTATTTTTAAAATATATATGTCATTTAAAAGACTTTCAATATATGGATACTTTAAATCAAAATATCAATCTTAAATTGGCAATTTGGCTGTTTGCTTTATGTCTTATGATTGTAGCAATGATATTCATTGGTGGTGTAACTAGATTAACTGGTAGTGGCCTCTCAATGGTCGAATGGAGGCCCTTTCTAGGTTTTTTACCACCACTAACAGAAACTGAGTGGACAAGGGTATTTGAGCTTTATAAGTTATCTCCCGAATTTAAGCAAATAAACTCCTGGATGGAAATTTCTGATTTTAAATTTATTTTTTTCTGGGAGTACTTTCACAGAGTTTGGGGTAGGTTAATAGGATTATTTATTCTAATACCATTTCTGTATTTTATTGTTACCAAAAAACTAAAAAACAAAATTTTATTACGAAGTTCTATAATATTATGCCTCGTCTGCGTTCAGGGCTTAATAGGTTGGTGGATGGTAAAATCTGGTTTGAATGAAATTGCAACTGTATCTCAATATAGACTTTCAGTTCATTTAAGTATGGCATTTATAATTTTAGGTATAAGTTTTTGGACTGCACTAGATCTTTTTGAAGGAGCACCAAAAAATTTAAAATCTTACGATATCATTCCACTCTTATTCATCTCATTAACTATTATTGCAGGAACTTTTGTTTCGGGGATGGATGCAGGATTAGTTTACAATACTTTTCCGTATATGGGTGACACCATTATACCAATTGAATATGGAAATTTGGGTTTTATTGATCCATTTGAAAATCCAGTAACGGCTCAGTTCCACCATAGATTGTTTGCATCAATAACGTTAATAATTATTATTATATATTCTATTCATTACATAATCAGAAATCCTATGAATTTAAGAATAATTCTGCTTTTGTTTGCAATAGTTTGCCAATTCATTATGGGGGTTTTTACATTACTATATTCTGTACCAATCACATTAGGCGCTATGCACCAATTTGGTGGAGTTTTGCTTTTCCTAAGTGCAATATGGCTTCTTCATTATCCAAGAAATAATACGTTTTAAAATAAATTTTTAATTAAAAAATATTGAATTACAACGACTTGTCTTAATATTATTTGATAATTTTATTTTTCTTAATATTCAATTCTTTTAATTGATCATCTGATATTTCAGAAGGTGCCCCCATCATTAGATCTTCTGCTTTACCATTCATAGGGAATAAAATGACTTCTCGAATGTTAGGCTCATTAGCAATAAGCATGACTATTCGGTCAATACCAGGAGCAAAACCTCCATGAGGGGGGGCACCAAATTTAAAAGCACTAATCATACCTGAAAAATTAGCATCGACTGTTTCCTTAGAATAACCTGCTATTTCAAACGCTTTATACATTACTTCTGGTAAATGATTTCTTATAGCACCAGACGAGAGCTCTACACCATTGCATACTAAATCATACTGCCAAGCTTTGATATCTAATGGATTTAGATTATTGAGTGCTTCTAAGCCGCCTTGGGGCATAGAAAATGGGTTATGTGAAAATTCAATTTTACCTTTTTCATCTAACTCATACATAGGAAAATCAATTATCCAACAAAATTTATAACCATCAGTTTCAGAAATTCCTTGATCTATACCAATTTTTACTCTTGCTTTTCCAGCTAAATCAGCCGCATCCTTTTCATTTGAACAAGAAAAAAATGCAGCATCACCATCTTGAAGCCCTAACCTGTTTTTTATTTCGTCACATTTTTCTTTTCCAAGCGCTCCTGCAACTGGCCCTTTAGCCTCGCCGTCACTATAGATTATATACCCCATTCCCGGAGCACCCTCTCCTTGAGCCCAACTATTCATTCTATCAGCGACAGACCTGCTCCCACATTTTGGTCCTGGAACAGCTCTTACAACAGCATTTTTACTAGCAATTAAATTTGCAAATAGTGAAAAGCCACTTCCATCAAAAACATCTGTAACATCTACAATCTTTATTGGATTTCTTAGATCTGGTTTATCAGTTCCATAGAGCAACATGGCTTCAGCATAAGTCAATCTTTTGAAAGGTTTTTCTAGTTTAGCATTCGTAAACTCTTCAAAAACTCCCCCTATAACTGGCTCAACAGCATTAAAAACGTCCTCTTGCTCAACAAAACTCATTTCAAGATCTAATTGATAAAATTCTCCAGGACTTCTGTCAGCTCTACTATCTTCATCTCGAAAACAAGGCGCAATTTGAAAATATTTGTCAAAACCTGAAACCATTATTAATTGCTTAAATTGCTGTGGGGCTTGCGGAAGAGCATAAAACTTTCCAGGATGAAGCCTTGCTGGAACCAAAAAATCTCTTGCACCTTCTGGACTTGAAGCTGTCAATATAGGCGTTTGAAATTCCATAAATCCTTGATCAATCATTCTCCTTCTTATTGATTGAATCACTGAAGACCTTAGAATTATATTATTATGTAGGCGATTTCTTCTTAAGTCTAAATATCTGTAACGAAGTCTTATTTCTTCTCCTGCATCATCATCTGAGTTCACTTGTAAAGGAAGTGTTTCAGCTGTTGATAAAATTTCCAAATCATTGATTTTAATCTCAATTTCACCAGTTGGTATTTTAGAGTTGATGGTATCATCTGACCTTTTCACTAACTCACCGTTTACTTTAATAACAGACTCAACTTTTAATGGCTCAACAAGTTTAAATACTTCTGACTCCATATCAGTTACACATTGGGTTATTCCAAAATGATCTCTTACATCAATGAATAGCAAACCTCCATGATCTCTTTTGCGATGAACCCAGCCAGAGATTTTTACAATTTCACCTACGTTACTTGCTCTTAATTCTGAGCAATTATGAGACCTGTAATGATTCATTTGTATTCCTAATTTTTATTAATTTTTTTTATGCTTCTTCTGTTAACTCTTCTTTTGAGACCTTGTCTTTCCCTAAGTATAGGTAATAAAGATAATCTTTCATCATTATTCATATAAGGCCAAAGAGCAATTTCATTTTCAGTTCTAAAACATCCTTCACAAAATCCAGTTGATTTGTTTAATTTACAAATACTAACACAAGGTGATGGTAGATTTTTCATTTAGGCTCATAATTAATTATTTTTTCAGTTACTATCAAGATAAATTTTAAATTATAATCTTAAATTAAAGGTTAATTTAATCAATTTGGAGATTTCAAATTGGAGACACAAAATGCTCTAGTCATAGGAATTGGTTATGTTGGAATAAGACTAGTAGAAAAAATTAATAGTCTTGGCATAAAAGTGTTTGGATTAAGTAGGAATGAAAAAAGTCTAGAAAAATTAGAAAAATATGATGCTCACAAAATTTATTGGGATGAAAAAAGTTTATTAAATTTTAGTTTAGTAGATAATAAGATAAATTTCGTTCTTTCTACAGTTCCACCTAACAGCATAGGAAATGATCCTGTATTAAACATATTTAATAAAAAATTATCACAATACAAAGGATGGCTCGGATATATATCTTCTACATCTGTATATGGAGGTGAAAATAATCAAATAATTGATGAAAGTTCAGAATGTTTGCCACAAACTAGCAGGGGAATTACAAGGCTTAAAGTTGAGAAAGCATGGCTTAACTTTGGTTCAGAAATTTTTAGAGTTGCTGGAATATATGGTGATAAAAGATCACCTTTTGAGAAATTACCAGATAAAAAAACTTATTTAGTTGATAAAGAAAATCATGTTTTTAACAGAATTCACATTGAAGATTTAGTTGAAATCATTATCAAGTCCTATACAAATCCTAGGCCGCAAAGAATTATAAATATATCAGATGGCAATCCTTGCAACCAAATTGAATTCTACAGAGAGGCTTGTAGAATATCTAACTCTAAAATGCCAAAAATTTATAAAATAAATGAAATTAAAATGTCAGATAAGCAAAAAAGTTTTTGGCTATCATCTAAACACATAGTTTCTTCAATTCTCAAAAATGAATTCAATTATAAGTTTATTCATCCAAATTATAAGTCAGGCTTGAAAGCGATTTGGAAAATGAAAAATTAAATTTTTGATGAAATAAATTTGTAAAAACTTTCTTCTTTTTTACTGTTCATAAATTTATTATTCCAAATAATTTTATTCTGTAATACTCGAATAATTTGGATATTAGTATAACTATTTTCTACTTTAAGTTCTTTAAAATAATAATGCCGCCAATATTTATAAGAATTGTCAACTAGTTTACTGAAATCCTTTTGGGATGTTTTACTCTTTTCATTGAGCCAAATTTGATATTTGGAATGTGAAGGAATTTTTGATCTGTAAGGGATTTTTTTTAGTAAATTTATGCAATGAATTACATCTTGCGATGCACCATTTGGGAATGGTCCTGCAAGTTTTTTTAACACTAGAGGATGAAAACTACCGGGAAGAAGACCAAAATGTTTTATTTCAAAATTATAACCTGGGTCTAATGTAAAAAGATGATTTCCATTTTGATTTAAAATTTCTGTTTTAGTGATAGCCATCCCATATCTCATGGCAATAGGTTTAAGTTCACACAAGTAATTTGAAGACCAGGTGTCATCAGCATCTAGAAATCCTATTATTTTGCCACGAGCAATTTTGATGCCACGATTTCTTGCTTCACCCGCACCAGTTCTTAATTTTCCCGAAGGATTTAAGATGCGAATGTTTTTATTTAATAACTTAAAATGATCATATTTAGAGTTGTCATCTACTGATAATATGATTTCTATTTTATCTTGGTCATAAAGCTGATTATTTATTGAAGAAATAGCACGCTCTAAGGTAGAATGGGCTTTATAAACAGGTATTATTACTGATATTTCAGGAGTAATTATTTTCATTAAATGCTATAAGAGTTTTATTAACTAACTTAATAAAAAAATATAAATTAAGTTATAATATTTGGAAGTTAAAATGAATACTTTTTCGCCTGATTATAATGAGAATAAAATAAATAATATTTTGTTATCCTTATCTAAAGAGATATCATCATTTAGTAATTTAAAAAATCCTTCAATCAGCCTAAAAAAAAGAAGAGAGTTTTTTACTAAAGAGTTAGAGGACCTAACTTTTGATGCCTCTAGGCATAATATTTCCATTAAAACAATTGAACTATCAAAAAAGTTACTTCAGGAAATGAAAACAAATCAGTTCCTTGAAGCTATGTGGAGCGGGAAAGTTGTAAATATCACGGAAAACAGACAAGCGTTACATCCAGCGCTGAGAGGCTCAAGAGATAGTTTTTTTCCTAAAGATATTATGAATGAAGTTTCAAAACAAAAAAAACAAATGCTTAAAATTGCTGAAGGTGTAAGAAATGGTAATATTAAAAGTCATAGTGGTAAAAAGTATACATCTGTTTTAGCTATAGGAATTGGGGGCTCTGACCTTGGTCCAAGAATGTCAGTCAAAGCATTAACCCCTTTTAAAAGTAACATTGATGTGAGATTTGTATCAAATATTGATCCAAGCGAATTAATTAATGTAACTGCTGACTTAGATCCCTCAAAAACTCTTATTATTGTCTCATCAAAAACATTTACTACTATAGAAACATTAACCAACGCAAAAGCTGCTTTTAACTGGTTGGCAAAAAATATTGGTGAAATTGGAGCAAAAAATCAACAATATGCAATTACTTCAAATTTTAATAATGCAAAAATATTTGGATTTGACACCACCAAGATACTTCTTTTTTCAGAGTGGGTAGGAGGACGAACTTCAATCTGGTCAAGTGTTGGTCTTCCTCTAGCGATATCTATAGGAGAAAAACTTTTTAAAGAATTTCTTTTAGGTGGGTATTCTGTGGACAAGCATATGAAAAACGAAATGACTAATTCAATACCTTCTCTAATGGCAGTTTTAGGATACATCCATAGAAATCAACTTGGGGCAGGCAGCCATTGCATTATACCTTATGACGCTAACCTTTTATATTTTCCTTCATATTTACAACAACTTGAAATGGAATCGAATGGTAAAAGTGTTTCTATCAAGGGTGATTGCATAAAATCTTCATCAGTCCCAGTTGTTTGGGGTTTGGTTGGAACAGATGCCCAGCATTCATTTTTTCAGATGTTGCATCAAGGCACTGATAAAATTCCCTTGGATATTTTAGTTGCAAGAGAGAGTGCTTATGCTGACAAAAATAAAGATATAATTGAAAGACACCGAATGTTAGTTGCTAATGCTCTCGGACAAGTAGAGGCTCTTCACAAGGGAAGTAAAAATATATCTAAACATAAAAACTTTGATGGCGGCAGATCAATTTCTTTGATTTCTTATAATAAGCTAACTCCTTATACACTTGGCTCTTTAATAGCTATTTATGAATATAAAGTGATTGTTCAATCAACTTTATGGAGAGTAAATCCATTTGATCAGTTCGGTGTTGAATTAGGAAAAAAATACGCTAATAATTTGATAGAAGGCAATGAAACAATTTTTACAAACGAACCAAATAAGTTAGAAAATTTTTTAAATTTAAAATAGCTATATTTTAAACTGAGGTACATATGAAAGATAAATACAGAGCGGTTATTATTGGTGGAGGAGTAGTAGGGTGTTCAGTTCTATACCATCTTGCTAAAGCAGGTTGGAAGGATATTTTACTTGTTGAAAGATCAGAGCTTACTTCTGGCTCATCATGGCATGCAGCAGGTGGTTTTCACACACTAAATGGTGATCCTAATGTAGCAAAACTTCAAGCTTACACGGTATCTCTTTACAAGGAGTTGGAGGAATTAAGTGGCCAAAAATGTGGTCTCCATCTTACAGGTGGTGCCATGATGGCAGATACCCCAGAGAGAATGGATTTCCTAAAGCACACTCACGCAAAAGGACGATACTTAGGTATGAGTACTGAAATCATTACTCCAAGTGATGTAAAAAAAATGTTTCCATTAATCGATGAAAGTCATTTTGTTGGCGCTTTATGGGATCCAGTTGAAGGACATTTGGACCCTTCAGGAACAACTCATGCATATGCTAAGTCAGCAAAAATCTTAGGCGCTGAACTATCTCTTCGAAACAGGGTAGTTGAATTAAATCAGAACTCAGACGGAATATGGAATGTTGTAACAGAAAAAGGCACTATCAAAACTGAACATGTTGTTAACGCTGGAGGTTTATGGGCCAGAGAAGTTGGCCGAATGGTTGGTCTAGAATTACCGTTGTTAGCTATGGAACATCATTATCTATTAACTGATGAAGTCCCAGAAATAGTTGAATTTAATGAAAAAACTGGAAAAGAGCTTATACATGTAATTGACTTTAAAGGTGAAATTTATACAAGACAAGAACAAAAAGGTGTTTTGCTTGGAACTTATGAACAAGCATGCGAGCCCTGGTCACCTTTTGAAACCCCATGGTCTTTTGGGCATGAATTACTAGAACCAAATCTTGAAAGAATTTCTCCCTCTCTTGAAATAGGATTTAAACATTTTCCTCCTCTTGAAAAGGCAGGGATCAGAAGAATGATTAACGGCCCTTTTACATTTGCACCTGATGGAAATCCTTTAATTGGTCCTGTTCCAGGTTTAACAAATTATTGGTCAGCTTGTGCTGTAATGGCAGGATTTAGCCAAGGAGGAGGCGTTGGGCTTGCTTTGTCTAACTGGATGACAGAAGGCGACCCTGGACATGATGTGTTCGGAATGGATATCGCTAGATTTGGAGACTTTGCTACCTTACGTTATACTAACGCAAAAGTCAGAGAAAATTACTCAAGAAGGTTTAGGATTTCTTTTCCAAATGAAGAGTTAGATGCAGGAAGACCACACCAAACCACTCCCATTTATGATCTATTAATAGAGCAAAATGCTGTTATGGGTAATTCTTGGGGTCTTGAAAATGCACTATGGTTTGCACCAAATAAAAAAGATGCCAAAGATATTTTATCCTTTCACCGTTCAAATGATTTTAACTCAATTAAAAAAGAGGTTACTTCAGTTCGGAATAGTGTTGGAGTAACTGAGATCTCAAACTTTGCAAAATACATGGTTTCTGGGGCAGATGCAGAGAGTTGGTTATCTAATCTAATGACAAATAGTATGCCAGAAGTTGGAAAAATGGTTTTAAGTCCAATGTTAAATGAGTTTGGAAAAGTTATTGGTGATTTTACTATTGCTCAAGTTGACAAAAATAAATTTTATATTTGGGGCTCTCAAAATGCTCAAAAGCATCACATGCGGTGGTTTCATAAGCATCTAGACAAAGAAGAGGATGTTTCTATCGATTGTATCGATTTGAAAATGGTCGGCTTATCTGTTGCTGGACCAAAGTCTCGAGACACGCTTCAAAAATTAATAGACAAAGATATATCAAATAATAGTTTTAAATTTATGAATTCCCAAAGAATGGATGTCGCTGGGGCACCATGCATTATTAGCAGAATTACTTTTACAGGCAGTCTTGGTTTTGAAATCTGGATGGAACCGTCCTTCCAAAGAAAAGTATATAAAGAAATAAAGTCAGCAGGAGAAGAGTATGGAATAGTTGATTTTGGAACCAGAGCATTACTCTCAATGAGACTAGAAAAAAACTTCCCAACCTGGGGACGTGAACTACGGCCAATCTACGGTCCATATGAATGTTCATTAGACCGTTTTGTTAAACTTGATAAAAATAAATTTATTGGGAGTGACGCAGCAAGGAATGAAAAAGAAAATCTTCCAGCTCTCAAAAGAGTATCTCTTGTGATCAATACTGATGATGCCGATGTAATGGGCGATGAACCAATATGGGCAAATGTTCCTAAAGGTGAGTTTTCAAAAGCAATTACAGAAACACAATCAGATAATAAGCCTTGCAAATTTGATGAGAACGGAAAAGATTTTCCTAATATTAAAAGTAATACATCAGATGGTGAATGGAATGTCATAGGATGGGTGACGTCTGGAGGATACGGTCATTATGTTGATTTGTCTCTTGCACAAGGTTATATACCTTTTTCTTTGTTTAAAGAGATAAAAAATACAAAATTTCAAGTTGAAATATTAGGCAAAAGATATGATGCGAGCATTGCTAATGATCCTCCTTTTGACCCTGCCGGTTCAGCAATGAGAAGTTAGATCAACTTTTCTTATATGGAATATACAAATTTTTTAAATAGCAAAATTTTTTTTCCAACTGACTGGCAAGATTATGAATTAATTGACTTTGGGAATAATAAAAAACTTGAACGATTTGGAAATTATATATTCATTCGCCCTGATAACCAAGCTATTTGTAAACCATGCCTGAGTAGAAAATTTTGGGGGAATGCTGATGGCGAATTTAGCTCTGAAATCAACAGTGACAAAGGAAATTGGAAATTTTATAGAAAGATTCCTGAATTTTGGGACATTAAATATAATAAATTAAATATAAAATCGCTTCCTACTCCTTTTAGGCATTTAGGTTTTTTTCCAGAGCAATCGGTTCATTGGGAATGGTGTCGCAACCTTATTCAGTCCTCTCAAATTGATCAACCAAGAGTTTTGAATCTTTTTGGATATAGTGGCATAGCTTCATTAGATGCCGCAATTGCTGGTGCATCTGTTACTCATATTGACGCATCCAAAAAAGCTATCAATCTAGCATTTGAAAACAGAAATAGAAATAATTTAGAAACTTTGCCAATAAGATATTTAGTTGAAGATGCAGTAAGCTTTGTAAAAAAAGAAATTAACAGAGAAAAAAAATATGATGGAATTATACTTGACCCTCCAAAATATGGGAGAGGACCAAATGGTGAAATATGGAAAATTGAAGAAAATCTTTTAGACTTGATGAATCTAATAAAAGAAATTTTATCAGATAATCCTCTTTTTATAGTAATAACCTCATATGCAATTAGATCATCTCATGTATCTTTATATAACTTGCTGAAAAGTAGTTTGAATTTTGACTATGGTAAGTACAGTTCAGGTGAACTTGGAATAAGAGAAAGTGGGGAAAAAAGAAGGGTTTTATCCTGTGCAAACTTTGCCAGATGGGAAATTAAATAAAATTTATTTTTTTGTTTTTAAAATTTCATACAAAAAAATTCCTGTCGATACTGATAAATTAAGGCTATCTGAAGTACCCATCATAGGAAGCTTTATCAATTCTTGTGCACTACTCTCAATTTCTTTAGAAACTCCTGATTGTTAATTTCCATTACAAGTATAGGTTTTTCACCCCAGTTGCATTCAGTATAGAGTTTATTTGCTTTAAGACTTGTTACTATTAGCTTATTTTTTATTTGATTACTCCAAATAAGAAAATCATCTAAGCTTATACATAATATCTTTATAGAAAAAATTGCGCCCATGGACGCTCTTACACATTCTGGTGAAAATGGATCACAACAATTACCTATAAGAATAACTGTCTTAATACCTGTAGCATTACATGTTCTAAAAATAGTACCTAGGTTTCCTGGATCTCTTACTCTATCAATAGCCAGCCAAGCTATTGAACCGTCATCTATTAGATGCTCTTTATTAAATTTTTTTTGTTCAAAGACACCCATTATAGTTTGAGGGTTATCTTTTTTTGAAATTTTTCCAATAATTTTGTTAGTTACATTTAAAACTAAACCATTATTTTTCTTACATTCAAAAATTAAATCATTGAAATTTATAGTTTGATTTTTTTCATTACTGTAAATTAAATATTTAGGGTTCCATTTATGCTCAATCGCCTCACGACAGGTTCTCTCACCTTCAGCAATGAATAATCCTGTTTGGTTTCTGTTTTTTCTTAAAAGTAAAGATTTTATGTATTTAATTTTTGGATTTGAAATACTAATAATTTTGTCTTTTTCAGAGATCACAAATACCAAATTAAGCTAAAATAGTCCTTGAACCAAATTTTCTTTATCAATATGAATTTTCTCAGCTGCTGGTACACTTGGCAATCCTGGCATAGTCATTATATCGCCGCATATTACAACTATAAACCCAGCGCCAGCAGAAAGCCTAACTTCTCTTATTGGTATAGTATGCCCTTCTGGAGCACCAAGTAAATTTGGGTCAACAGAGAATGAATACTGTGTTTTAGCCATACAAATTGGAAGATTTCTATAGCCCGCTTTCTCCCAGTCATTTAATTGATTAATTATTTTCTTATCAGCTGAAATGTCTGCGGCCCTATATATTTCAGTAGCTACACATTTTATTTTATCAATTAGAGGAAGATCATCTTTATAAAGAGGTTGAAAGTCTGCAGCATTTGAGTCACATATATCAACTACTTTTTGTGCTAACTGTTTTGTTCCTTCTGATCCATCAGACCAATGCTTACATACTATAGCTTCTGATCCAGATGATGACACTATATCAAGTAGTTTTTCAACCTCTTTATCAGTATCTGAGACAAAGTGGTTAATACCGACAATCACAGGTAAATTAAATTTCTTGATATTTTCTATATGCCTAAGCAGATTTACAGAACCCCTCTCAAGCGCATCTACGTTTTCTTTTGATAGCTGATCTTTTGGGATGCCACCATTCATTTTTAATGCTCTTATTGTAGCAACAATTACAACTGCATCAGGTTTCAGATTTGCTTTCCTGCATTTAATATTTAAAAATTTCTCTGCCCCTAAATCAGCACCAAATCCAGCTTCAGTTATTACAAAATCACCTAACTTAAGGCCTGCACGTGTTGCAACAACAGAATTACATCCATGGGCAATATTTGCAAAAGGACCGCCGTGAATGAAAGCTGGGTTATTTTCTAAAGTTTGTACTAAATTTGGCTGGAGTGCCTCTTTCAAAAGAACTGTCATTGCGCCATCAGCACCAATATCTCTGCAAAATACAGGTGATTTATCTTTTCTATAACCTATTATTATATCACCGAGCCTTTTCTCTAAATCTTCAAGATTTTCTGATAAGCAAAATATGGCCATTATTTCAGATGCAACTGTAATATCAAAACCAGACTCTCTAGGAAAACCATTGCTAACTCCACCAAGAGAAACAACAATATTTCTTAATGCCCTGTCATTCATATCAAGAACTCTTTTCCATGTCACTCTTCTGGGATCTATTTCTTGTTTATTGCCCCAGTAAATATGGTTATCTATCATGGCAGATAATAGATTATGTGCTGATGTAATGGCGTGAAAATCACCTGTGAAATGTAGGTTAATGTCTTCCATAGGTACAACTTGAGCATATCCTCCCCCAGCTGCACCACCTTTCATACCAAAACAAGGGCCAAGAGATGGCTCTCTAAGACAAACTATAGATTTTTTTCCAATTGCATTTAACCCATCATTCAAACCAACTGAAGTGGTGGTTTTGCCTTCTCCTGCCGGTGTGGGATTAATTGCAGTAACTAAAATTAATTTAGCATTTTTTTTGTTGGATTGGTTTTGTAACCATGTTGGTGATAATTTTGCCTTAAAATGCCCAAATGGTCTAAGTGCTTTGAAAGGAATATCTAACTTAGTGCCAATATCCATAATTGGTTCCATGTTTGCTTTTCTTGCTATTTCAATATCACTGCTCATTTATTTGCCTTTAAGAAATTTTGGTAACTTAATTAATGTCGTGTTTAAGTTTTTTTTAATTCTCTTTACGACTTAATATTGTTGATTTTCGTCATAAAATATATTTATTTTAGATTTAGTCTAAACTTTTACACTCTCAAATAAGGACTTACAATTTCAAAGTGACAAATACTCAGAATAAGATTACAAAAATAAGCTTTTTACTAGTAGAAGAATTTTCTATGATTGCTTTTGCTTCAGCTCTAGAACCATTAAGGACTGCAAATAGAATTAGTAAGAAAAAATTATTTGAATGGGAATTTTTAAGCCTTAATAACCGAAAGGTGTTCTGCTCAAACGGAATATCAATTGATACACAGGATTTAAATGAAGAAAAATTACAAACTGATATACTATTTGTTTGCGGTGGAATAAATATTAAAGATAAAATAAATAAAAAATTACTTGCTGCCCTTAGAAGAGTTAGTAGAAATGGAATTAGCTTAGGTTCATTATGCACAGCAAGTTATATATTAGCAAAAGCTGGCCTGCTTACGAATAAAAAAGCTACAATTCATTGGGAAAACTTATCTGGTGTTAGAGAAGAGTTTCCTAATTTGGTTTTCACAACTAATTTATATGAGATTGATCAAGACAGATATTCTTGTTCGGGTGGAACATCTTCGCTTGATCTTATACTTAATATTATCTCAGGCATGTATGGAAATAATTTAGCTAAAAATATATCAGATCAGTTAATCCATGAAAGAATAAGGCTTCCTAATGATTTTCAAAGGATGAATCTTAGATCAAGATTGGGTGTCAGTCATCCTAAACTCTTGAATGCAGTATCAATTATGGAAGAAAATCTTGAAGAACCCCTGTCTCAAAAAGAGCTAGCTTTTAAATCAAATATTTCTCTTAGGCAACTTGAAAGATTATTTAAAAAATATATCTCGAATACCCCTAATCAATATTATCTTAAATTAAGATTAGAAAGAGCCCAAAATTTATTAATGCAAACTTCAATGTCAATTTTGTCAGTTGCTTTAGCCAGCGGCTTTACCTCATCATCACACTTTTCAAAATGCTACAAGGTTCAATTTGGAATTTCACCTAGAGAAACTAGATTTCAAGAATAAGAATTTTAAACCTTAGCAGCATTTTTGATGGCTGAAACCATTGATGAAAGACCATTTTTTCTAGTTACTGAAAGATGTTCATTTAAACCAATTTGAGAAATAAATTCTATTGGTGTGCTTAAAATTTCAGAACTGCTTCTATTGTTATAGACTCTTAATAAAAGCGCTATAAGCCCTTGGACTATAGCTGCATCAGAAAAAGCCTTAAAATTAACTAACCCTTCATTACTTTTTTCAGAATAAAAATATACTGTAGACTGGCAACCTCTAAGTTTAGTTTCTTCAACTTTAAGTTCTTCATCCATTGGTTCAAGTTTTTTTCCCATATCAATTAAATATGCATACTTATCTTCCCAGTCATCAAAAAACCCAAATTCATCTATTATTGCATTAACCTCGTCTACAATTTCATTATTTGAACTGTTCATTTGACACTCTTCATAATTTATTTTTTCTTTATAATAATTTATATAGTTTTAGATAGGTAACTTACAATTAATAAAAGATTATTAATGAAAAACATAATTCCTCAAAAATTTTTAATTAGTTCATTAATTATAATAGTTTTAACTTTTATCTTGTTGAGAGTTTTCGCAATAATAAGTACTCCATTAGAATTATCAGCTGATGAAGCTCAGTATTGGCTTTGGAGTAAAGAACTAAATTGGGGTTACTTTTCAAAACCTCCTATGATTGCATGGCTAATCCATGTTTCAAATAATATTTTTGGCGATTATGATTACTCAATAAGAATTTTCGCTCCTCTTATACATGGTATAAATGCTGTGGTAATTTTTAGATTATCACAAGAAATTAATGATAATTATTTAGCTCATTTTTTATCCTCTTTTATATGGTTAACCTTGCCAATTGTTGGAGTTGGGTCATTTTTAATGTCTACAGATACACCATTAATGCTCATATGGACAACTTCACTGTTGGTAATAGTCAAAGCTTATAATTCAGACAATTTATTTCTATGGAATTTAGCAGGATTAATTGCAGGGTTAGCATTATATGCTAAATATGCAGCTTTATATTTACCTTTAGGCTTAATTATTTTTTATATTATTAATTTTCAGAATGAAAAAAATATTAAATTAAGAGGTTTATTCTTATTCGTATTAAATTTTATTATTGTTTCTTTACCGAATGTAATTTGGAATTATTTTAATAATTTTCACACAATTAACCATCTCTCGTCAAATGCTGTCATTGATGCTCCGAGTTACTCTTTATTCGGTTCATTAACATTCCTGATTGCTCAAGTAGCAATATTAGGTCCATTACTTTTTATTGTATTTTTACTCACAGCTTACAATATTAAAACTTTAAATAAATTATCTATATTTTTATTATATTTTATCTTTCCAGTTTATTTCTTAATGTTTATCCAAGGTTTTTTCTCAGAAGCAAATGCAAATTGGGCAGCTTCTGCACTACCTGCAATAACAATTTTATGTGGTTATTTCTTAAGTAAGCGTATCAAATTTGCAGTGCTTACAATTTTCTCAAATTTTTTTATTTGTATTTTTATTTTTATTGTTTCATTAAATGGCAATCTTATTTTCCTTGATTTAAAGTCAGATCCACTAAGAAAATTAAAAGGGTGGAGTATTTTAAGTGAGGATTTAAAAGATAAAATATCAAAGGAAAAAAGTGACGTAGTCTTAGTTGATAGACGTGGCATTGCAGCTGAATTAATTTATTACTTAAGAAATGAAAATATTAAAATTAGAGTTCCAAAAAGAACAAAACCCCCTTCCAACCACTACCAACTTTATTATTCATTAACAGAGAAAGAGAATAAAATTTTTTATTATGCTTCAGAAAATACAAATATCCCTGAAAGTTACAAAGTTGATTACAACGTAGTTAAAGTTGGAGTTTCAAAAGTTAAAATTTCTAAGAAAAAAAATAGGAAAATCAATTTTTATCTGATTGAAAAATTATAAATGTGATCTTTCATTTTATATAATTTTTAAATGCTTCAAGAGTTTCTATACTTACATGATGCTCAAGACCTTCAGCGTCACTATGAGCTACTTCTGGAGCAACGCCAATGTTTAACAAGAACTTATAGACAATTTCATGCCTATTCTTACAAAATTTTGCTAGTTCCTCACCCTTTTTAGTAAGAAAAATTGATCTATAAGGCATTGTTTGAACTAGTCCATCTTTTTGAAGCCTTTGTATTGAAGCATTAACCGTTGGATTGCTTACTCCAAATCGTTCTGCCAAATCAACAGACCTTGCCTCTCCTTTTTCATTAATTAGTTCGTAAATCATTTCCACATAATCTTCGGCAAGTTCAGTTTGATGAGCTGCCCTTAATTGATTAAATCTATGGCTTGTGACATCAGGATTTGAATTTTTTTTTACTTCAGACAAAGCGCTTTAAAATTTTTTAAGAATACGTACTAGACTAGTATTTTTTTTTTTAATTGCAATAACTAATATTTAGATTGGATTGAGACAATGATTGTATTAAGTTATTTGATAAATAATATTCGAAGGATTGTAATGAAAAGCTCACTAGAAAATGAAATTGAAGCAGCTACGCTCAAGAGGCTATTATCACATTTAGATGAAAGAAAAGATGTTCAAAATATTGATTTGATGAATTTAGCTGGTTTCTGTAGGAACTGCCTTTCAAGATGGTATAGAGAAGAAAGTATTAAATTGAATTTAGATATATCAGATAAAGAAGCTAGAGAAAAAATCTATGGAATGCCTTATGATGAATGGAAACAGAAATATCAAAAAGAAGCATCACAAGATCAAAAGGATAAATTTAAAAAAACATATAATCATTAATTGTGCATTTTGCAGATAAAATTACAGAAAAAACAAAAGAAACAGGCTGCCCACTCTGCTTAGGCCTAGACCCACACAAAAACTTAATACCAGATTTTTTTAAAAAAAAATCAAGTCAATTGCACTTGGCTGATATTGAAGATTTTTTGTTTGAAATAATTAATCTTGCAAAAGGAAAAGTAGCAGCATTGAAGCCTCAAGTTGCTTTCTTTGAGGAATGGGGACCAGAAGGACTATCTCTTTTAGCGAAAATTTCAAAGTTTGCAAAAGATTTGTATCTTCCAATTATCATGGACGCAAAGAGAGGTGACATAGGTTCTACTTCTGAAGCTTATGCAAATGCATGGTTGGGTGATAATTCTCATTTTTATGCAGACGCATTAACTGTTAATCCATGGATGGGACTAGAAACTATTGATCCTTTTATTAAAATAGCTAAAGAAAAGGGCAAAGGTGTTTTCATTTTAGTTAAAACATCTAACCCAGGATCAAAAGATATTCAGAGCCTTGAAGTAAATGGTGAGAGTGTATTTTTAAAAATATCAAAATTAATAAAAGAAAACTTACCACTTAATTTAGGCAAATCTGGTTATAGCAATATTGGTATAGTAGTTGGTGCAACTAAACCTAAAGAGGCAAAATTGATAAGGAACATTCTTCCTAATCATTTATTTTTAGTTCCAGGTTTCGGTGCACAAGGCGGAAGTGCTAAAGACGCTTTTTCAGGACTAATTTTGAATGAAAATATTTACGAAGGAGGATTAATTAATTCTTCTAGAGCAGTTCTTTTTCCTGAAAAATCAAAAAAATACAATAATATTTATGAGTGGAGAGAAACTGTCATAATGGCATTAAGCAAAGTAAAAAAAGACCTTATGATTAATTAAAGTTCACCGGTATCAATTTTAAGTCTGGAAAAAATATCTTTGTTCTACCTGTAACCCTGTATGCAAGCAAACCAACTATTTCATGAATTAAATTATCTAATCTTCCAATATTATTAAAACTGAATTTTAAGCTAAATTTTGGATTGAAGCTGGTAAAATCAGTTGGGTATGGAAAAATTATTGAGTTGCCTAAATCTCTAGATTGCATCAAAGCAATTGTTCTCGGCATATGCAAAGCAGAAGTCACAATTATCCATTCACCACCTTTTTCTCTAAGATGTTTAGCAATTTCAATACTTTCTTGATAAGTGTTATTAGAAATTTCCTTGATTATTAATCTTTGATTATTAATTTGAAATATTTTAAAAAACTGCATAGCTTGTTCAGCCTCACTTATTCCTGAATTAACCAACATCGAAGCATTTGAAACAAACAAAAGCTTTGCTTCCTTATGCTCATTCAATAGCCTAAGAGTTTCAACTACTCTTTCTGCTCTACCTCCTAAGCTAACTTGATTAAGATCTAACGCTTTTTTTGAGCCAACAAATGCACCACCTAATAATATAATTCCATCAGGATTAATAGGTTTTTGAATTTCAATAAAGTTTTCAAATTTCCAGATTAAATAATTAGGTATGTAACTAAAACCACCAATAATTATTACAAATAAAGCGATAAAACCAAAAAAATATGACATCATCCTTAGAAAGTAAAGTCTGCTTTTAGATAATAAAATATAAATTAAGATTGAAAAAAAAATTAAATTGTAGGCCTTTAAAAAAAAACCTAAAATTTTTGATAAAGTGAAAAACATAATAGTTTAATATATAAAATTTTCAGCAACTTTTAAATATTCAGAAATTACATTTTTACTTTCAACATCATATAAAACCTTCACAAAGTCCCTATCATCATTAATTGTTGTCTCATGCTTTAAATCTTTTAAATAAACAACTGTCTGTCCTCGTGTCAAATTATCTTTTGAAACATAGACTTTAGCATTTTTATATTTAAAGAATTCTGGATTTGTCATTGCTATTACAGCTGTTGCATCATGAAAAAAACAACCATCCATATTTCTTGTATCCTTATAAAACTTTATATATATGTTTGAAATTTTTTTTAAAAATTTGCCTGAATTATTTAGAGAAGATAATTTATCTATATCTTTTTGTGACAAAAAAACTTTGTGAGTTACATCCAACCCTACCATTATAATTGGTAAACCTGATTTAAAAACTATTTCAGCTGCTTCTGGGTCATTATAAATGTTTGCTTCTGCAACTGGTGTAATGTTTCCACCAGCTAACCATGATCCACCCATGATTAATAGAGAATTTACTTTATTTGCGATTGATGGATCTTGTTTTATGGCATTTGCAATATTTGTAAGTGGTCCTACAGCAACTAAGTTAATATTTCCAGAGTTTTCATTAATTTCATTTATAATAAATTGTGCTGCATCTAATTTACTTGCATTAAATTTAGACTGTGGTTGATTAGTATCTCCTAAACCATCATGGCCATGGATAAATGATGGATAATTTGTTACTTTTCTGTCTAAGGGTTTATTAGCTCCTTGATAAACAATTGTGCCCTTGTTAGCCATTTCAGATAAAATTAAAGCATTTTTTGTTGAGGTTTCAACAGGCACATTGCCAAAGACTGTTGTAATTCCTAAAACATTAATATTTGGATGGTTTAATGCATAAAGCAAAGCAAATGCATCATCTACTCCTGGATCGGTATCAAATATAATATTAATCATAATTTATTTAAAACTTAATTTAGAATTATATTATATGATAACTATAATAGTATATAATTTAATAGATAGAATTTATGCAAAAGGAAGTTTCTGAACTAATTATTGTAGGTGATGGCATAGCTGGATCTTTAGCTGCCTATGTTTGTGCAAAATTAAATATAAAAGCATTATGGTTTGCTCCAAAAAATAAAAGCTTAAATGGCGCTATACAAGTACCTCCGAATTCTATTGATGCATTAAAAGGTCTTGGCATATTCAAAGATTTGAAGAAGCATCTAACACCTATTTCAATGATTAGAGTTAGAGACCCGTTTTTAAAACAAGACCTTTCATCAATTGATGTAAATAATCATTATTTTTCTGTATCAAGACAAGAGCTTTTGTCAGTCATAAAATCATCTTTTAAAAAAAATTCTTCTGTAACTGTTTTAGAGGAAAGAATTATATCCATTGAGAACAGGAGCAATTGCTATAATTGCATTACCTCTTTAGGTAATGTTTTTGTAACTAAGTTAATTATGGGTGCTGATGGTAGCGATGGTGTTTGCAGATTGCAAACTGGCAACATTGACCAAAATTCAAATAAGACGCTTATTTATAGGGGTACCCTGAGTGCCAAAAAAGATAATAGGGCATTATTCCAATCTTCAATAAATTTATGGTTAAATGATGGTTGGCATTTAGTATACTATCCATATTCAGAGTTTAATTATTTAAATCTAATTCTTGTTGGAAAAAATTCCATTGAAAAGCTAAATAAATCTCCACAAGAGGAGTTTAAAAAACTTCATAATGTTGAATGGAAACTGGTTAAAACAAGCAAAATATCGAGTGAGGCAATTTACAATAGTGGTCAAATTTTTTTGATTGGTGACGCAGCACATCCCATTTATCCTCATTTAGCACAAGGTGCAGCTCAAACATTTTTAGATGGTTTTACTTTATTCAAGGTATTATCAAGCAATAATGATATTAACTTATCATTAATTGAGTATGCTAAAATCAGAACCGCAACTATAAATCGAGTTAAAGATATGTCATATCTTTCTGGGGAAGTTTTTAAAGCTAAAGGAACAATAGCCAAAATAAGAAATAATTTATTGCTTAATAATTATTTAGATTTGGAAAATTTTCTTAATAAGATATGGGAAAAAGATAGCCCTTTAAATAAATAAAGGGCTATCTAAAAGTCTATTCTCTGTTACCCAACAACTGTAATAACATTATAAACATGTTAATGAAATCTAAGTAGAGAGTTAATGCGCCCATAATTGATTTCTTTAGTGCTGTACCTCTATCGTCAGAAGCCATATACATTAATTTTATCCTTTGGGTGTCATAAGCGGTTAAACCTGCAAAAATTAAAACACCAACAACCGAAATGATAAACTGCATCGCACTTGAAGCTAAAAAGATATTAACAATTGATGCTAAAATTAAACCAACCAAACCCATTATTAAAAATGATCCAAGGCTTGTTAAGTTCTTCTTTGTTGTATAACCATAAATACTTAATGCTGAAAATGAAGCAGCTGTCAGAAAGAAAACTCTTATAACGGATTCACCAGTGAAAACTAATAGTAGTGAAGATAAAGAAATACCCATAATTGCAGCAAATGCGTAAAACAGATTTCTAGCAGTTTCTGGCTTCATAGTTTGAACTTTTGCAGATAGCCAAAAGACCATCCCTAAAGGAGCAAGCATTACCAACCATTTAAGTGGACTTGTGTAAATAGCAGCTCCAAAAGGAGTTAGCATTCCTTCAGATGTGACTGACATAATCTTTGTTAAATATGCAAAAAAACCGGTAATAGCCATACCGATTGTCATGTGGTTGTACACACCTAACATGTAAGCTCTTAATCCAGCATCAATATTGGCAGTTTGTGCCTGTGTTGATGACATAAAACGAGGATCTTGCATTTATAAACTCCTAAATAATAAACGATTAAACTTATATTTATATATTATTGCTTAATTTTTCAAGTTTTCAAAGAGTTTTTGTATTAAGTTTTTTCTGTTTTATCGATAGCGATTTTAACTGACCACAAGCTGCCATAACATCTCTACCTCTTGGTGTCCTAATTGGGCTTGCGTAGCCAGCTTTCATTATAATTTTAGCAAAGCTATTGATACTATCTTCTTCTGAGCATTCATAAGGTGAACATGGCCATTCATTAAATGGAATAAGATTAATTTTTGATGGAATTCCTTTGATTAATTTAACTAAATTTTTTGCATCTTCGGCAGTATCATTTATACCTTTTAACATTACATATTCCCAAGTTACCCTTCTAGAATTTGATATTCTTGCATAAGATCTAACAGCATCTAAAAGTTGTTTGATGTCATATTTTTTATTAATTGGCACTAGTTCATTTCTAAGATTATCATTTGTAGCATGCAAAGATATTGCTAAATTAACACCTAAATCATCACCACATTTTTTAATTTCTGGAACAATTCCTGATGTTGATAGTGTTATTCGCCTTCTAGATAAACTTATGCCAGAGTGATCCATAATAATTTCAAGGGCCTTTCTTACGTTCTCATAATTAAATAAAGGTTCCCCCATACCCATTAAAACTATACTAGTAAGCAGTCGATTTTCAGAAGCAGATGGCCAGTCTTTAAGTTGATCCATAGCTAACATTACTTGACCTACAATTTCTGAAGAAGATAAATTTCTTACCAATTTTTGAGTGCCAGTATGACAAAATTTACATGTTAGCGTGCAACCAACTTGACTGGAAATACAAAGAGTGCCTCTTTCTTCATCAGGTATCCATACAGTTTCAACTTCATTTCCATCATCCAGTTTTAACAACCATTTAATCGTGCCATCTTGAGATTGATGTGTTGAGGAAATTTTTGGCCTCCAAATATTAAAATTTTTTGATAGAAGAGACCTTAATTCTTTCGAAATGTTTGTCATTTCTTTAAAATCAACTTTACCTGACCTGTAAATCCAATACCAAATTTGGCTTGCTCGAAAATTTGGTAATTTTATTTTATTCAATAATGATTTTATTTCGGCTTGTGTTAAGCCCAATAAATTAGTTTTTGTATTATTTTCAAGACTAGAGATACTTGTTTTGTATTTATTATCTTCCACAAGCTTTATCAATTAATTTGAGAGCCGCTGTAAAACCAAAAAGAGAATATGTATCCTCAGTGTCAGTGCCCCTTGAAGATGTTCCTGAAACAATCAACTTGTTTCCAGCCTTCATTGCAGAAACAATTTTTGAGTCTAATTCTGGTGTCTCAGCCCAAGCTCGATCTTTTAACGTAAACAATGAAAACTTCTTTCCATCAATTGTATATTTAACAATCGATTGCTCTTTATGATCATAACCCGCCTTGATTGAAACTTCATTAGTAACATCCTGAGCGGGCCCATGCGTTACATAAACTCTAACGTCACCTCTGTTTTCTTTTTTATAGTCTCCTTTTGAGGATTTAGGCTCACTTGAAACAAAACAAGTCCTTTTATCCCCACTATCTGATCTGTAAGCAGTCCAATCGCGTTCAACACCTAAAATAAGCGTTTCGGATAACGCATTAAATGAAAAAAAAATTGAAATAAATATATTTAACATAAAAATTTTCATTAGAACCTCAAAATAATTTTTTTATTTTAAAATTTTTGTAATTATATAACTTTTTTATAAAAGAATTAAGTAAAAAAAAATTATTTACATAAATTTTATATTTTAAATAAACTACTTTTATTTTATGGCAACAAAATGTCTGATATTATATTAAATTAATGGCCGGTTATGAAAATTTTTCATTGATACCATTCTATCATATAAAACTATACCTCCAGTAAGTGCCAAGTTTAATGAAAATTTCGTAGGGATCTTTATAATCTTGTCACATTTCTCCAATATTTCTTTACTTAAGCCATATCTTTCAGATCCAAGAATATATGCCGCTAATCTTGGGTGCTTAAATGATGGTAAATACTCTGCATCATCAAGTAACTCAATACCAACTAATTTACATCCTTTTGGAAGAATTAAATCTTTAACACCATTAAAGTAATAAGTAGGCAAGCTATCCTCTGTATTTGAAGTATCTGACAACCTTATTTCATTTTTATTTAGGGGTCCTCCAACAAAAAATGAGAAATTTGCTCCAAAAGCGTGAGCAGTTCTCATAACAGCGCCAGCATTCATTGCTTTAGATACATTCTCAACACCAATTCCAAAGTAGCCCTTCATTTTTTTAAAATACACCATTTATTAATGTGCATATTGTTGCAACACATGTGAGCTTTAATCTTAAATTAACATACCAACTATAAGAGGAAAAATTCTTATAATCGACAATCAGCGAAATAATAAAACCTAAAGATAATATTAATGAGGCCAATAAATAGTTGTTAAATAAAAAAATAACTATTAATGAAAACCAAGCCACTAATGATGTTGCAATTCCCCATGCCCATAGAATGTGTTCATAAGCCTCAGATTTTAGAAGATAGCCCCAGTAAACAGCGCCTAAAAACCCTAAAATAGACGAAGCATATAGCAATCCTAAGACCTTTAATTCTATTGAAAACCTGATTTCAAATAAAACAAAAAAAGATGTAAAAATAAATGGAAGAATTCCTAACCAACCAAGTATTTGAGGATTTTCAAGTACTCTTTTTTTTAGCATAAATTATTTTTTTTCAATAAAATTAATTAAATCAATATCTTTATCTGTTATTCCACCCGCATCATGAGTAGTTAAACAAATCTTAACTCTGTTATATACATTCGACCATTCTGGATGGTGGTCTTTTTTTTCTGCATAAATTGCAATTTTGGTCATAAAAGAGAATGCCTCTATAAAAGACTTAAATCTAAATTCTTTTTTCAACTTTTTTCCATTATCTTCAATTTCCCATTTTTCATCAAATTGCTTTAAAATTTGTATAATCTCTTCATGTGATAAAACCTTTGCCATAAATAGCTCCTGTAGTTATTATGCAAATTATAAAAGTAATTAATTTTAAGAACAAGTTATAGCTTAAATTTAAGTCAGTAATTTTAAATTAAAAAGCCAAGATAAATGAATATTCATAATCCTTCCAAAATTGTATTAGCCTATTCCGGAGGCTTAGATACTTCAGTAATATTAAAATGGTTACAAGAAAAGTATCAGTGTGAAGTTATTACTTTCACTGCTGATATTGGTCAGGGTGAAGAAGTTGAACCAGCAAGAAAGAAAGCTCAAAACCTTGGTGTAAAAAAAATATATATAGAAAACTTAGAAAATACTTTTGTCAAAGACTACGTATTTCCGATGTTTAGATGTAATACAATTTATGAAGGCATGTATTTATTAGGAACAAGTATAGCAAGACCACTGATTGCAAAACGCCAAATTGAAATAGCTAAATTTGAGGGAGCTGATGCAGTAGCACATGGTGCTACAGGAAAGGGAAACGATCAAGTAAGATTTGAGCTATCTTACCTTGCCCAAGACCCCAACATAAAAGTTATAGCTCCTTGGAGAGAATGGGAGCTTTCTTCAAGAACAAAACTCATAGAATATGCAGAAAAGCATCAAATTGCAATCTCAAAAGATAAAAGGGGCGAGGCCCCTTTTAGCGTTGATGCAAATCTACTTCATGTTTCAGCAGAAGGTAAAATTCTTGAGGATCCATGGATAGAACCAGAAGAATATATATATTCAAGAACAGTCAATCCAATGGAAGCTCCAGATAAACCTACTGAGATAACTATTGAATTTAGTAAAGGTGACCCCATAGCATTAAATCAGAAAAAGTTAGAACCGGCACAAATTTTAAAAAAATTGAATGAATTTGGAGGGAAGAACGGTATTGGAAGAATTGATATTGTTGAAAATAGATTTGTTGGCATGAAATCACGTGGTGTTTATGAAACTCCAGGTGGAACTATTTTATTTTACGCACGCAGAGCTATGGAATCCATTACTCTTGATAGAGAGGAAGCCCACTTAAAAGATGAAATCATGCCGAAGTATGCAAAATTAATTTATAATGGGTTTTGGTTTTCACCTGAACGTGAAATGATGCAAGCTTTAATTGATAAGGCTTCCATGAGTGTTAATGGTGTAGTTAGACTTAAACTTTATAAAGGTAATATCATTATAACAGGTAGAAAATCGAAAAATTCCTTATATGATGAATCTTTGGTAACTTTTGAAGACAGCAACAGCAATTATGATCAAACTGATGCAAAAGGATTTATTAAATTAAATGCTCTTCGATTAATAAAAAACAAAAAAATTTAATTTTGTAACTTTGACCTTGCTCTTAGAGCTTGAGTAATTGTTCCATCATCAAGAAAATCTAACTCACCTCCCATTGGCAATCCTTGTGCTAATCTTGATAATATTATATCTGAACTACTTAGTTGATCAGCTATATAATGCGCTGTAGTTTGTCCATCAACCGTTGCTGAATTAGCTAAAATTACTTCCTTTATTTTTTCACTTTTTGCTCTTTGAATCAATTGACCAATTTTTAAATCATCAGGACCTATATTATCTAATGCTGATAAGACGCCACCAAGAACATGATACTTCCCATAAAAGACACCTGACCTTTCAATAGCCCATAAGTCGCCTACATTTTCCACAACACAAATAGTGGATACATCTCTTTTTTCATCTTTACAAATATGACATTCTTCACTTGTATCCATATTCCCACAAATAACACAAAATTTTACACGTTCAGCAACATCCTTTATTTCATCAGAAAGGACAAGCATTTCTTTTTCTTTATTGTTTAACAAATGCAAAACAATTCTTCTTGCTGATCTCAAACCTAAGCCAGGCAATTTTGAAATCAGCCTCACTAAATGATCAATTTCAGAGTTGATCATGTCTTTTTTTATTTATTAAGAAGAATATGAAACTCATTTATTTTTATCATTTACTGATTTCAATTCTGCATTTGGAAAGGCCTTTAAAATTTTTTGCATTTCTGGCGTGTTTTTTGTATTTTCGATTTCTTTTTGAGCTTTTCTCTCATTTTTGTGATCTAAAGTTTCAGTGCCTTGGTCATCGACTATACTTATAACCCAATCTTCACCAGTCCAGTTTTTTAAAAATTTCGATATATCCTTTGCAATATTATTATTGGTATTGCCACTAATACTAATTTCTAATTTTCCCTTTTCAAAAGAAGTTAAATGAACACAAGATAACAATTGTGCATGAAGAAGTAACTCTCCTTTATTTTTAAATAATTCAACAAGTTCCTCAAAAGTGTTGACTTCTGCTAAAGTTGTTTTGTTATCAATAGAATTTATTTCTTGAAGGTTATTAAAAATCCCAGATGTGTCTTTTTTATTATCATCATTTTCTTCTAAAGTATTGTTAAATGTAGTTTTACTTTCTTCAAGAGAAGCTTGGATTTTCTTCACTAAAGAAGCAGGGTCTGGTAAATTGCAAGAATAAGCTAACCTTATAAGTATCATTGAACCTGCTTCATCTGGATTAGGAGCAGCCCTTATTTCTTCAATTCCTTTTAATAAAATTTGCCATGCTCTTGTCAAACCTGGAAGAGATATTTTAGAAATCTTTAAAATACCAGCTTTTTCACCATCTGGAATTGAATTCATAAAAGTATCTAAATTGTTTTCACCTACAATATTTATGCGGGTAGACAAATGTATTATATCAAGCATATCTCCAATTAGAATTTCACCGTTAGTACCATGATTAATAACGTTGTCATAAATCTTTAGTGCATTTTCTACGTTACTATCAAAAATATTTTCTAAAATTTCAATACTTGATATCCTACTTGGCAAACCTAGCATAAAGGATATAGTCTCAGATTTAATATCATCGCCACTTATTGAGGCTGACTGATCTAATAAAGAAAGAGCATCTCGAACTGAACCTCCAGATACCCTAACAATTATTTGAAGTGCTTCTATAGTAAAATTTATCTTTTCTTCTTCACACACCCATTTAAGATGGTCTATCAAAATTTTAGAAGGGACTATTTGCAAGTCAAATCTTTGGCATCTTGATAGTATTGTTATTGGAACTTTTCTAATTTCGGTAGTTGCAAATATAAATTTAACATGTTCTGGTGGTTCCTCTAGAGTTTTCAGTAGTGCATTAAATGCACCTTTTGATAGCATATGGACTTCATCAATTATATAGACTCTAAATTTAGATGTTAGAGGTTTGTATCCAACTCCATCAATTAACTCCCTGATATTATCTACGCCTGTATTACTAGCTGCATCAATTTCCAGAACATCTATATTTTTCCCTTCTGCGATTCCCAAACAAGAGTCACATACACCACAAGGGTTGATAGCAATTTCAGATGATTTCTCTGGATTTGTGCAATTAAATAACTTTGCAATAATTCTAGCTGTTGATGTTTTACCGACACCTCTAACGCCTGTAAGTATGTAAGCATGTGCTAATCTGCCTCTTTCAATTGATCCAGATAATGTTTTGATTAAATTATTTTGGCCAACAAGTTTTGTGAAATTTAGAGGCCTATATTTTCTTGCAAGAACTCTATGAATAGAATCTGTAACATTATTTTTGTTTTCATTAACCATCAAATTGAAATGCTCTTAGAATCATTTAAGCAGGAAACTGCCTGACCCAAATAAAACTTGTTACGGCTGCTACCTTTCGATCCTGACCGAGTTCGCAAGACATCTGTCCAAACAGCTTCCCATGTCTGTATGATACAGTTCAAGGAATCTTTCAAGTATAAATATTCTATTTAATTATTTAGCTTTTCCTCAATGGTGATGCTAAATAAGTTCCCAGGATTTTAACTTTGTTCTGACCACAGTAGAATTCCAACTCTTTTAAAGCGTGTTTCATTGCTGATGTTTCAGGGTGACCTTCAATATCTACATAAAATTGAGTTGCTGTCATACTACCGTTAATCATATATGATTCTAGTTTCGTTAAATTGATTCCATTTGTTGCAAAACCACCTAAGGCTTTATAAAGTGCCGCAGGAACTGATCTTGTTGAAAAAACTATTGTTGTTATATATTTCTTTTTACTGATTTTTGGCATTTCAAATGATTTGCTCATTATTAAAAACCGTGTCGTATTGTGGCTACTATCTTCAAAATTTTCTTGAAGAATTTCTAAATTGTATCGTTTAGCTGCTAAATTAGATGCTATTGCACCAATAAATTTATCATTTAACTCTGAAACCTCCTTAGCAGCTCCAGCAGTATCAGGGTGAATTACGGGAATTAGATTTAGATTATTTATATTTTGTCTGCATTGAGCTAAACCTTGTGCATGGCTCCTTACCTCTTTTAGGTTTTCTAATTTTGAACCTTTTGGACCCAAAAGCATATGATTTACTCTAAAAAAAGTTTCTCCTATAATAAACAGTCCAGACTCAGGTAGCAAATGATGTATGTCAGCTACTCTGCCTGCAGTTGAATTTTCAACAGGCACCATTGCTAATTTAGCTTTATTTTCTTGAACACTAGAAATCATTTGTTCAAATGAAGGACATGCTAAAGTTTCCATTGTATTAAAATTACTTAAACAAGCCATTTCAGAATAAGCACCTGGGATACCTTGAAAAGCTATCGTATTATCTGGGTTATTTACTTTTTGAGACATTCAATTACTTTCAGATTGATTTTTAATTTTATTTCTTACCTTATTTAAATCTTTTTGAGTATCAACCCCAATAAAGTGATCTTTAGTTTTTACTACTTTCATTATCATACCATTCTCTAAAGCTCTAAGTTGCTCTAATTTTTCTGTTTTCTCAAGATTAGACACAGGAAATGAAATAAATTTTTTTAAACTTTTTCTTTTCCATGCGTAAATCCCGATATGATGCCAGTAGGTTAATGCATTGTATGGAACTTGCATTCGACTAAAATAAAGAGCTGTTCCATAATCATCGTCATTTTTATCCCATGATATTACAGCTTTAACTACATTTGGATCAGAAATTTCATCAAAGTTGGCTTTGCAAACTAAAGTAGTAATATCTTCACTTCTAATTTTTGACACTAAATTTTGCAATACTCCGGAGTCAAATATTGGCATATCACCTTGCAAATTTATAATTAAATCATAATGGAAATCAGGGTCAAACTTGCTGAGTGCCTCATAAATTCTATCAGAACCAGAATGGTGATTAGCATCTGTGAGAATTGCATTTCCACCTTTGGCATCTATAACATTGCTTATTTTTTCTGAATCAGTGGCTACCACTACCGGTCCTAAATCAGCCTTTAATGCATTTGACCAGACATGACAAATCATAGGTTGACCATTAATTATTTTCAGTGCTTTTTTTTGTAGTCTGGTTGATCCTAATCTTGATGGAATTATTATTATGGGTTTTAACATTTTATTTGGATCTTAATCTTGCAACTTTTGCTTGCTTTATATATATCATCATTATGAATAAATTTTGTTGAGATTTATTTGTATTTTAAAGTAAAATATAACAATAGCATAATTTTTAATTATTTTATAAATGAGTTTTTTCTATGAATGATCCTTTAGCATTTAATAAAGTTGTTGCTGGTTTTTTATGCGCCTGCCTTTTAATGATAGGTGCAGGTAAGTTTGCATCTTTTATGCAAGGGGCAGATAGTCACCATGACGACCACCATTCAGATGAAAAACATTCATCAAAAAATTCATATCCAATTGAAGTACCTGAGGGTGCAATTACTGAAGCCTCAGCAGTTGCTTCAGCACCTATTAAAATTGTGCCAATTTTAGCAATGATAGCAAATGCTGACATTGATGCTGGTAAAAAACTATCAAAAAAATGTGCAGCTTGTCATAGTTTTAATGCTGGAGGTCCTAATAAGGTAGGGCCTAATCTATGGAATGTTCTTAATCGTGAAATGGGCCAAGTTGATGGTTACAAATATTCAAAAGCATTGATGGCCTTTGGTGGTAAATGGGATTACTCTTCTCTAAATCAATTTCTACTCAAGCCTAAAGAATATATGAAGGGGACTAAGATGAATTATGCTGGTCTTAAAAAAGAAAAAGACAGAGCGAATATATTACTTTGGTTAAGAAGTCTGGCTGATACACCAGCTAATCTTCCATCAGATGAAGAAATTCAAAAAGAAAAAGAAGGAATGGGTTCTTAAAATTTGATAGAATTTAATAAATTAAATGACTTCCTTAATTTATTAGTTTTAGAAAACCGAAAGATAATACTTCCTTTATTTAGAAAAATTACAGATGTGGAGACAAAAACAGATCTAAGTCCTGTTACAGAGGCTGATAAGTCTACTGAAAAAAATATTAGAAGTTTAATCCACAAAAACTTCCCTGATGACGAAATAAGAGGTGAAGAATTTCCTGATAAAATTACAGGTTCTAATTATAACTGGATAATCGATCCTATAGACGGGACTCGATCTTTTATTACTGGAAAACCAACATTTGGAACTTTAGTAGGTTTATACGATAGAAATAAACCAATAGCTGGTTTAATTGACATGCCAGTGCTTGAAGAAACCTATATTGGGGTCAAAGGATATGGTGCGTATTTAAATGGAAATATAATAAAAACAAAAAATACTAGATCAATTCACTCAGCTTCAATTGCATGCACTTCACCGAACATGTTCAATGAAAAGCAATTAAAGCTTTTTAAAAATGTAGAAAATAAATGCATAAATTCTGTATGGGGAGGTGATTGTCACAACTTTGCTTTACTCTCAGCTGGTTTTATCGATATTGTCATAGAACATAATTTATCTTGGCATGATATTGCAGCAACAATACCTATTATAGAAGAGGCCGGTGGCTTAGTTACAGACTGGAATGGTGTAAAAATTGATTCTGAAAGTGATGGTAGTATAATTGCATCTAGCAATAAGTGCCTCCACAAAAAAGTCTTGGACATTATTGGAAATTAATAAATATGAGAAAAAACATAAATTTACTTTATTACTGGGATGCTGAAGGATACAAATCATGGCAAAAAATTTTCAGTGAAAAAGCACCTGAAATTAAGGTTTTTAATAAAGATAATTGTATAGAGGATGATATTGACGTTGCACTAGTTTGGCTTCCACCAGAGGGGTTTCTTAAAAAATTTCAAAACCTAAAGGGTGTAATAAATCTTGGCCAAGGTGTAGATCATTTATTAAAACCAGGAGTTGTGCCTGACAAACTTCCAATAATTAGGTTGGTTGATGAAGACATGTCCAAGCAAATGGCTGGATGGGTGTCTCTTCAAATTTTGAGAGAAACCTGTTTTCTAAATGATTATTTAGAACAACAAAAGAATAAAATTTGGAAGACAGTAAACTTTATTCCAGGAAATAACTGGACAATTGGTATATTGGGTATTGGAGCAATTGGATCACATGTTGCTAAATCACTAACAAATTTTGGTTATAAAATTAAAGGTTGGTCAAAAAATAAAAAAAATATTCAAAACGTTGAATGCTATTCTGGAAGAGAAGAGCTTCACAAAATGCTTAAAGATTGTAACATTTTAGTTTGCCTTTTACCACTCACTAGTGAAACAAAGCATATTATTTGTAAGGAAACATTATCATTACTTCCTAAAGGATCTACAATCATAAATGCTGGAAGAGGTGGGCACGTTAATGAAACTGATCTTTTAGAAATGATTAATAAGGGTCATATAAAAAATGCCTATTTAGATGTATTTGAAACTGAACCTTTACCAAAAGATCATAGTTTTTGGGAACATAAAAATGTATATGTTTGGCCACATGTTTCAGCTCAAACCAATACATTAACTTCAATTGATCAAATTGTTAATGCAGCGAGATGTATAACTGATGGTTTGGAAGCGCCGAACCAGATAAATAGAAGCAATGGGTATTAATGTTTTCTTATAAATTTTTTTAAATAATGATGGAAGGCTCTCAATGTCATTGCCTCCCCACCAATAGGCCTTCCAGGTTGATAACTTAAATTCCAAGCCATAATATCCAAGTGCATCCAAGAAGTATTTGGTTTTATAAACTTTTGTAAAAATAAAGCAGCTGTAATTGCACCACCATATGGTGATGATCCAATACTAGAAATCGAGCCATTTTTATTTTCTAAAAATCTTTCATAAGGTTTATATAATGGTAGGCGAAACAATGGGTCTCCAACTTCTTCTGCAGACGAGATTATGTCTGTACTTGCATCATTATCATTGGAAAATAATGCAGGAAGTTCTGTTCCTAAAGCAACTCTGGCAGCTCCAGTGAGAGTTGCAAAATCTATAATAAGATCTGTTGGTTTCTCATCTGCATAGAAGAGAGTATCTGCTAAGATTAGCCTGCCTTCTGCGTCTGTATTACCAATTTCAACATCAATACCAGATCTTGAGTGAATTATATCCTGAGGTCTCATAGACTTACTGGATACAGCATTTTCAACTGCTGGAACTAATAATCGAAGGTTTAGATCAAGGTTTTCCATAAATAAAGAATGAGCAAGGCCAATTGCTATTGCTGCTCCGCCCATGTCCTTTTTCATAAGCTCCATAGCTTTAGGTGGTTTTAAATCAAGGCCACCACTGTCAAATGTAACTCCCTTTCCTATGATCGTAATATTTGGAAAGGACTTATTTTTAATATGAGAAATTTCAATTAGCCTTGGTTTATCCTCAGCTGCACGTCCTACTGTATGAATTAAAGGAAAATTAATTTCGAGATTATTGTCTTTTATCACTTTAAACTTTGCATTATGCAGTTTTGCCAACTTTTTGCATAATTCCTCGAGTATACTAGGTTTAACAATGTTTGCAGGAGAATTAATTAAGTCTCTAGTCAAGAAAATACCATTTAATAATGGTGCAATACTTTTAATTTCAGATCTTTTTAAAACTAATTTCAAGGGCTCTACTTTTTTTTCTGGTTTATTTAATCCAGCATTAAATGGAGAAAATAAATAGTTTTCTAGTGCCCAAGCTATAGCAAGGTTGTTTTTACTTTCATTTTTATCATTATAAATAAATTCGATCTGATATTTTCCAGAGGAAAGTTGTTTATTTATTCTTGAAATATCCCAGAAGTTATTTTCGTTGCCTATTATTGCTATGACTTCAATAATCCGCATGTCCTTATCTGGTACTCTCAGTATAGACCCAGGTTTTGGTTCAAGATTATTAGAAATTATCCAATTTTTGAGACTTTCAGAACATTCACTTAGCCATTTTGCAAATTGTGAATTCCTTAACAACTTTAATTTAATTACATTTTTTGAATTTGTTGTTAGTCCTGTTTGAGGATTAATATCTAATATTAAATTTTGTGCATATTCCATATTATTTATCTTTTCCTAGTAATTAATTATCATATACAAAAAGAGAGTTAAAATAGAATGATAAAAAAACTCCTCTTAGTAGAAGAAAAATTAAATAACTCAACCAAAGATACTGAATATTTGGATTTATCAACATAATGAAGTAATTAAGAATTATAAAGACACAGAATGCTAACAATGTAGAATTCCGCATTGGCTTACTCTTAGCTGCACCTACAAAAAATCCATCCAGCATAAATGCCCAAACGGAAATAATTGGTAATAATAGTAAATAAGGAAATAATTTCTTACATTCATTTAATATTACATCTAATGAAGTAAATATCTCAAAAATATTGAACCCAATTAAAAAAATTAAAATTGATAAAACAATTGCTAGCAATAGAGAAAAAATAAATGTTTTAAATATTACTACTAAAGAAGTACTTTTATCTTTGTTGCCAATTGATTGGCCTAAGAGTGTTTCCGCTGAATGTGCAAAGGCATCTAGTATATAAGCAACAAAACCTAGTAAAACTATATATATTTGTATTACAGCTAAAGAGTTCATATTTAATTTTGCGGCATTATTAATTAATATAAATTCACCAAAAACAATACATAAAGTTCTTATAAATAGATCTTTTGAAATGTTGAAAATTGAATAAAATTTTTTATCACTGTAAAAATTAAATTTAAAAAAAGTTTTAAAATTTATATGTTCATAATTTATAATTCTTATGAGCATAAATATGCTTAACAAGCAACCTGCCCATTGAGCTATTACAGTCCCTAAAGCAACACCAAAAACCCCTAAACTAAAGTGTAATACAAAGACTATACTTAGAATTGCATTTAATATACTTATTGATACTAATTGAAACATTGCAAATTTTGCAGATCCAATTCCAATAAATACTCCTAAGAATACCATATTCATTAATGTCGCAGGAGAAGCAAAGGATCTATAAAATATATATTCTGACATTAAATGTTCAGCTTGCTCAGAGCCTGAAATTAAAATTTTTGCAATTTCGATCAAAGGATATGAAGAACAGATTATTAAAAAACCAATTGCGATAGCAATACTTAGTGTCAACCTTATAATTTTTTTTATCTCTTCTTCGTTTTTTCTACCTTTCTCTTGGGATACCAGACCAGTTGTACTCATTCGAAGAAAGTTTAATGAAAAATAAATTATATTGAAAACTATACCACCTAATGCAATTGCAGCAATAAAAGTAGAACTTTGTTCACGCCCCATAACAGCTGTGTCCGTTGCTGTAACAATTGGTAATGTTAAATTTGCAATAATTATTGGCCATGTTATTTTCCAAATAGATATAAAAGAAGGGCTTTTGTTATATATTTGTGATAAGTTCATTTTCTTTAACAAAGTTCAATTGAAAGAATTAAGTTATTATCTTAAGCTATTTCCTAAAAACAATTATAATTCCTATCAATAGTTTCCATGCATAAATTTAATTTTCCAATATTATCTATTATTAATTCAAAATTAATAGTTTTTACTGATGGATTCGGAGACTTTGTTGAAAAGCTTCCAATGTATTTAAAATATCTAATTGTTTCATTTTTAGTAATTTGTTTTCTTTTGCCTGGCATAAAGTCTATACCTCCATTAGATAGAGATGAAGCAAGATTTTCACAAGCTAGTAAGCAAATGTTGGAGGATCAGAACTTTGTAGTTATTAAATTCCAAGATGAATTAAGAGCAAAAAAACCAATTGGAATATACTGGGTTCAATCGTTGAGTGCTTATATTTTTGGAAAGGAAAGAATAACTTCATTTCGTATACCCAACGTTATTGCTTTCATAACTTTAACGTTAGTTTTTAGTGCTTTTGTTTATAATATTGCATACAGGTATTTTGATGTAGCTTTCTCATCAGCTGTTAATTATTCATTACTTACAAGCATATTGCTATCAATAATTTTTGGTTTTGCTATAGAAATTAAACAAGCAAAAACAGACAGTATTCTTTTAATGCTATGCACTATACAACAACTTATTTTCTGGAAAATATATAATTATGGCAAAGAAAGCTGGAATATTTACAAACATCATGATCATACATGGCTAGTAAGATTATTTTGGTTTATTTTAGCATTAGGTATTCTTATTAAGGGACCTATCTCTCCACTTCTTTTTTTTCTTACATTAACAAGTGTAGTCCTTCTTGATAGATTTGTAGAAAAGGAATGGAACCTTTCCTGGGTGCGTTTATTCTTATGGCATCAGGGACTTTTGATCATTTTTGTTATTACAATACCATGGGTTTATTTAGCATGGAAAGCAACAGATGGCTCATTAATTTTAAATGCAATTAAAGGTGACTTTATTAATAAAATCAAGAGTGGGCAAGAAAATCATTGGGGGCCTTTTGGTACTTATATATTGCTTTTATTTTTAACATTATGGCCAATTGTTTTGTTTGTTCCATATGCCGCAAGAGCCCTTTTTGATTGGAAACATCATCGTTTTATAAGATTTTTGATATCTTGGATATTACCATTTTGGTTTATTTTAGAATTAACACCAACAAAATTACCACACTATATATTACCGATTTACCCCGGAATACTATTACTAGTTTATTTAGGAATGTCTTCACCACCTAGTGGAAGAGATATTTATAATAAACTAAGCATAGTTTTTAGAATTTTTGTTTTCATATTTAGTATAATTTTAGGTTTAGCTACTATATATTTCACATTCATTTTTTCTTCAAATATTTTTAATATTTTTTATGCTATTTTATTTTCAGTTCTAATTCTTGCCTCAATAACTGCCGGCAATACTTATTTTTTTAACTTATCACGACAAAAGCTTGCTCCTTTGTATTTAATGGCCATTTTAGCTGGTTTATCAAACATCGTTTTTTTTTCAATGATTTTTCCAAATCTTGACAGAATTCATGTTACTTCAAAAATTGAGAGTTTTATTGAAAGTTTTGATATTAAACCTGACACTATTGTTGCTACAGGTTATCATGAACCGTCTCTTGTGTTTGCTCTTGGAAGGGATACTTTATTACTTAGACCTGAAGAAACAGCAATTGTTTTAATTGAAGGAGATAATACAATTGCTATAGTTGAGGAAAAAGCGATGCAGGAGGTTAAAAAAATAATGGAAAGTTTTAATCGTGAGTTTTTGAATTTGAAAAGTTTCTCAGGTTATAATTTAGCTAAGGGAGAAAAAGTTAAAATAAATGTTATAAAGCCTATTTTAAATAAATAGATTATAATACTTAACTTGCGGTTTATTTGAATGAAGTTTATGAAATATAAAATAAATTTTTAGCTTGTTTATGAAAACCAAAACAAAAAAATTAGAGCTTTCTGTAGTTATACCTGTATTGAATGAAGAACAGAATGTAAAAGAATTAGCTTATGAAATTGATAAAGCACTAAAGAATTTTTCACATGAAATAATTTTTGTTGATGATGGAAGTAAAGACGACACTAGAAATTCAGTTTTAGCTTTAAATAATTTGAAACAAGTAAGATTGATAGTTCATAAAAAATGTTATGGACAGTCAATTGCAATGAGATCTGGTATTTTAAAATCGAATTGTAATTTAATTGCTACACTTGATGGTGATGGACAAAATGACCCAAGTGATTTACCTGCAATGATTAAAGCTTATTTTAAAAGTAATAGTAAATTAACTTTGGTTGCCGGAATTAGATATAAAAGAAAAGACACTTTAAGCAAAAAGATTGCATCTATTTTTGCGAGATATATTAGAAGAATTTTATTTTCTGACACACACCCAGACTCAGGATGTGGAATAAGAGTATTTAGTAAAGAATTATATTCTTCTCTTCCTTTTTTTAATCATATGCATCGTTTTTTCACTATTTTAGCATTGAGATATAATGCTGATGTAATAGGAGTTAACGTTAACCATCGGGAAAGAGTTAGAGGGAAATCAAAATATTCTAACTTAGGAAGAGCTATGGTAGGCATTATAGACGTTTTGGGTGTATTGTGGGTTTTAAAAAGAACCCCTAAAGACATATCTTTTTTTGAAGAAACAAAATAATAAATGAATATGATCTCGTATTTATCAGACTTAATAACTATAGGAAGTCAGAAGTTGGCTAGTTTTATAATTTTGCTTTTGCCATTCACCACAACGTATCTAACTGAAAGGCCTGAAGTCATCATGTTGATTGTTGGTTTTGGCGGTCAAGCCTTATTTGCAAGCAGATTTATTATTCAATGGATTTCTTCAGAGAGCGTAGGAAGAAGTATTATACCCATCGGATTTTGGTACTGTTCAGTTGGAGGAGGTGCTGTAATGCTTATCTATGCAATTTGGAGGGAAGATCCTGTATTTATTTGCGGCCAAGGACTTGGATTATTTATCTATCTTAGAAATTTATATCTTATTTTCAAAGAGAAAAAAACAAATGGAGCTTAGATCGACGTTTCACCCATTTCTAATATAATGTCCCAATGTTCTTTTGTAATTGGCATAACTGAAAGTCTTGATTGCTTTATCAGTGAAATCCCTTGCAATTTTTGATTAGATTTAATTTCAGATAATGAAACTGACTTAGTAAAAGATTTAATAGCCTTTACAACTACCATTCCAAAACGTCCAGTTTTGTCAGTTGGGTCATCTTGATATTTCTCTATTATTGAAACAATTCCTACAATACTCTTCTCATTTACGGAATGATAAAAAAAAGCTAGATCACCAAACTCCATTTTCTTCATATTATTTGAAGCTTGATAGTTCCTTACACCATCCCAACCTTCACCTTCATCACCTTTTTTTAATTGATCATCCCAAGACCAAGTTCCAGGTTCAGATTTTAACAGCCAATAAGCCATTTTAATTACCACAAAAATTTTATACTACTATATCAATTAATAAGAATTAAACTATAATTTTTATCTTGGTTCTTTTGCATTTCTAATTGGTTTAGCCATTGGGTCAAGCGGCCACCTTGTTCGAGGTTCAAAATCAGGATCATTAATATTTGATATTCCGTATTTAAGAATTTTTTCTATACCATTCCATGCAATCATTGCTCCGTTATCTGTACAAATTTCAACAGGAGGAAAGTATGGTGAAAAATTTTTCATTTTAGATAGATTTGTTAGTCTTTTACGAATAACTTTATTAGCTGCAACACCGCCAACAACAACAAAATTTTTACAATTATTGTTGATCTTTTTGATTATTTTAAAAGCGTTTAAGCATCTGTCCTCTATAACATCTGTTGCAGCAGACTGAAATGAGGCTGCGAGATTACTTTTAACTTTTTTATTTAAAGTTTCTTTTTCAGCTATTCTAAAAAGTGCAGTTTTTAAACCTGAAAGAGAAAAATCAGCGTTATTTCTTTTAATCATTGGTCTTGGTAGGTTGTAGCTTTGCGGATCTCCATTCTCAGCAGCTTTCTCAATATTTTTTCCACCAGGCCAACCTAAGTCTAAAATTATTGAAGCTTTATCAAATGCCTCACCTACAGAATCATCTAATGTAGTTCCAATTCTGCTAATTTTATCTAAATCTTCTACGTATAGTAATTGGGTATGGCCTCCAGAAACTAACAGAGCCAAATAAGGAAAGTCAATATTTTGGAAAAGTCTAGGTGATAAAATATGTGCTTCCAGATGATTTATTGGGATAAATGGAATTGACTTGCTTAGGCTATAGGCCTTGCCAAACATAGAACCTACTAATAAGCCACCTATTAGTCCTGGACCACAACTTACAGAAACAGCGTTAACTTCTTCATTGGAAATATTTGCTTGTTTAATGGCCTCTGCAACTATAAATGAAATATTCTTAAGATGAGATCTTGCAGCAACTTCAGGTACAATACCACCAAACTTTGAATGCTCATTATATTGGCTATGAACTATATTTGAAAGTAAATTACTTTCACCTTTTTCATTTAATGAAACAATTGCAGCTGCAGTTTCATCGCAAGTTGTTTCAATTCCTAAAACATTAATATTTTTATTTAGAATATTATTCATAGTTTATGGTAATTATAGGTGTATGTTTTACTAAATAGTTCATGTTAAACTATAATTAAAAATATAAAAACTACATTAACTTATTAATTGGTAATTAGAATTAATTTTCAAAATGTATTCATTTAATAGTGAAATTAGAATAGCCACTAGATCTTCCCCGCTAGCTATTAAGCAGTGTGAAATTCTTATTGAAAAGTTACCATATTTAAAAACTAAAATTATCAAAATCGTATCTAAAGGTGATGAGATACAAGATAAAAGTCTCCAAGAGATTGGAGGAAAGGGTTTGTTCATAAAAAAACTGGAACAGGCTTTAATCGATAACGAAGCGGACATTGCTGTCCACTCATTAAAAGATATGGAATGGAAAGAAACTAAAGGGCTTGAAATAGCAGCTTTTTTAAAAAGGGGGTCTAGAAAAGACATTTTAATAAGTAAATATAAATCTATTTATGAACTTCCAAAAAATGCAAAATTAGGAACATCCTCTGTCAGAAGAAAAGCTTTTATTTTATCAGAGAGGCCTGACTTAAATATTTCAATATTAAGGGGAAATATAAATACAAGAATCAATAAATATAACAGTGGTAAATTCGATGGAATTGTCTTAGCTCAAGCTGGTGTTGAAAGATTAGACTTAAAGACCAAATATACAGAATTTGATGAAAGCATTATGCTTCCAAGTGCAGGACAGGGAGCTATTGCTGTACAATGTAGATCTAATAATAAACAAATACTTAACTTAATAAGATCTTTAAATCATGAGCAGACAAAATATGAAACTTTAGCTGAAAGATCTTTCGTGTTTAATTTAAACGGGACTTGTAGCTCCCCTATAGGAGCTTCTGCAAAAATTTCTAATGAAATATTAGAGCTTTATGGTGCATTGGCTAGTCCAGATGGAGCTTTAATCACTAAAAATAATATTTCTGGATTTTACAAAGATGCAAAAAAACTAGGTAAAGATTTAGCTATCAAAATTATAAATCAAATGAAATAATTTTTTTAAATGTATTTAATAACTACTCGTCCTATCGAAGATGCTTTAAATGACTGTAGAATTCTCAATAAAAGAGGTGTAAATGCTACAGCATCTCCTTCAATGAAAATTGAAAAGGAAAATCCACATATTAATTTTAATTTTGACGGGATATTTCTTACTAGTAGACATGCTGCTCATATAGTTAAAAATTTAAAAGATAAAAATATTCCAATATTCTGCGTTGGAAGCTCCACTGCAAAAATTGCTAGATCTTTTGGCGCAACAAACTTAATAGTAGGAAACTCTGATGCTTTGCACCTAATTTCTCTAATAAAAGGCGTTTTAAAAAATGGGTCAAATATTTTGTGGCCATCTAATAATCAAAAAAATGATTTGATTGAAAAGAAATTTAAACAATATAATTTTAGTTTATTTAGGGAAACATTTTATAGAGTATCTTCTTTAAATACAATTGACGGTGATTCACTTAATTTAATAAAAAAAAATAAAGTTTCAGTAATACTATTTTTCTCCCTTATCAGCGCAAAAATGTGGATTGAATTGATAAAGAAATCAAATTTAACTAAATCTATATATAAAATTAATTATGTTGTGATAAATAATTCTATCTTTAATTATTTGAAAAAACTAAAATTAGATAATGTTTATATCTCAAGAAGGAAAAGAAGAGCTTCCGTACTTTCAAAAGGTTTAGAAATTTATAAAAATTTAGATAATTCATAATGAGTGATGAGAAACCAAAACTTATAGAAAATAAGAAAAATAAAAGCAACAATTTCATTTTTATTTTCAACTTTTTATTATTTGTTATTTTATTGTGCTCTATTGGATTTTCTGCATATATCTGGATTAATTTTAAAAATAATAATAATGAGGAACTCCTTTTAGAACTAAAGGCAAGTATTTTTGACGAAATTAGAGAAAATTCGAAAAAAAATAACTTAGAGCTCTCAAACGAAATCAATAATTTATATTCAAAAAAAATAACTCAACTTACAGATGTTTCACTTAAACTAGAAGATCGGCAAAATAAAACCGAATTGAATAATCAAAAAATATTTTCTCAACTAATAGAACTAGAAAATAAGATTGATAGCTTATTTAGAGATTTAGACCAAAAGGTAAAAATTATTAATTCTCCAAATATTAATAAAAAAACAAAAAATCTTACACAAATTCATGAAACTGATTTGGAACAAATTTTAGAAAATTTAAATTTAAATTTTCAAAAAAATAAAAATTGGAGTAAAGAAATTAAAGCTATTTTTGAACATAATAATGTAAGTTTTATAAACCATTTCTCAAGAGAATTAGATGTTTTAAAAAATTATGCTTATCTTCCACCACCAACCCTAGATGAATTAAAATTTAGCTTTAATGAATTGTTGCCATCTATTCTTCAAAACTTACCTTCACAAAATAAAAGTTTTCTAAATGATAAAATTAATTGGATAATCAGTTCTGTAAAGTTACGAAAGTCAGAAATTTCTGATGGTAATGAACCCTATGATTTTTTATCCAATGTTGAATACTATTTAGATAAAGAAAACTTAGATAAGGTACTAGATAACTTTGAAAATCTTCCAGCAACGATGAAAAAGCCTGCACTTGATTGGTTTGAAAATTTAAATTCAAGAATTTCTGTAAATAATTCAATTAATGCAATTACAAATAATTATAGGAATTTCATTAAATGATAATTAGATTAATTTGGTGGTCCCTTAAAATAATATCAATTTGTATAATTGTTGCATTTATTGCTAATCAGGAAGGCAACTCACAAATTGTTTGGGTCGGTTGGAAAATGGAAGTCCCAACATCCATACTTTTTGGAAGTTTTTTACTTCTAATCATTATAATTCTATGGCTCCATAATTTGTGGAAATTAATAATTAATCTTCCAACAAATATTAGTAAATTAGTAAAGGAAAATAGACAAAAAACAGGTTATAATGCCCTTGCTTATGGTCTTGCAGCATCTTCCGCAGGAGATATTGAAAGTACCCAAAAATATGCAGCTCAGGCACAACGACTTTTAGATAATAAAGATTTGACTGAAATGTTATCTGCACATGCAGCTCATTTATCAGGAGATAAAAATGCAGCTTTTAAATATTTTAATAATTTAGCAAATAGAAGTAGTACAAAATTTCATGGCCAGTTAGGATTAATGAGGCTTGCTATAGAAAATAACGATCATGATGAAGCGCTAATAAGAGCTAGAGCAGCAAATTCTATACAACCTAGAAATCCAAAATTAAATTCTTTGCTTGTAATGATGGAGGCAAAGAAAGAGAACTTTGAAGAAGCTATAGAAGTTCTTCAAAAAGGACGGAGGATTGGTTCAATTGAGGAAGAAAAAGCCCAAAATCTAGCAGCAGCTTTACACACTAAAATTGGAATGAAAAAACTAGAAGAAAATCAATTAAGTGATGCAGAAAAATCATTTACATTAGCACTTAGAGAAAAAACAGATTTTATCCCAGCTGTTATATCACTATCTAAAATTTTTATTGGCAAAGACAATCAAAGAAAAGCACTCTCTCTCCTTTCAAAGGTTTGGAAAATAAAACCACACCCTGAGATTGCACATACATTAAAACTAATTTGGAAAAATGAGAGAGCTTCAGTAAATATAGCAAACTTGATTAACCTTACAGAAGATAATGCCAATTCACAAGCAAGACTTATTATAGCTGATGAAGCTATTTCAGCTGGCTTAAAAGGTGAAGCAAATGATCAACTTAGTAAAATTTCTACAGAACAACATAATAAAACTTACCACCAACTAATGAGCAGATTAGCTGATCAAAGTAATGATAAAACTAAATCTAATCAAGAACTTGAAAAAGCATTAGAAGCAAATCCTTCTCAAGCCTGGGTTTGTAGCTCTTGTGGCTTTTCTTATGATTTTTGGTCAATAAAATGTAATAATTGTGATAATATAGGTTCTATAGAATGGTCCTAAGAACTTCTTCCTTATTTTGCAAATTAAAATAGCAACAAGAGATATTAAGATTTTCATTGTAAAAATAAAAATTTAATTACATACCATTTTTAAAAGTTTTTAAATCAGCCACATTTCTTACAGATACTAGAGCTCTTGAATATTCTAAAAGCATTTTACAGCTATAATCCAGTCTGGAATTCAAACGCAGATCTTTATCGGGATCAAATTCTTTAACTTTGCGAATTATAACATGATCAGGTATCCAACAAATTTTAGTATTTTTATAAGAAAATGATCTTAATTCTACTACGGGATAAGAGCCCCCCAAAGACTCAGAAAGTGTAACTATTAATCCTGGTTTATGAGCAAACTCATTATTTGATGCTAATAAAAAAATATTTTTTACCTGAGACGGAACCATACCGCCCCACTCAGGAACCACAAAAACAAAACCTTCAGATTCATGTAATTTTATTGAAATATTTTTGAATGCTTCTTTGTGTGGTGGAATGTAGCCTTCATAGTCATCTTCCCAAAAAGGAAGCCTCTCTTTTTCCAAGTTAATTAAACTAACAGATGCATCTAAACGATTTAATTTTTCAAAATAAATTTTTGATATCTTTATTGATTGCGAATTTTTTCTGTTACTACCTGATATAATTGAAATTTTCAAAATGATCTCCTATTGAAAAGCAATATATATCATTCTTGTCGCCATTATTAATAAAAAAATAGAGAAAATTCTTCTTAATAACAGCCCATCTAGTTTATGTGCTAAACTTACTCCTATTTGTGCACCGATAATAGTTAAAGGCACAAAAACCATAAACACTGGTAAATAAACCATACCTATTGACCAATCAGGAAATTCAAATTCACTTGTATTAGCAAACATATAAATCATTGTACTAGGTACAGCTATAATTAGTCCAATAGCTGACGCAGTTCCTGTTGCTCTGTGTTGATCTACCGAAAATGCATTCATAAGTGGTATAGATAAGGTGCCCCCACCAATTCCTATCATTGCAGATAATGAACCAATAATGAAACCAATAAAACTGTTCAAAGAAAAATTATTTGGCATAACATTACCAAAAATAATTTGGTTTTTTTTCATCATATTAAATGAAGAAATTATGGCAATCACTCCAAAGATTAATCTTAAACCATTTCCAGAAATACTCTGCGCAAGAATTGCCCCAAAAAAAGCACCAATTAAAATAAATAAGTATAATTTTTTAATAATCTGAAAGTCTACAACGCCTTTTTTATAATGGCCTAAAGTTGAAGAGATTGCAGTTGGTACTATTAATGCCAATGAAGTAGCAACACCTATATGCATTGTTATAGAGGGACTATAACCGACAAAGTCTAACGTAAATGCTATTGCTGGGACAAGTATTATTCCTCCACCAACACCAAATAAACCAGCAATTAAACCAGCTGAAGTAGCACTTAAAGAAATAGGTATTATTAAACTTAAAAGAGTACTAAAATCCATGAAAAAAATAAACTGCCACCCATAAGAATGGCAGTTTATATCATTTAATCAACTATATTATGCAAATAAATTTTGATGCACAGTCATAGATACTAACATTGGAATGGAAAGAACAGTGTTAGTTCTTGAAAAAAGCATAGCCATTTTAGCAGAAGAAGCTTTTGTTTCCGCATCAGCCTCAACTAAGCCTAAAGCTCTTTGTTGGTTAGGCCAAATGACCAACCATACATTTAAAAACATTATTGTTCCAAGATACATACCTATACCAATAGCCCAATAGCCCTCTGATAATAAAATTGCTTCTAATAAATACCCCTGATCATGAGCCAATATAATACCAAAAACAATTGTAGCCATTGCAGCCCATCTAAACCACCAAAGAGCTGCGGGAGCAATAACTTTACCTATAGCGGGTTTCTGTTCATCGGGTATATTCCCCATGTTGGGTATTTGAACAAAATTGAAATAATAAAGAAGACCAATCCACATAATGCCCGCAACTACATGACACCATCTAAGCAACCAACTCCAAAAAGCTGAAAAACCCTGATATTCTCCAATATTACCAATTAATAAAACTAAAATTATAGCTAACACAATTCCAGTAGCTACAGCATATCTTAAATCTTTAAGTATATTTTCTATCATTTTTTAACCTCGATTAAATTACAATTTATAAGTTAATCTTTCATTATTTATGTTTAATTTTATATGTATTATAATAGATTTTATTTATTTTACAAAAGTTAATAATTTATAATTGGTAGAAATTTTTTATGCTAAACTTAATTTATAGAAATATTTTTCTTTTCATTTTAATTTTTTTATTTGGATGCTCTGCTATGAAAATTGAAGATTTTGCAAATACAAATCCAGAATTTAAACTTATGGAGTTTTTTGAAGGCAATGTAAAAGCCTGGGGTATAGTAGAAGATAGATTTGGAAACATTAGAAGGCAATTTAAAGTTGATATGAAAGGAACTATAGAGAATGACATCCTTACACTAGAAGAAGATTTTGAATATGCAGATGGAGAAATAGACAAAAGAATTTGGAAATTTAGCAAACTAGATAAAAAATCTTACAAAGGGCTAGCCAACGATATTATAGGAGTGGCAATAGCTAAAGAACAGGGAAATGCATTTAATATGAAATATAAAATGGACCTTGATTTAGGGTTTGCAGAACTTCGTGTAAATTTTAATGACTGGATGTTTAGAATTGATGAAGAAACTATAATTAACAAAGCCACAATAAACAAATTTGGGCTGAATATAGCAACAGTTACATTATTTTTTAGGAAGGATAACTAATCTACTTACTTTTCAATAGAAGGTAACTGATTGACTTCAATTTCTTCAATTTTTTGACCACGGCTAGTAATTTTCCTACTTGAAATTTGAATTGCATTTAAATCACTTTGTGCTTGGGTGAAATGATTGATTAATTTACTAACCCTGTCATCTAATCGCCCAACATCATCCATCATTTTTGACACTTCAGATTGAACAGCTCCTGCCATTTCACTCATGCTTGCATCCCTTAGTACAGCGCGAACAGTATGCAATAATAGCATTAAATTGTCAGGACCTGCCATAAAAACTCTTTTATGTCTTCCCAATGTTATACTATTAGGCAAGTGTACATTAATACCTGCATAGACCGACTCAGAAGGTAAAAACATTACCGCAGTATCAGCTGTTTCCCCTGCTAAAATATATTTTTCTGAAATATCTTTTATATGTTTTTCAGTATCAATTTTCAGTCTTTTTAAAGCATCAGATCTTTCATCTTGATTTTCACTCTCAATAAAAGATCTCCAAGCTTCTAAAGGAAATTTACTATCAATACATATATTACCAGGCGGACCAGGCATTTTTACTAAACAATCAACCCTTTTGCCATTGCTAAGAGTATGTTGAAAGGAGTATGAATTCTCAGATAAAATATCTTTAATAATGCTTTCTAATTGGACTTCCCCAAAACTTCCACGAGCTTGTTTATTAGAAAGTATATTTTGCAAACCAGATACTTGCTGTGTCAATTCGAGAATATTTTTTTGAGCAGCATCAATAACAGCCAAACGTTTATGCATTTCAGACAACTCTTTAGTGGTCTGGGCGGTCTGGTCTGATAGCCTTACATTAAGTCTGTCTGATAAGTTTGCTAAAGAGCTTTCTAAACCTTTATTAAGAGTTTCTTGTTGTTTTGATAAAGCGTCAGATACAGCTTGCTGGCTCTGACTACCAGCTGAAGCTAAAATATTAAGTTGTGCTTTTATTTCATTCAACTCTAGTAAATTTTTATTACTCCGTGTCCTGAATATCAAAAATATTAGCAAGAAACAAAAACTCAAAAGAGAAAATATTAATATAATAATTAGTGAAGTATCCATTCAAAATTAAACTTTAAATTAATTTATTTTTTTATCATATTACTTTATCTTGACGAAACATAAAGGCTCAAATATTTGATTAATGAAATTTAATAAATGTTAAAATAAAATATGACCGTTTTAGAAATAAAACTTATCCCTGATCCCGTTTTAAGAAAAAAAGCTGAATCTGTTAAAGTTGTTACCAATGATATTATTTCTGTTTTGAATGATATGGCAGAAACAATGTATGATGCTCCAGGAATTGGATTAGCAGCAAATCAAGTTGGGATTCTTAAAAGGTTAGTTGTTATGGATTGCTCAACAGATGATGAAGATCCCAACCTTATTAAAATGATAAACCCAGAAATAATATTTTCATCTACTGAAATATCTGAACTTGAAGAGGGATGCCTTTCAATTCCAGAACACAAATCGATAGTTAAAAGACCTTCAAATATAAAAGTTAGATTTTTAAATATTCAAGGTTCAGAAGAAATAATAGATGCAGAAGGTCTTCTATCAGCATGTATTCAACATGAAATAGATCACCTAAATGGCGTGCTGTTTGTTGATCATATTTCCAGATTAAAAAGAGATATAATTTTCAGAAAAGTAAAAAAACAAATACGTGAAAATGAGAAATAAAAAAAGTGTTATTTTCATGGGTACGCCAGACTTTGCTGTTCCAAGTCTAGAAAAAATACACAAGGAATATCATGTATTAAGTGTATATACACAGCCTCCAAAAAAATCAGGGAGAGGATTAAGAACAAAACTTAACCCAATACATGAAATATCAAATAACTATAATCTACCTGTTAAAACACCTCAAAATTTCAAAAGTTTTGATATTATTGAAGAAATTAAGAATCTAAAACCTGATTTTATTATAGTTGTAGCATATGGAATAATTCTTCCAAAAACAGTATTAGATATTCCCATTTTTTTCTGTCTTAATGGTCATGCGTCTGATTTACCAAGGTGGAGAGGGGCTGCTCCTATTCAAAGAGCAATTGAAGCAGGGGATAAAACAACTGCTGCATGTGCAATGATTATGGAGGAAACCCTTGATACAGGGCCTGTGATAGCTAAGAAAAAAATTAATATCCTAAATAAAGATAATGCAAGTAGCCTTCATGATAAGTTATCAAAACTGACTGCAAATGTTCTTATCGAATCTATGGATAAGATTATCCAAAACAAATACAAACCAATTAAACAAAAAATTACTGGTATCAAATATGCAAATAAAATCACATCTAATGATACTTTAATTAATTGGACCCAGAACAATGAAGAAATATTAAGAAAGTTAAGATCACTTTCTAATTGGCCTGGAGGATGGACTTATCATAATCAAAACAGGATTAGAATTCATGAGGCAAAGAAAATTGAATTCTCAGTTGGCAAAGAAAATATAAAACCTGGTGAGTTTATAGGTTATTCTGGTAATGGTTCACCAATAATACAATGTGGAAGCAATTCCTTTTTGGAAATTACTCAAATCCAAAAAGAAGGAAAAAAGAAAATGAATAGTCAGGATTTTCTAAGAGGATATAAGATCAATATTGGTGATAAATTTAGAAGAGATAAAATGTAATTTATGAGATTTTTTCTTACAATCGAGTATGATGGATCTGAATATATTGGCTGGCAAAGACAAAACTCTGGTTTATCTGTTCAAGAGGTTGTTGAAAATAGCATATATAAAATCATTCAAATAAATTTGAATATTTATGGATCTGGCAGAACAGACGCTGGCGTACACGCTACTGGTCAAGTTGCTCATGTTGATATTATAACAAAAGAATTTGAAGAAATTAGATTGATGGACGCTATTAATGCTTATTTGTTAGACCATAAGATAAAAGTTACAGATGTAAGAAAAACTATAGATGATGCACATGCAAGATTTTCCGCACTAAGCAGAGAATATGAATATGTTATATTAAATCGTTCTGCACCACCTGCAATTGAGGAAGGTAAAGTTTGGCATCAGAGAAGAATACTTAATATTAAAAAAATGCAGGAAGCAGCTAGTTATTTCGTAGGGACTCACGATTTTACTTCATTTAGAGCTACACAGTGCCAAAGTAAGAGTCCAATTAAAACTCTCGATGAACTTGCAGTTGTACAAGAAGAAAATAAAATATTCATTCGTGCAAAAGCTAAATCTTTTCTTCACCACCAAGTAAGAAATATTGTTGGAACTTTGCAACTTGTTGGTTCTGAAAAATATAAACCAGAAGATATTAAATTAATTTTTGAAAAAAAGGATAGAACGTCAGCTGGTCCAACTGCTCCAGCATGTGGGCTTACATTAGTAAAGATTGAATTTCCTCAAGAAATTTATTTGTAAATTTATCCCACAAAAAAACCATAAAATATCTGATCTAAAAATCCAACTATTAAGCCAATAATTATATTGCCAAAAACAATTCCAATTGCTGCTAAAGTTGAAACATCTAATAGTTGTTTGGCAATTTTAAATTGAGATATTAGTATTTGAATACTTATAACTGCACCTATTATTGCAACCAAAAGAGAGATACCTGGCAAAACCCACAATAGAATAGTAACCACTAACACTAATGAGGATTGCAATGTAACCAACCAAAAAAATGCAATTGTAAAATTATAAAAATAATTAATTCTGTTTATAATTCTCAAGAGATAAAAAACAAAAAAAACAAATAAGGACAGTTCAATTACCATTAACGGGATTGTTGATAATATCATTCTTATTGGAAGTTCATGAGGTATAGCTATTTGGAAAATAGCTAATTTTGCTAAAATAGAAATTATACAAGTAATAAATAGAACATGCCATAAACCAAGTGGTCCTATGTTTACTTGAGATTTAATTAAATCAAATGGTCTCCCTCGTAATAATGAAAATGCGAAACTCAAACCAGACGTAAGTTGGCTAATTGAAGGAATCATCTAGTAACCTCAATAAATGTTTTATTTAAAAACTCATAATAAATTTCCGTTAATAGTTTTAGATCTTTTATTAGAGCATGCTCATTAACTTGATGCATTGTTTTGCCTACTAAACCAAATTCAATAACTGGGCAATATAGAGAAATAAATCTTGCATCAGAAGTTCCACCAGTTGTTGACAAATCAATTGAAGAATTAGTTTTCAGCTTAATAGCCTCACTAATATAGTTTATGAGTTTACCTGGTTTTGTAATAAATGGATTAGCATTACAAGTAAATTCAACTTTATAGTCTTTATGCACACGATCAAAATGTGATCGTAAAAATTTTTCAAGTTTTTCAGGGTTTTGCTTTTCATTGAACCTAATATTAAATTTAACCTCAACTTTTGAAGGAATTACATTTACTGCATCATTACCAGTGTCTATGCTTGTAATAGAAGCATTAGTAGGGGGGAAACTTTTACTTCCTTTGTCTAATTCTCCTTTTAATAACGGCTCGATCATTTTTTGCATTATTGTAAATGGGCTTAACGCTTGGTGCGGATAAGCAACATGACCTTGTTTTCCATATACAACTAACTTGCCATTTAAACTCCCTCTTCTTCCTATTTTAACTGTGTCACCAATCTCTTCTTTATTTGTAGGTTCCCCAACAATACACATATCAGGTATTTGATTATTTTCATCCATCCATTTTAAAACTTTTGATGTACCATTTATTGCTGGGCCTTCTTCGTCACCAGTTAATAAAAAACTTATACTTCCTGTAAATTTTTTATTATCTTTAATCCAATTAATTACTGCACTTGCAAATGATGCAATTGCACCTTTCATATCTACAGCACCCCTACCAAAAATTTTGTTTCCTTTGATATCACCCCCAAATGGTGAGTGCTCCCATAAGTTATAATCACCTGCAGGTACAACATCTGTATGACCAGCAAAACATAAATGTGGGCGTTTGCTTCCTAACCTTAGGAATAAATTTTCAACTTTATCCTGACCAGTCCCAAAAGTTAATCTTTGAGATTTGAAATTATTCTTTTTTAAAATATTTTCAATTACTGCTAATGCACCATCATCATTTGGAGTAACTGATTTACATTTAATAAGTTTTACTAATAGATCTACAGGATCAGAGTTCACCAATTAATCTCTCAATAAATCATTTATGGATGTTTTTTCCCTTGTTTGTGCATCTACTTTTTTCACAATTACAGCACAATAAAGATTAGGGCCAGGAGATCCATCAGGTAAATTTTTACCAGGTAAACTTCCTGGAACAACTACAGAGTAAGCAGGTACTCTTCCAATGTGTATTTCTCCTGTGCTTCTATCAATAATTTTTGTAGAAGCACCTATGAAAACACCCATTGAAAGTACAGCCCCTTTTTCAACGATAACGCCTTCAACAACTTCTGACCGAGCGCCTATAAAACAGTCGTCTTCTATTATAACAGGACCAGCTTGTAGAGGTTCCAATACACCCCCAATACCAACACCTCCAGAAAGATGTACGTTAGCCCCAATTTGTGCACAAGATCCAACAGTTGCCCAAGTATCAACCATTGTAGATTCTCCTACATTTGCTCCAATATTAACAAAGCAAGGCATTAAAACAACTCCCTTTGCGATATATGCTGAATGTCTTACAACACATCCTGGTACAGATCTAAAGCCGGCTTTTCTATAGTCTTGCTCAGTGTAACCAGCAAATTTTGAAGGGATTTTATCCCACCAAAAAGATTTACCTAAACTTGGAGTTTCAGGTGCACCAGAGATCAATCCCATATCATTCAAACGAAATGATAAAAGGACAGCTTTTTTAAGCCATTGATTAACCTTCCATTGATGATCGCCAATCGGTTCTGCGACTCTGAATAAACCGCTATCTAAACCGTTTAGAGCTTCTTCAACTGATTTTCTAACTTCACCTTTAGTATCAGTACTAATTGTATCTCTATTTTCCCATGCATCATTAATTATATTTTCAAGTTTTGATACATCCATTTTTTTCTCCAATTTTAATATGTTTACTTATGAAAGGAATTCTTCTAAATCAGTAATTGTATAATCAATATAGTCATTTTTCTCATTTTCTAAAAGATCATTTTTCGAACTAATTAATACTGTTGTCATCTCAAGCATCTTGGCTGTTTTAAGGTTCCATTTTGTATCTTCAAACATTATTGCTCTTAATGGATCAATATTTTCTTGTAACATCATTTTTTCATAAGCATGTTTTGAGGGTTTAGGAATATAACCAGATGTTTCTATGCTATGTATGCTGTGGAAATTTTTCTCAATACCTAGTTTTTGAAGAACACTTTCAGCATGCTTAAAAGAACCGTTTGTAAAGATATATTTTGTTCCATTGATTTTTTTTAAAGTCCTATTTAATTTCAAATTTTTGTTGATTATAGATAAATCTATATCGTGAACATATTCCAGAAATTTGTCTGGATTAATTTTATTTTCTGACATCAAACCACGAAGAGAAGTACCATACTCATTATACAATCTTTGTCGCTTTTTGTTTGCAGATACTTTATCGATTTGAAATTCAAGAGAAATAAATTCAATAATTCTTTTTTTTACCTGTGGAAAGATATTTTCATCTTCAGGATATAGGGTATTATCTAAATCAAAAATCCAATGCGAAAAATCTTCATGATTAAAATTTTTACTCATAAAATGGTGCTTTACTTTCTAATAAGAGTTCCTCCACCATGCTCTGTAAATAGTTCCATTAAAGTAGCATGCGGGGCTCTTCCATCTAAAATCACTGCCGCATCAGTTCCATTTTCAACTGTTTCAATACATGTCTCGACTTTTGGTATCATGCCAGAGGTAATTACTTTCTGATCAATTAATTTTTTTGCTTCTTCAGAACTTAGTTCTTTAATAAGTTTACCATTTTTATCTAAAACACCTGGTACGTCAGTTAACATCAACATCCTTTTTGCATTGAGAGAGCTTGAAATTGCTCCTGCTACAGTGTCTGCATTTATATTATAGGTTTGACCATCATTACCTAATCCTAAAGGTGCAACCACTGGTATCAAACTACCTTCCATAAGAGCATTAAGAACTTTATTTTCAATATTAGTTGGCTTTCCAACAAATCCAAGATCAACAACTTTTTCAATGGCTGAATTTGGATCTCTTCTTGATTTAATTTTTTCTGCTTTAATTAGCCCCCCATCTTTACCCGAGATGCCTACTGCTTTAGCACCAGCAGAAGTTATAGCTGCAACTATAGATTTATTTATTGCACCTGATAATACCATCTCAACAACATTTACAGTGTCTTTATCTGTAACTCTTAAACCATCAACAAAGTCTGTTTTAATATTAAGTTTTTCAAGCATTGTCTCAATCTGTGGCCCACCACCATGAACAACCACAGGTTTTGTGCCAACTTGCTGTAACAAAGCTATGTCTTTGGCAAAAGAATTTTGCATTTCTTTATTTGTCATTGCATGTCCACCATATTTAATAACAATTGATGAACCATTATACTGATGCATGTATGGTAAAAATTCGGATAAAAATTCTACCTTTTTTAACCATTGATTACTCTCATTTTGATATGACATATGTCTCTCTAAGGTTTAATTTAATTTACAGTAATCTAGCTATATCTGCTCTGAGAAAATTTATACCAATTCCCTTTAATGATGAAGTTAAATGTATAAATGGGTGCGCAGCTGCATTTTTATGACTTTCTTTAATTACCCCCTCAAAAGTTGATATAAGCTCACTTGATTTTAGTTTATCAATTTTTGTTAATACGATTTGATATGAAACCGCAAGTTTGTTAAAAATTTCCATCGCATCTCTATCTGGGTTAGTTATGCCTCTTCTTGAATCAATGAGTAAAAAAACTCTTACCAATGACGATCTATACTTTATATAAGATTTTATTAAATTATTCCATTTTTGAATAGATGACTTAGATGCCTTAGCATATCCAAACCCTGGAAAATCAACTAGCCTTATCTGACAATTACCAACCTCAAAAAAATTTAATTGTTGTGTTCTTCCTGGATTTTGTGACGTACGAGCGGTGAATTTAGTTCCAGTAATAGAGTTTATAAGCGATGATTTGCCAACATTAGACCTACCTGAAAAAGCAATTTCGCTTACGGTTTCTTCAGGTAAAGAATTCATAGAATTGGATCCTGCTATAAATTTTACTGATTGAGAAAATAATTTTTTGCCTTTTTCAACTATTTCGTCTGTAAAATCAAAATTGGGATTTTTTAAATAGTTGTCGTCTATTATTTTGCTTTGTTTGTCTGTCTCATTATTAGCCATTGTTGACCTATGCTCAACAAATTGTTAATTGTCCAGTAAATCACAAGACCCGCTGGAAAAGTTGCAAGTAAAAATGTAAAAATTACGGGCATCCAAGCAAATATTCTTGCTTGAATTGGATCAGGGGGGGTTGGGTTAAGTCTAAATTGTAACCACATTGAAGCTCCCATAATAATAGGCCAAACACCTAACTGAAAGAAATCAGGAATAGGCCAATTCTGAACAGAATAAGGTAATAACCCAAATAAATTTAAAATAGATGTTGGATCTTTCGCTGAAAGATCATTTATCCATCCGTAAAATGGAGCGTGCCTCATTTCAATAGTTACGTATAAAACCTTATAAAGAGCAAAAAAGACCGGTATCTGAATAAAAATAGGTAAGCAACCAGCAGCAGGATTTACTTTCTCAGATCTATACATTTCCATCATTGCCTTATTAAGAGCTTGTTGGTCACCTTTATACCTCTCTCTCAATTCTGTGAGTTTGGGTTGTAAGGCTCTCATTTTAGCCATTGATCTATAAGACCCATTTTGGAGTGGGAAAAATAAAATTTTAATAATAATTGTAAGACCAATAATAGCTAAACCAAAATTCCCTAAATATTTGCTTAACCAATTTAATGTATAGAAAAAAGGTTTTGTAAGGAAATAAAACCAACCAAAATCAATGGCTAAATCAAATCTATAAGCGCCAATATCTTCTTCAACTTTGTCAAGTAGTGCTAATTTTTTTGCTCCTGCATATAGGTGTGAAGTTGTTTCTATTTCTGATCCAGATGACAAAATCTTGGCAGAACCTCTCCAATCACTTTGCCACTGGCCAGTAGATTTCTTTGAATACCTAAAAGCAAATTCAGATCTATCTTTTTGGTCTGGAATGAGTGCTGCAAGCCAATACTTATCAGTTATTCCTATCCATCCACCATCTATTTCAGATGATATGATTTCATCTCCATCATCAATTAAATCATTGTAATCAACTTCTTTGAGCTCTTCATTTATAACAGCGATGGGCCCTTCATGTAAAATAAATAGCCCGTCTACTTTTGGGAGGCCAGTTCTACGAACTAAACCATAGGGATAAAGTGTTGTATCAGATATACCTGTATTTTTTACTTTATCTGTTATTTTAATTAAATAATCCTCATTTATCTCAAAAACTCTGGTAAATTTTAAGCTAGTTGTTTCATAGGATAAAGTAACAGGTTTTCCTGGCTGGAGAACTGATTGATTGGTATTCCATATACTTGTCGAATTTGGCAGATTAATTTCTTCAGACCCAATCCAACCAAACTCAGCAAAATAAGGCTTTGTATCATCAATTCTGTTAAAAAACCGAATTTTCGATGAGTTTTCATCAAGTGTTTTTGTATAGTTTTTTAAAACAATATCATCAATTCTAGCCCCAGCTAGTGATATAGAACCTTCTATTGAAGGGGTGTCAATCGTAATTCTAGGTGCGTTTACAATTTCAGTTTGCTGTATAGAAGTTTCCGCAATTTTTTCATTATTTGATGTTTGCTCTGGTGCAGTTAAAATTAGATCCTTTTGCTCCAGTAGTGCCTGTTCTTCAAGAGCTTGTTGCTTTGGGAGCTCATAA
>CACBIM010000009.1:2500-66942 GCA_902539295.1 uncultured SAR116 cluster alpha proteobacterium
ACATTAAGTGGTGACAGCGTACCTTTTGTATAATGGGTCAGCGAGTTACTTTATTGAGCAAGCTTAAGCCGTTAGGTGTAGGCGCAGCGAAAGCGAGTCTGAATAGGGCGTGTAGTTCGATGGAGTAGACCCGAAACCGGGTGATCTAGCCATGGGCAGGTTGAAGATGCGGTAACACGCATTGGAGGACCGAACCCACCTATGTTGAAAAATGGGGGGATGACCTGTGGCTAGGGGTGAAAGGCCAATCAAACCCGGAGATAGCTGGTTCTCCGCGAAAACTATTTAGGTAGTGCGTCAGATGTTTACCGCAGGGGGTAGAGCACTGGATGGGCTAGGGGGGCGCGAGCCTTACCAAACCTAACCAAACTCCGAATACCTGTAAGTATAGTCTGGCAGACAGACTATGGGTGCTAAGGTCCATAGTCGAGAGGGAAACAGCCCAGACCACCAGCTAAGGTCCCCAAGTTATGGTTAAGTGGGAAAGGATGTGGGAAGGCCAAGACAGCCAGGAGGTTGGCTTAGAAGCAGCCATCCTTTAAAGATAGCGTAACAGCTCACTGGTCTAGATAAGCCAGCCTGCGCCGAAGATGTAACGGGGCTTAAACCATACACCGAAGCTGTGGACATACGTTTACGTATGTGGTAGCGGAGCGTTCCGTAAGTCTGTGAAGTTGTGCCGCGAGGTATGATGGAGATATCGGAAGTGAGAATGCTGACATGAGTAGCGATAAAGAGTGTGAGAAACACTCTCGCCGAAAGCCTAAGGGTTCCTGCGCAATGCTAATCAACGCAGGGTTAGTCGGCCCCTAAGACGAGGGCGAAAGCCGTAGTCGATGGGAACACGGTTAATATTCCGTGACCTGGCAGTGGTGACGAATGCCGTAAATTGTCTTTTCTTATTGGATTGAATTAGGCAGTGAAGGTGTTCCAGGAAATAGCCCTGCCAACAAGACCGTACCCGAAACCAACACAGGTAGGCAGGTAGAGCATACCAAGGCGCTTGAGAGAACGATGTTGAAGGAACTCGGCAAATTGCATCCGTAACTTCGGAAGAAGGATGACCTCTGTTAAGGCAACTTTTCAGGGGTGGCACAGACTAGGGGGTGGCGACTGTTTATTAAAAACACAGGGCTCTGCGAAGTGGATAACACGACGTATAGGGTCTGACGCCTGCCCGGTGCTGGAAGGTTAAGAGGAGAGGTGAGAGCTTCGAATTGAAGCCCCAGTAAACGGCGGCCGTAACTATAACGGTCCTAAGGTAGCGAAATTCCTTGTCGGGTAAGTTCCGACCTGCACGAATGGCGTAACGACTTCCCCGCTGTCTCCAACATCGACTCAGCGAAATTGAATTCCCCGTGAAGATGCGGGGTACCCGCGGTCAGACGGAAAGACCCCGTGCACCTTTACTACAACTTTACAGTGGCATCAGAATGAAAATGTGTAGCATAGGCGGGAGACTTTGAAACCATGGCGCCAGTTGTGGTGGAGTCGAAATGTGAAATACCGCCCTTTTTCCTTCTGCTGTCTAACCGCGGCCAGTGAAGCCTGGTCCGGGACCCTGTATGGTGGGTAGTTTGACTGGGGCGGTCGCCTCCTAAAGAGTAACGGAGGCGCGCGAAGGTAAGCTCAAGCTGGTCGGACATCAGCTGTAGAGTGCAATGGCATAAGCTTGCCTGACTGCGAGACTGACAAGTCGAGCAGAGACGAAAGTCGGTCATAGTGATCCGGTGGTTCTGAGTGGAAGGGCCATCGCTCAACGGATAAAAGGTACGCCGGGGATAACAGGCTGATACCCCCCAAGAGTCCACATCGACGGGGGTGTTTGGCACCTCGATGTCGGCTCATCACATCCTGGGGCTGGAGCAGGTCCCAAGGGTTTGGCTGTTCGCCAATTAAAGTGGTACGTGAGCTGGGTTTAGAACGTCGTGAGACAGTTCGGTCCCTATCTGCCGTGGGTGTACGAATCTTGAGAGGAGCTGTCCCTAGTACGAGAGGACCGGGATGGACGCACCACTAGTGTACCGGTTGTAGCGCCAGCTGCACCGCCGGGTAGCCATGTGCGGAAGGGATAACCGCTGAAAGCATCTAAGCGGGAAGCCCCCCTCGAAACCAGGATTCGCCGAGAACCGTGGAAGACTACCACGTTGATAGGTCAGGTGTGGAAGCGCAGTAATGTGTGAAGCTAACTGATACTAATAGTTCGATAGGCTTGATCGCCCGTATGCGAAGGCAGTGTCTAGCACTGCCATGGAACAAAAGCTTGAGATCTATTCATTTATTAATACTGCTGTAGCTGAATGGCTTGGTGGTTATGGCGAGGGGCCAACACCCGATCCCATTCCGAACTCGGCCGTTAAAACCCTCAGCGCTGATGGTACTGCATCTTAAGGTGTGGGAGAGTAAGTCGCTGCCAAGCCTTTCAGCTACAGCATTTTTTTTTGACGCGGGGTGGAGCAGCCCGGTAGCTCGTCAGGCTCATAACCTGAAGGTCGTAGGTTCAAATCCTACCCCCGCAACCAAAAAATAATTAATTAATACAATAAGCTATACCTGTATTAGAACAGATCAATGCCAGTGGGGAAATATAAAATTGCTGCGTTCATTGCTGCTTTTATTGAAACTTTACTTTTAGAAAATGGTAGATGTACCATTGCCACTGGTAGAATAACTAATTTGTGTTCATCAGGTCCCGTGTTCGAATCTTGGTGCCGGCACCACTTACCAAAACATTTTAAATGTATCACATTGTTTGGATGAAATATTTTGTTCCTTTCAAGAATTTATTAAATCAGAATATTTCCTTAAAATATCCTTTTTAATAGACGACTAATACACCCTAACTAAATCAAGTAAAATTTTTGTTAGCCAAGTATGTAAAGGGCTAGCTAAGTCACGAATATGCCGAACTGCGTGAATTTGAAATGATCCACCTTCAATAGGAAGATCACTATACTTAATTCCAAACTTTTTCATATTTTCTTTTGCTATCCTCTTCGGGAGGGTAACAACTAGATCTGATTTTTCCAAAATTGAAAGTGCAGTAAAAAAAATCTCTTATTAATGAAAAAAATAGGTGCTGACTATACTATAGATTATCTCAAAACTGACTTTACGAAAGGAAATAAAAAATATGATTTTGTATTTTTTTGGAAACCTTTAAACCTTTTTCGACCTTATTTGAATAATGACATCTCGGCAACTTTTTGCTACCAGAAAAAGAATGGTCAGCAAAAATATAAGGCTAACAGGTCGCGTCAAAAATATTGTCATATCCCCTGCAGCTGCACCAGTAGCCTGACGGAAATACCTCTCAATTATTGGACCTAAAACTAAACCTAATATCAATGGAACCATGGGTATATTTGCTCTACGCAAAGCAAACCCTAAAACACCAAAAAATATTGCAATGAGTGTGTCGGTCAGTCGGTAATTACGAGAAAAAGTCCCAACAATGACTAGACATATTATAATAATAGCAAGTATTCTGTCATTTACCATAGCAAGTTTTGCAATCCATCGAGTCCCAACAAGAAGTATTCCAACAATAATGAAATTCATTATAAATAATGATAAATACAGGCCAGCCACAAATCCTTTATGCTCTTCAAATAATGTCGGGCCAGGATCTACTCCATGAACAATAAACACTGATAGCATCATAGCAGTAAATGCTTCTCCTGGGATACCAAGCGATAGAAGTGGAACTAACGCTGCTGGTGGGACAGCGTTGTTGGCGGTTTCTGAAGCAATAATTCCCTCTGGGGCGCCTCGGCCAAATTTTTCAGGTGTTTTTGAGCCTGCTCTTGCAGTGGCATAGGAAAAAAACTGTGCTAAAAATTCCCCAACGCCTGGTAGCACACCCATTCCAACACCAAAACCCGCAGATCGAAGTAAAACTTTCGGATATTTAAATATTTCAATAAATCCACTTAGCAGTCTTCTATCAACCTCAGTATCTTTTTTTTCTATTACGCGATTTGAAAAAATTAAAGTAAAAGCCTGACTAAGAGCAAATAATCCCAATATCATAGAAATAAGAGGGACACCGCTCATCATCCATGTTGTGCCAAAGGTGTAACGGGGTGAACCATATGCAGTTTCTAGTCCGATAGTCGAAATAAAAAGACCTGTGCTAAGCAAAGCAAAAGATGAAAATTCACTTCCCCGATGTGCAACTACAACCAAAACCATTGCTAATAACGTAGCCATTCCAAGGTCAGCAGAAGTAAGATAGTTTGAAAGATTAGCAAGAGGCCAAGCTGCAATCATCAGAACTAAAACAGCAAAGATACCTCCGGTAAAACTGGATGCGTATGCTAGAGAGAGAGCTCGTTGAGGTTCGCCACTTTTTGCCATAGGGTATCCATCGTAAGTGGTTAACACGTTTACTCCTGTTCCAGGTGTATTAATTGTTATCGCTGGAATTGCTCCGCCGTACCAGCCTGCTGCATAAAGACCCATCAAAAGCGTAATGCCTGCAAGTGGTTCCATAGAGTAAGTAACTGGCAATAAAAGAGCTATTCCGACCCCAGGACCAATCCCGGGAGTTGCACCAATAAAAATTCCCAAAATGCTACCCATTATTAGGACCAACCATATAATAGGATCTTTTAGCTGCTCAATTCCTAGTAACAGCGTTTCAAACATTACATTAATCCCTGCATCCAAATTGGCAAATCAATCCATTTAAAAAGAAGCGGTCGTGGAAACCAAATTTCGAAACCAACTCGAAAAATCAACATCATTGATAAAGTGACGCTTAGTGATAATAGGAGTACTTTGATGCCCCGAAAACCAGCAATTAACGAGATAAGAGTTACAAAAATTAAAATCGAAAGAGCAAATCCAAACACTTTCATCATCATTACGGTTCCTATGATGCAGATCGTTATCAATAAGACTCTCAGATAGTCTTTTAAGCTTCTATTAAGGTTTAATTTTTCATAAGGAGACACAAAATATGCAACAGCAGAAGACACAATAGTCAGAATCAAAGTTACTGCAGGAAATAGCGCAGGTTCCGACCACCAGCCACCGGACATAATTGTCTGCCCGAGATGCCCTGGTTTTGTTTGCCAACGAATTAAAGTTAATAGTATGACGGATATTAGAAAAATAGCTGCTAATAAATTACGACCCCCACTTGGTTTGTTACCAAATAGGGGTCTGTCTTGTTCTTTTAACATTTTATAAAAGTTATTAAAATCCTAAAAGTTCTTTAAATCGATCATAAAAGTTATTTATAAATGGAACTGCTTTTTCAGGAGGCATCCACATAACAACAGCTCCTGTGTTAGCTGCAATTTTCTGTGCTTCATCGCTTTCCACTACTTTTTTTGCAATCCTAGATATTACTTCACGAGCTTCTGGAGGAGTATCCTTGCGGACAAATAGTCCAGTCCATCCTGGTGTAGCAATACCTGGAACCTGCTCATCAAGTGTCGGAACATCAGGATAAAGAGGAATACGAGCAGCAGTATATGAAGCTAGAGCCTTAGCCTCTCCACTTACTAGACAAGGCTTTAAAATGCCTCCACCTAAAGTAACGTCAATTTCCCGGTTTAGGATCATTTGACAGGTGGTTTCGTCATATGCAGTTACACTGGCAAACTTAAAGCCGAGAGTTTCAGCCATTTTTAAAGTTTGAAGCGCCGGAGGTCCATTAAGACCAAACACTGCAAGACTTACATCATTAGTCTTTGCATGTTCAGCAAGCTCAGCTAAATTATTGTATGGTGAATCTCCATGAGTTATAAGTTGCATTGGATATCCAATAATTACTGCAAGTGGCTCGAACTCATTCCTATCATAAGTAGCATTACCTTTCAGGATATGAGCTGAAATTATATTTGCTGTAAATGATCCAACTGTATAACCATCTGCTGGCTGGTTAAAAACATGTGTTGCTCCGATTAGACCCCCACTTCCTTTTATGTTTACAGTTTTTGCAGGAACCCCTGTTTCCTCTTGAAATGCCTTGGAAATCATTCGGGTGATTGTGTCCTCAATATCACCTGGTGGCCAAACAACTACGAATTCTACTGGCTTTTCAGGATATCCAGCTGATGCAATTCCTGTAAAAGTCAAAACGGATACCGCTAATGAAGCTAAAAATAGTTTTATTTTTTTCATGATTTGCCCCTTTTAAGTTTCAAAGTATAAAAATTTTTCATTATTTTATTAACTATGATCTTATTAATCTTATAATTTTATCAAAATTGCACTAAATGCAATTTATTCTTTTAAATTTAATTCTATTTGAAAAGAAAGTTATTCTTTTATGGTTTAAAAGAAAAACTTATAAGTAAATTTGTATCAAGTTTGGTATTTTGAACAATAGACTGCTAAGGATTTATTACAGTTCTAATATGGAGATGTTCAGTGTCACATTTTATTCTCGAAGAAGCTCCAATCCGCCGCTACCAACATGCAGATTGGGATTCTGATCGATGGACAGGTTTCAAGCCCCGTGCTGGAGATATTTACGTATGCACATGCTATAAATCCGGAACGACCTGGACACAGATGATTGCTGCACTATTGGTCTTTCAAACACCGAATTTACCTGCGCCTTTAAATGAGCTCTAACCTTGGGTCGATTTGGTTTCTTCCTCAAAGAAAGAGATGCACGCTATTCTTGCGGCGCAACCTTATCGGCGAATTTTAAAAACTCATACCCCACTAGACGGATTACATTGGCACCCAGAATCTCGATATCTTTTTGTAGCCCGAGATCCGCGAGATGTATTTATCTCCATGATGAACCACCAGGAGAATATTGATACAGAAATAGAACGCGCGATGGCCGCTGAGATGGGGAAAACTAAAATAGTAATGGATATGTTAGCAGCGACTGAGGAGGAACGTTTAAGAGATTGGTTAACGAAAGGCTTCTTTGAATGGGAGCGTGACGGGTACCCATACTGGTCCGTATTGCACCATGGCGAGACCTTCTGGAAGCACAAAGACAAGGAAAATATTTTATTGCTACACTTTTCGCAGATGAAGGAAGACCTGAACGGCAATATGAGTCAGATTGCCAAGTTTCTTAACATTGAAGTTAATGAGAAATTTTTTCCGTCCTTGGTGAAGGCAGCAGGTTTTGAAGCTATGAAGAAAAATGCAAATAATCTTGCACCAGGAGCAGATTTTAAGCTGTGGAGAAACAATACAAAGTTCTTTTCTAGTGGCACTTAGCGGACAATGGAAAAGTCGTTGGAGTGAAGCTAACCTAGAGCGATTTAATGAGCTCTGTAAACATTACCAAAAAGACTATATTGAATGGTTACTTTCAGGTGGTTTCAAAAGTTGAATTTTTAGTATTAATAACAAAAATTTATGTTTATGATGTTTTGTTAGGATAAGACAGACTATTTTATTTTATATAAATTTTTTTAACTCTTATAATATGAGAATATGATTAAAGGAATTCATCATATCGGAATTACTGCATTAAACATAAATCGATTAATAAAATTTTATACGGAGATGTTTGATGCCAAAATTATAAAAGAGGGAGGTTGGAAAAGAGATGACAAGAAATTTAATAGATCAGTTGGGCTGTCAAAAACGGAAGTTCGAATTGTGATGCTGAGCATCGGTGATACTTACATTGAATTGTTTGAGTTTGCCAAAGATGCTGAAGAAATTCCAACTAAAACCATTCTCACGAAAGGGTTTACTCATATTGCTATTGAAGTAGAAAATGCTAGGAAAGAATACACCCGTTTGGAAGAGGCAGGAATGCCTTTTATAGAAGAACCATTTCTAACACCTAAAGGATCAACGTTTGCTTATGGGCAAGATCCTGAAGGAAATATAATAGAAATTATACAACTTCCAGCGCCATAAAAGATTAATGCACTATAAAATTTCTATTATTTAAAATTTAATCTCTGCTAAATCGTGTCCTACTGTCAATGGACCATCCCATGTTTTTCGGACAATGCTTTCAAAATCTTTCGGACCTGTTTCGGGATCATCGGAAGGTGTAAAATGGTTAAGAACAAGATGCTTAACTCCAGCCATTTTAGCAACTTTTCCAACATCTTCGCCAAATGTGTGAGAAGCAACCATATGGCTCCAAAGATTTGGTTTAATAGACTTTAACCTTTCACACATCCGAATAGTACCTTCTCGGTGCATAACTTCATGAATTAACACATCAGCTCCACTTGCAAACTTTATAAGAGGAGGAAAATAAGTAGTATCAGATGAGAAAACAATAATTTTCCCTTTGATCTCAAATTTTAGTGCAAAACATTCAGTCACTGGAGGATGCTTAACTCTTAAAGCTGAAACAGAAAGAAGGTCATCTTTCATTACCAAACCTTCTTCAAATTCATTGCATGGAAACATGCCCCTTGGATCTGCCTGTTTTTCATCTTTCATTCGGACACTAATGTCATAACTCATTGATTTAAAAAATAATTCAACCGAACGCGAAAGTGGCTTCGGTCCATACACTGGAACTTGGCGTTTAGGTGAACTTGTCCATATAGTGTGTAATAGTGGACCTAATTCCAAAACGTGGTCAGAATGATTGTGAGTAATAAAGATTTTATTAATTTCAGCTAAGGTAAATCCTGCCTCAACAAATTGCCGCGTAACCCCAAGACCTGCATCAACAATATAAGCTTTACCTTCAACCATCAAAACTGAAGATGAAGGCCAAGAAGAACCCGTTGTGAGACGTGGGCCACCCTTAGTTCCTAAAAGGATTAACCTACAGAACGCCATAATTTTATTTCCAATTTTCCTATAAAAAGTTTTTGCCCATTAAAACAATTCAAATAGCTACAACATAACATGGTATTCTTTCTTTAATTTTCTCCACCTAAATAGTCAACATCTTGAGCTTCCCAACCATCCCAACGTTTTTTCCAATACAAGTTATGTATTTGTTTAGTAATTGGGCCTACACCTTCCCCAAACTGTTCACCACTCAAGAATGAAACAGGTAGAATTCCCCCTGCACTAGAAGTGAGAAATACTTCATCTGCAGACTGCAACTCTTCAATTGTAACCCTTCTTGTTTTTACTATTAAGTTCATTTCAGTTGCTAATTCAATGGTGGTTTCACGAGTAATTCCTTCAAGGCAACCAATATTGGGCGTTGAAATCTGATTATCCTTCACGACAAAGATGTTACAACCCGGCGCTTCTACCAAAGCACCTTCACCATCACTTAAAACTGACCAGTTGGCACCATGGTCTCCTGCTTCAAATAGTGACATCGCTAAATCGAGTTGACAAAAATTTTTAGCTCTTGGATCAATAGAACCTGGAGGAATACGAATATAATCTTGTGAAATATAAAGATTAATTCCCTTTACTTTGTCTTTGTCCTCTTTAATAAAAATATAAGGAACAGCAAAAGCAAAAAAACGATTGTTAAATTTATTTGGATTTAATCTATCGCTGGGAAAATTAGGATTAGAACCACGTGTTACACACCACCAGACAAAAGCGTCTTTAAGGCCTGTTTTCGCTACCAAATCATTTAGTATTTTTGCTTCTTGGTCACTATTGTATGGATTTGTTAAACGCATTCTTGAACATGAACGAGCAAATCTTTTTTGATGGTTTTCAAGTTTAAAGAATTTACCACGACTAACTGTAACCACATCATAAACTGCATCAGCACGCATAAACCCTAAATCTGTTATTGGAATATTTGTTTCTTGTAAAGGTTTTACCTTATCAATTACGAAACCAGCTCCTTTCTCATAATCTGGATGGAAGCTTTCCCTGATATGTGCTGGATGATTTGAAATCAATTCTGACACTGGCAGGAGTTCAACCATTATTCGTTTCCATCAGTCCATATAACGTTTGCGTTTTCTGGATAAAGGTTTTTTACTCGCACACCACTAAAGACCTCCCATTGAATAATTTCGTTTTCATCACGAATATAGCAATCAAATATAAGATCATGAATATTTTTCCTATTATATTCTAAGATACGAGCATACGAAGGAAACTCAGAAACATAGCGCTTTGTATTGTCATCTTCATCCATTCCAATATCATTCCGATCATGCGGCATTGCAATTGAATGAATTACTAAAGCTGTATTAGTGTCCATAAAACGATGTGCATCAGACATTGCCCAACTTCTTTCCTTAACGTCTTCTTCTTTGTGCGCAGAAGACCATACCTGCTCTACAGACATAGTGGAAGGATCTACTCTATATTCAACACCTCTAGAAAAACTTTTATGAAAAGGTACACGCTGATGACCAGGACGGGCTTGATATATTCCATTATCAAACATTATAAATTGATTTGAGCCTGTCATTCGTGGATTATGACCATGCCAAGGCCATCGAAAACAATCGCCTTTTGGTTTAAGTAATTTATTTTTATAATGTTTACTCCATCCAGCATGATCACCCAGTATCCAATTAATTTCACCACTTTTTTTATCAATCGCTATAATGCAATCTTGTAATCTAAGCGAAAGAAGTACTTGATTATTTTTCTCATCGTAAGTAACCCCATTGCAATGTGTCCAATCTCCATGATTTGGAAAACCCCGCACATGCCAGTAAGGATCAAGTGCATCATAGCCCACTCGGTAAACATCAAGATGATCAAAGCAGTTCCACTCCCAAACAACATTACCCGCTGGAGTAAATTCAATTACCTTGTCACCAACAATATTTTTGTCCTCCTTAAATTTTTTTGGATAATGAACGGAGGCAGGCCATTGTTTTATTAAACGTGAAACTCCTGAAACTGCTAAAAAATTACCATTCGGCATCTGATGTGGTTGATGATGAAGTGACTCAACATTAATTGGAATAGCAGTTGGGTGATGACCTTGAGGACGTTTTTCAGCGTACCATGAATTAACGTGTTTTCCATCCATTGCTATTTCCCTTGAACAAAACTCTGTATCATGAATAAAAAGGTTGCCATTTTTTAATCTTTCAATACCAGCCACTCTTGATGGCATTTTTTTAATCCATCTAATACGACCATAATGGTCAATTGCTATTAACATACCCCATTGAGTGGAAAATTTACGTTGTGCAGATGAAAGATTACCCGGTCTTCCAATTGCTCTTCGGCGAATTGATAAAAATGTAAATTTTCCTGACATCCGATTAGGTTCGGTGTGAAAAACTTTTATTGGGGGCATCTCCAAAGGGTTTGTTGGCACCGCAAATGGTCGAAATTTGAGTTTTTTGTGATAGTTTAAACTTCCTGAAGTGCCTTTTAGTTTTAAAGAGATTGCAGCTTCGCCATCGGGAAGAAATCCCAATAATAAAATTGGATGCTCAGATATCGGGTGGTCAAGTGTCCAAGTAATCCCAGATTGAATGATATGGATTGAAATTCTGTCTGCACCAACTGTCTTAACATCTAGTCGAACTGATAAAGGCACATCTTCAGGGCAATAAACGAGACATGGCGAATTTGTAAATGCAGGCAAAGAATTATTATTATTTTTTTTCATTTAACCCTTCTTTTATGACCAATAGCCATAGTTAGTATGTTATACATGCTAGCTTTTTTGTTTTGACCTGCAAAAGCAATAAAATGATCGGGGCGAACAAGAATAACCGTTGCTGCCCAACGCTTTACTTCTTTAGACATAGACACTCTTAATACCTTTAGCGGGATATTAAGCGAATGAGCTGCACTCTGAGCTTCTTCAGCCTCATTTTCCATTTTATCATCAAGTATCAATGTAAAGTCTTCCCCTAAAAAATCATAAATATTACTACCATCATTCAATTCCGCAGGAGCTAGATGATAACCAGCCTTAGCTTCAAAGCAATGCTTGCCGACAGCACCTGAAGCGCCGATACCTTTAACTATAGATGATCCGGCATAATTAGGAAGATAAAGCATAACTTCATCTTGCGGTTTGGCACGTTTGGCCCAAGCCTTCTCAAAGTCAAATTGGTTACGCTCTGGATCGTAATTAGCAAGAAATGCAGCATCGTCTTTAATCATTTTAGAGATAAAGTTATCCCGAGTAGATGAAAACACTGCGTGACGTTCATCGTTATAGGTGTTCAGCAAAGCATCATTCCCCCAGCCATTAAGGGAAGCGGCAAGCTTCCAAGCAAGGTTGCGTGCATCCTCAAATCCCATATTCACTCCGTAACCGCCATAGGGCGGGTGTGCGTGAGCTGCATCGCCTGCAATAAAAACACGACCCTTTCGATAGTTATCAGCATGAGCAAATCGTAGATCCCAAAAACCAATATAATCTATTTCAATATCAAACTTAGCACCTATGGCACGATTTAATAAAAATTTGACCTCGACGCTATCTTCTGTAGCGTTATTCTCAACAGGCATATGAAAAAACCAACGACTATCCTCATCAACCCGTCCAAGGAACTGCCAATAACCATCCAAATCTTTGTGCAACACATTAAAAAATGACGTGTTTGGGAATTGTTCATTTATTAACGCACTCATTTGCGGGGAACGAACTACTGTCAGTACCATCCTCTTTCTGTGCTCATCAAGTTTTTGTTTGATGCCAGCAAGTGATCGGACAAGTGAAAATGCACCATCACAACCAACCAAATATTGTGCAACAAAATTCTTTTTTTCCTTGCCAGACATTTCCTCTACCTGAACAGATATATTGTCCTTGTTCTGGCTAAAACCAACGAAGTTCCAGTCATATAAAATATCAACATTAGAGAGTTGATCGACACGATCACGCAGAACATACTCAGTTAAATACTGGGGCATTCGAACACTTGGATTAGCATAAAATGAATTTACCCAGCTGCGATTAAGCCATTCATAATGATAGGGTCCCAACAACGTTCCATATGCAGTAACACCAGAAGCACCACCAATAGTTTTTATTTTTTTTGCATTGCTAATCTCATTTGATACACCCCATGCACGAAAATGCTCCCCCGTTCGCTGTGTCATATTCTGACCCTTTGGGATCAATTGCCGTGTAAAGTATTGTTCTATAATCAGGACTGAAATTCCCCTCTGGCCTAGATCAATTCCAAGTCCAAGGCCCACTGGGCCTCCACCAACAATAATTACTTGATAATCAAACATTAAACCGCTTCAATAAATTATCCTTTGGAATAATAATAAAAAATTATTATGGTTAAAGAATATAATATTATTATCTGGTAAAAGTTTTGCTAATACCTCATATCGGAATACTAGGATATTAATTCCCATTCATAATTCCCTTCATCTACCATTTCCATAATAATTTTTATTATTAACTCTCTAATTTGATTTTCTGCTGTAGTCATGTTTTCAATCACTGGACCAACTAGATGTATGCTTCTTCTCAATGCAGGTATTGGCATTAAAATGGAATCAAAGGAACCAGAAATAATTTCAGAATGGAAAAGAGCTGACGGTGCTAAAGCAAACCGCGAATGATTTGCTATATAATTTTTGCGAAGTTGTATTGATTGAACTTTGATAACGTCTGAAAGCTTTGTATTAATCTTTGTCAGTTCACGTAAAATTAACATCTCTAAATCCTCATCTCTACCATCAAGTACTAATGGAAGATGTGCTATTTGATCCAACGTTATTGGCTTAGATAGTTTTTTAATTTCCTCAGCACTACCAATCAACCGGACAGGCTCTTTATAAAGTGGGACAGTTTCAAAATTTTGAGAATTAACTTGCTTTTTTGTAAATGAAAAATCTAAATTTCCATCCAAAACATCAGTTAACAACTGTTCATGAAAATTTTGGGAAAAAAGGAGAGAAATTCTTGGATGCTGATCATAACATAACTCCATTAATCTTGGTACAAAAACCCTTCCAAGTGATGGTGTTACACCTATACGAAAATCAAGTTTACTTCCCTTGCGAATATCTTTAAAGGTTGTGTATAGTATATCTATTTTATTTAAAATATCTGAAGTATGATCGAGCATAATTTCTCCTGCAGGAGTTAAACGAATCCCTCGAGCATGCCTTATAAATAGCTTTGAACCAACTAAATCCTCAAGCTTGCGTATCTGCATTCCAATAGCTGGTTGACTTACATTCAGATGTTCCGCAGCCTCTGAAAGACTTCTCATATTAGCTACTGTGTAAAAATATTTTAATTGTCTAAATTCCATAAAAAAAAATTAGTTTGGTTTCATTGGATAGTAAAGGCTAATATAACTATTTCTAACACTTGCTAAAAGAAATACATTATTGCTATGAAATTATTTTGATTTATTTTTGTACTAAAACTGAAAACATTTTTTGAGGAGAGCTTATGGATCATGCCCCCCACTTTATTGCTGGTGAATTTCTAAATAATAAAGAAGATGTTATTGAGAGCATTGATCCTGCTACAGGAAATAGAATCGGATCAGCCTTTCTTGGTTCAAAATCAATTGCAATAAAGGCTATATCTGTAGCACGTGAAGCATTTGAAAAAAGCAAATGGAAAGGAGATATAAGATTACGTTCCAAGGTGCTTTTACAACTAGCAACTAATTTGCGTCAACAACAAGATAATTTGGCTAAGCTTCTTGTCCAAGAAAATGGCAAACCCCTTCTTCAAGCACAAAAAGAGATTAATGCAGCAATCTCTGAAGCTGAATACTATGCTGGTTTAGCTCGCTCCATACTTGGGCGTACTTTAGAGAGTGCGCCAAATACATTTTCCTTTTTTATGCGTGAGCCAACAGGTGTGGTCGCAGTAATCGTTCCATGGAATGCGCCCGTGACCCTATTGATACGATCATTAGCGCCTGCGCTTGCTGCTGGATGCACTTGTGTAGTTAAACCAGCACCACAGACACCCTTAATCAATGCTGCCGTAATGCAATGTATTAAAGATATTCCTGATTTGCCATCTGGTGTAGTAAATTCTGTCAATGAAAATGGTATCGAGATAGGAACCGTTTTAGCTACACATCCTGAGATTGATGTAATCACTTTCACGGGCTCCTCTCGTACAGGTAAAATAGTAATGGAGAAAGCGGCGCCAACCCTAAAGCGGTTATCACTGGAATTAGGTGGCAAATCCCCTGCTATAGTCTTCCCTGATGCAGACATTAATAATGCAGTATCTGAGATTGTGAAGGCAACAATCGTCCTCAATGGACAAATGTGTACTTGTATTAGTCGAGTATTAGTTTCCAAAAAGATTGAGCAAGAATTGACAGCAAGTTTAAAAAATGCTTTGGGTTCAGTAAAAATTGGTCACGGCCTTGACCCATCAACCAATCTTGGACCTTTGATTGACATGGAAAATCAGAAACGTGCAATTGGTTTAATAGAATTGGCTGAAAAAGAGGCTAAAATGATTCTTCGGGGTGAACCAGGCTTAGGTGATTTATCCAAAGGATCTTTTATTTCACCAACAATTTTCCGAATTGACGACACTACACATTCGCTTGTGCAAAATGAGCATTTCATTCCTATGATCTCTATAGAAACTTTTGATAATGAAATTGAAGCCATTGAAAAATCTAATGCTACTCGTTATGGCCTTGCTGCAAGTGTGTATACAAATGACCTAAATCTTGCAATGCGTGTAAGTCGTGCAATTAAAACAGGGACAGTTTGGTTAAATAGCCATAATCGTCATATGGCTGAAGCTGAAACTGGAGGTTATCGTGAAAGTGGAATGGGTCGCTTGCATGGTCCAGAAGCTTTGAATGATTTCCTTGAAACTAAACATATATATTTAGAGGCTGGCAAGAATTGAGTTTAATCCAATACCTATCAAAAATTCAATTTGATTTTGGTGCAATAAAGCTTTTGGCTAATGAGTTAGATTTGCTGGGTTTAAAACGTCCACTTTTGGTTACAGATCCTGGTATTGAGGCATGTGGTATTCTTGAGCATGTTTTAGAAGCAGCAAAACCTCATGTTCCAACTGTCTATTCAAAAACAACTGAAAACCCTAATGAAAGGTCACTGAAAGAATGTCTTGAGATTTGGCATACTCACAACTGTGATGGTTTGATAGCATTAGGTGGAGGTTCTCCAATAGATCTTTCTAAATCTATAGCATTATTGGCAACCCATAAAGGTGAGCTTGCTGATTATGATGTCAAAATTGGAGGTTCTTCAAGGATTGGAAAAGTTGCTCCTCAAATTGCAATCCCTACAGCGGCAGGAACAGGGGCTGAAATTGGTCGTGCATGTGTAATGACATTAAATTCAGGCAGGAAATGCGTCGCTGTGAATCTTAACATGGTTGCAAATACTGTAATTGCAGATCCAGAATTAACCCTTTCACTTCCAAAAAAATTTACCGCAGCTACTGGCATTGATGCACTGAGTCATACTGTTGAGGCCTACCTTAGCCCCTCAGTCAATCCTCCCGCAGATGCTATAGCTCTTGATGGTTTTGTTCGTAACGCTCATTGGCTTAAAAAAGTTATTGATAATGGTAGCAACCGAGAGGCAAGGTGGCATATGATGATGGCATCTCTTCAAGGTGGAATGGTACTTCAAAAAGGTCTAGGAGCTGCACATGCAATGGCCACTCCATTAGGTGAAAAACACTATCATCATGGTACTTTAATTGGGATTCTTCTTCCCAATGTACTTGAATTTAACGCTCCTTCTGTCCCAATTCAGATAAATACATTAGAAAAAGCTGCCGGTTTAAGAACACCGATAGCTAATTGGCTTAGAGAACTCGTTCAAGAAATCGGATTACCAGGAAAATTGTCTGAGCTTGGAGAAAAAGGAAACGAAATATCTGAAATTGCAAAAAAAGCGAAGGCAGATCACCTAACGTTATCTAATCCAAGAAAGATGACTATTGAAAGTTATGAACTACTTCTTCGGCAGTCATTATGAAAAAATTACCAAATAATATCCCAACTAAAGATGAACTTCAAAAAATGTTTCGAATGATGGTAACTATCCGTGAAACGGAAAATACACTTCTTGCGTCTAATAAAGCTGGAAATACACCAGGGCAAGTTCATCTTTCTAATGGACAAGAAGCAATATGCGTTGGCATTTCTTCACATTTAACAGATGAAGATCAAATTACTTCAAATCATCGTGGTCACGGTCACTTTCTTGCGAAAGGAGGAAACCTGAAAGCGATGTTTTCTGAGATTTATGGAATGGCTGATGGTGTTTGTGGTGGAATGGGGGGGTCTATGCATGTTGCAGACCTTTCTAAAGGGATCGTTGGAGCAAATGGAATTGTTGGCGGGGGAATCTCTATTGCTACAGGAGTAGCTTTTGCCAAAAAACTTGATGGATCAAATCATATAGTTGTTACCTATTTTGGTGACGGTGCTTCAAACCAAGGTGTTTTAATGGAGTGTCTAAATATTACAGCTTTGTGGAAGCTTCCATTATTATTTGTATGTGAGAATAATGGCTATTCTGAGTTTTCACCTACCAAAACTGTAACTAAAGGTGATATCTCAATGCGAGCAAAACCATTTGGAATACCAATATGGCAGATTAATGGTAACGAAATTATTGAAGTATGGCAGACTGGACAAGAGGCGATTGAACACATTCGATCAGGAGGTGGTCCAGCCTTTATTGAAGCAAAAACCTGGAGACAATCCGGGCATTTTTCAAGAGAAAATCTTGTACTTCAAAAACCCTATAGAACAGAAGAAGAAGAAAAAGAAGGTCTTGCGGATGATCCAATTATTCACCTTACCCCCAAGATTGATGGAGCTGAACTGATTATGAAGGAGGTAAAAGATGAAGTTGAAAGAGCTTCCAAAGCAGCGCTCATGGGAACTCCACCAGCGTCTAATGCTGCAAAAAAATTGATGTTTTCAGATACATACAAAGGATACTACTAATGGTGCAAATGCGTTTCATTCAGGCGATAAACAAAGCACTCTTTGAAGAAATGGCAAGGGATGACAAGGTGATTTTAATCGGTGAAGACGTAGAGGCTTCAATATTTGGAGATACGCGGGGTTTAATAGAGCGTTTTGGTCCTAATCGTGTTCGCAATACACCAATTTCAGAAGCCACTCTTACAGGTATGACCGTAGGTGCCGCAGCCTCAGGCTACCGCATTGTTCTTCATATGATGTTTTCAAACTTCATTTATACAGGCTTTGACGCAATAGCAAACCAAATGGCAAAATTACCTTTGATGACAGGGGGACAAATTAGTCTTCCTATCACTGTTATCGCTAGTTATGGTGGGGGCAGATCAACAGCTGCACAGCATTCCGATACTCCATATCCCGTTTTAATGAACCTTGGTGGGTTAAATATTGCAGTACCGTCAACACCTGCAGATGCATGTGGCTTATTGAAGTCTGCAATAAGAAGCAACGATCCAACTTTTTTTCTTGAACCTGGTGGTCGTGGTGGAGAAATGGGAGAAGTGCCTGATGAAGACATAACAGTTCCTTTTGGAGTTGCGTCGCTCCCAATAAAAGGAAAAGATGTTACATTAGTTACAATGGGCTCTTGTACAAAAATTGTTCTTGAAACTGCTCAACAATTAATTTCAAAAGATGTTAACCCAGAAGTCATAGATTTACGAACATTAGTACCACTTGATAAAAAAACAATTCTATCCTCAGTTAAAAAAACCGGTAAGATTGTAATTATTGATGAAGCTCGTGATACATGCTCAGCTGCTAGCCATATCTCAGCAATAGTAGTAGATGAAGGCTTTCAATATTTAAAAGCACCAATCAGGAGAGTTACTGTACCTGACACCCCTATGCCTTACGCGCCTAACTCTGAAAAATATCTGATCCCATCAGTAGAGAGAATTTATAAAGCTGTAATGACTTTAAATAAATCGTATTAGGAGAAACCCAATGAAAGTAAAGCTTAAACTTGCCAGAGTTGGCATGAGCATGGAAGAAGGAACAATAACCAAATGGCATATTACTCCCGGTGAAAATTTTAAATTAGGGGATATTCTTTATGAATTTGAGACAGAGAAAGTAACCAACGAAGTAGAAGCAGAAGACAATGGTAAGTTAGTCGAAATTTGTGCTAAGGAGGGAGAGACGATCAAAGTAGGAGAGGCCGTTTGTATAGTTGAAAGCTTTAATGTTTAGTGATTTTTATTAAATTATAGGAATGTCTTTAATCGTTGGAAGTGGGCTTTACATTATATTTAGAGAAAAAGTGAAAGATAAATTAGTTGTTAGTAAAACTACTTTAAGAACTTAAAATAATTTTTAATTTTGCAACTCAAACTAAATATTTGAAATTACAAATTCAAGTATTCTTTGACATAACTAAAATCCATGACTTAAATTGTATACAGTGGGTTTTTTTGCAGGTTATTTCTATGTTAAAAAAGCAATTCAGACTATTACGTGGGGCGACCCTCAGCACGACTTATTTGAATATATTTTTAATAATGCACAAAAGGCAGGTTTTGATGGTTTAGAGATTGGTTTCAGACGGTTAATAAAAAGAAAAACTGATGATATCAAAGTACTTTTAGAAAAATATAATATTCAAATAAGTGCAAGCCATGTTGGAGGTAATTTAGCAGATTTAACACAAGCGGATGATGAGAAATCTGGATTAGAAAATATTATTAATGTTCTTACAGAGTTAGGTATTAAAAAACTTGTATATTCTGGCCTCAATGTGACTGAGGACGAAGCCTTGAATGCTGAAATACATCAAATTAAGGAATTTTCTGAAAGATGTGGTGGTATTTTTGATGAAATTGATGAGGTCATTTCAGAAAGAGAACGAAAGGACTTTATGGCCAAATATAAACAAGCTGCAGGATTTGCTATAGAAAACCTTAATTCATCGCCGCCAACTATTCAGATCTAAAATTTTCCTTAAAATATCCTTTTTAATAGACGACTAATACACCCTAACTAAATCAAGTAAAATTTTTGTTAGCCAAGTATGTAAAGGGCTAGCTAAGTCACGAATATGCCGAACTGCGTGAATTTGAAATGATCCACCTTCAATAGGAAGATCACTATACTTAATTCCAAACTTTTTCATATTTTCTTTTGCTATCCTCTTCGGGAGGGTAACAACTAGATCTGATTTTTCCAAAATTGAAAGTGCAGTAAAAAGTGATGGAACAATTGTTTTAATGTTTATTGTAAGGCCCTGAAGATCTAGAGCTTGATCAACCAAATTCTTAATTGGACCATAAGGAGAAATAAGAAGGTGATTTTCATTTGCAATTTTTTCAAGAGATAATTTCCCTTTGAATATTTTATGACCACTACGAGCAGCTAAAACATAATGTTCTTCATAAAGCTTTTCTGCAATATAAGAATTATTACCTCTTATTGGAAAGTTAAAGTACCCAATAGACAAATCGATTTTCCCATATGATAAAGCATTAATTGCCTCATAATTCTGGATTGGAAATGCATGAACATTTATGTTAGGACTTACTTTGGCCAATTTAGCTACTAATTTAGGTATAATGTTTGTTAGCTCATAATCAAATGCACCAATACGCAAATCTGTTGATTCTGTTATAGGATTAAATTCTTCTGAGCCTTTAAGTGTTTCGGAAACTAAACGAATTATTTCTAGTACTTTTGGTTCTAATGTATTAGCAAGTGCTGTCGGCTCTAGTCCATGTGATCGACGGAGAAATAAAGGATCATCAAATAGATTTCTAAGACGTTTCAATGCATGACTTACTGCAGGTTGAGTTAATCTCATTTCTGATGCAACAGCAGTAGTCTTGCGGTGACGCATGGTTGCTAAGAAGACAAGTAAAATCGTAGAATCAACTAGCCTGATATTAATATCATTTATATCTTTCATAAATATAATTCATTATCTTAATTTTTGTCAGTGGTCTAGTTTTTTATCTAGTTAAATGATCATCAACGCTGATTTAATATGTTTTCAGTTTAGATCACTTAAACCTGCAAATATTGCGGATTAACAAGGTGCATGAAACTTAAATGTACTTAGATGATGGAGAGAAAGAATGTTTTTAAAAAAATTAATTTTATCAGTTGCCACTGGATGCTTATTAAGCTCGGTGGCATTTGCTACAGACTGTGGTCCTTCGGGTCAGTCAATTAGAATTCTTGCCAGTGATTTTCCGGCGATACACGCTGTTGCTGGAACAGCTGAAAAAAATTGTTCATCTAGCGCTTCAGAATTCACACGCAATCATACTACTGAGGCACGCCAGATTATGAATGCAGCGCTGACACCTAATCCTGCTGAGTATACTAGTGTAATCGTTGCAAATTCTACGCTTACTCAACTTATGAATGATGACCTTGTTCGTCCATTGAATGATTTAGTCCAAAAATATGGCTCCAATCTTCCAGATAATCTTATGATTACAGTCGATGGTAATGTGATGGCTGTTGCTTTTATGGCAAATTCTCAACACTTATTTTCACGTAAAGATATTCTTGAAAAGGCAGGCATTAAAAGTATACCGAGTACTTACAATCAGGTAATTGACGCAGCTGAAGCTATTCGCAAAGCAGGCATAATGAAATATCCAATTGTGATGAATATGAAGACAGGATGGAATGTTGGAGAATCTTTTAATCTAATTTTTGTTGCGCATGGTGGTGAATTTTTTAAACCAGGCACTGCAGAACCATCTGTAAATACTGCTGAAGGTATTGCTGCATTAAAAATGCTCAAGGCATTATCTGAATATGCACACCCCGACCATTTGACACAGGCTTCCAATGAAACTCAAGCGATTTGGGAAGCAGGAGATGCAGCACTGGGAATTATGTGGGGAACCCGAGGATCTGTGATATTAGATAATGAAGGGTCTTCAGAGCAGGTAACTTCAAATACTATACTATCGTCAGCACCTACAGTTAAACCTGGTGGCATACCCGGTGCAACCTTATGGTGGGATGGTTTTACTATTTCGAAAAATGTTCCAGACTCAGAGGCAGAGGCTACATTTGCAGCTCTTATCAGCGCTTTAAATTCAGACATGGTTGCAGCCAATAACGACGATGCAATTTGGTTACTAGAAGGCTTTAAACCTGGTGCTGCTGCTGAAGGAGTTTCTGCAACTGCTGCTGGCGGCGCGCCACCATACCCAATGTTACCTCAAATTGGTCTATTGCATAATGCACTTGGCACAGAGTTAGTGGACTTTCTTAAAGGGGATGAAAGTGCAGAAAAAGCACTAGCCGACGTCGAAGCTGCTTATGTAACTGCCGCAAAAGAAAAGGGTTTTCTTCAGTAAACTTTGACAAACTGAAGGTAAAGCTTTAGTGTTAGGGGGAGTCTCCTACCTTCCCCTTTCACTAATTGTCTCACAAATTGGTTTATAAGAATTGAAACACCGAACATTTTTCTGGTTTATATTGCCTACATTGTCAGCAATGATTTTATTTATTGCGCTGCCAATTATTTCTGCTTTTGTACAGTCACTTTTTATACAGCATGAACAGGTTTTAATTGTATCTCAAAATTGCGGGCCGTTTGGTTGCAGTGAAGTAACTTCTATAGATTTCGAAAAAACTATAAAGCTTCGTCAGGATGCTCCTCTAGGAAAATATAATGGTATAAACACTTATTTAAACCGCTCACATTTAGCGTTTGCTGAAGTTGGAAACGCTTGGTCTGCTTCAGAAACATTAGTTGATTTTTTTAATGAGGTTTTTAACCTTCCTCTCTATGGTGCTTTAGCATTCACACTAACATATACGGCAGTGGTGACACCGTTAGTTTTAATACTTGGATTTGCAATTGCTATTGGTGTTAACGGCCTACCTAATATTATGAAGGGGCCATCCATATTTGTCTCACTTTTACCTCACCTTGTAACGCCGCTAGTAGGGTCTTTGATCTTGTTTTGGATGGTTGATGGAGATGGCATTATCGGTGCTACCATAAAATTGATTTTTAATGATCCTGACCTAAGCCTTAAAGCCTCAACTGCTCTTACCTGGACAATGTTAATTGTGTACGGGATTTGGCACACACTACCATTTAGTTTTATTGTATTTTATGCTGGCCTTCAAACTGTCCCTTTTGAGACATTAGAGGCTGCACTAATTGATGGCGCTACAAAGTGGCAACGTACAATTTACGTAGTAATCCCGCATCTTGTACCTCTCATTTCTTTTGTAACAATTATGCTACTGATGGATAATTTTAGAGTATTTGAACCGATTGTAAGTTTTTCTGCAGAAGCTCATGCGCGTTCATTGAGTTGGATTATTTACAATGATCTCCGCGAAAGTGGAAACCCACTTTATGGATCGGCTGGAGCAACATCAATTTTGACAATTATTGGGATAGCATTCCTGTTGTTACCAGTATTGATCCGCACTTGGCAAGATTTCAAACTTAAAGGGCATTGAAAAGGTCATTATGCAAACACAAGCTAAAACTAGCATTTCATTCGTCAAAGGTTTATCTTTCTGCCTTGTTTGCCTTTGGCTTTTAATAGCTGCATTCCCATTTGTCTGGTCATTTTGGGGAAGTTTTAAAGTCCAATCTGACTTCTTTTCTAAAGCAGATTGGATGTATGCTCTTTGGGGAACGAATACCATAAAGGAAACTGGAAGTGCTTTCACTAGCTCTGGCTATTATGGCGCATGGATAATTAAAGGTTTTTGGAAGAACTTTACTAACACCGGAATTGTGGTTTTCTTTACAGTTTTAATTTCTCTTACAATTGGAACATTAGGTGGATATGCTTTAGCACGCTCTGGATTTAGATATGCATTCTGGATATTAATGGCGGCTCTGATTTTTCGAGCAATGCCACATATAACCTTAGTATCTGGTTATCTACTGCCATTCTTTGAATGGAATATATGGGGTTACTTGCCAACAACCATTATTGTACTTGTTGCAATGAACCAACCCTTTACCCTTTGGATGTTACATTCATTTTTCTTAAATGTGCCAAAAGATTTGGATGAAAGTGCCATGATTGACGGGTGTAATAGATTTCAAGCGTTTCGATATGTTGTTGTCCCCGTAATGTGGCCTGGAGTAATAACAGCAGGGCTGTTTAGTTTTCTTTTAGCCTATAATGACTTCACAGTAACAGTAATGCTACTTAGCGAAGACAATGAGACTATCATTCCTGCTATAAATAGTTTTCTTGGCACCACCCAGGTTGAGGGCAAGGTAATGTATGCAGTGGCAGCAGTTGTATCTGTTACAGCACCAATCTTGGTATTAGTCTTATTTTTTCAACGTCAAATTGTTAGCGGGTTAACTGCTGGCGCAGTTAAAGGTTAAGTAAATGATAAAAAATACAGTTACGAATGACATTCATACATCAAACAAAAAAATTATTAAGAAGTTTCGCTCAGAACTTGCCAATTTTACAGAAAAAGGTGTTCGTAATGCACTTCACGAATTATTATTACCAGATACAGATATTCACATGCCATTTCCATTTGGTGATTTAGTTGGGCCTAACGATTTATTTGATATCTGCTACGCACCATTATTTGACGCCATGCCAGACCTTGAGCGCCGAGACTGGATCGTCATTGGGGGTAGAACAGAGCATTGTGATAATTGGGTAGGATGTGGTGGTCATTATGTTGGAACGTTTGTTGGTCCTTGGCTTGATATTCCGCCAACTGGACATTTGACACATATGAGGTTTCATGAATTCTATCGATTTCATCAAGGACGTGTTGTAGAGATTCAAACTCTCTGGGACATTCCTGAAGTTATGATGCAGGCAAAAGCATGGCCTATGGCACCTTCTTTGGGAATTGAATTTTGCATTCCAGGACCAGCAACAAACGACGGTTTGGTTTCAGGGCCATGGGACGAGAAACAAGCAAATGCATCATGTCACCATATCATAAATATGCTTCAACATTTGAAAAAGTATCCTTCTCAAGGTGATGTAGATGTAATGAAAATGCCCCACTTTTGGGATGACAGAGTTAACTGGTATGGGCCAGCTGGTATTGGGACTGCACGTGGAATTGCTGGCTTTAGAAACTGGCATCAAATTCCATTTATTAATGCTATGCCAGACAGAGGAAAATATGTGGATGAAATAACATACCATTTTTTTGGTGATAAAAATTATGCTGCAGTCACTGGCTGGCCGAACATGATACAGACAATAACTAATGACGGTTGGATGGGAATAGCTCCAACAGGAAAACGTGTAACAATGAAATCGCTTGATTTCTGGCGTATTGAAAATGGTAAAATTCGCGAAAACTGGGTAATGGTAGATCTTTTAGATGTCTACAATCAACTTAATATTGATGTCTTTGCACGTATGAATGAATTCAATAAAGCCCGCATAAAAGGTAAATTACCTTTCCCAATAGGAGAGTATTAAATGATGACGCATTGACCATGAAAGGCTTCGATCCAAAATTTAGAAACTTTCCACACTATATTTTAGGTATAACAAAAGAAATTTGGGAAGAACGCAAAATTGCAAAGCTTAATGATTATTATGCAAATGATATAGTGGTGCGTTCACCTGCCTCAGTGGTAATTGGTAATGACAATGTCATTGCTGCAACCATGGCTACATTAGCAGAATTTCCTGATCGTACCTTGCTGGGAGAGGATGTGATCTGGTGTGGTGCAAAGGGAGAAGGCATGCTTTCTTCACACCGTCTAATATCTACTGCCACACACTCACATCATGGCCTTTATGGAGCTCCATCAGAGAAATATCTACAATACCGAATTATTGCTGACTGTCATGCTATTAATAATAAAATTGACGATGAATGGTTAATTCGTGATCAGGGTGCAATAGTTCGTCAATTGGGTTTAGATCCAAAAGATTATGCAAGTAATCTTATCGAACGTGAAGGTGGTCCAAAAAAATGTATTCAACCTTATACGCCTGCAAATGACACCGTCGGCCCTTACTTAGGAAAAGGCAATACTAATATCTGGGGGAAACGCCTTGCAAGCACGATTGAAAAAATCATGCATTACGAGTTAGATACTATATTTAATGAATACGATCGCGCTGCTCAACTGGAATATCCAGGCGGCATCACTACTCGCAGTTTTAAAGGAGCCGATAGTTTTTGGACTGGTCTCAGATCTAGCTTCCCACATGCAAAATTTAGAGTTCACCATGTTATTGGTCGTGATGACAAAAACATGCCTCCTCGTGCTGCAGTTCGTTGGTCTCTTCACGGAAAACATGATGGATTTGGAGCATTCAGTGAGCCAACCGGTGCAGAAGTTTTTGTCCTTGGCATTACCCATGCAGAGTATGGAGAATTAATTCAAGGGGAACCAAAAATCAGACGTGAATGGACTCTATTTGATGAGGTATCAATATGGAAACAAATTCTATTGTACAAAAACCGTATCACTTAAACTGTTGGCATTGCTTGTAATGATATGTGATTGGTGCTTGTGGCTAGAGCAGACTTAGTCCTGGGGATCCATTCCCAACTGCCTACGTATATATTGATAACCTTTGCAACAGATTAGGTATAATTATTGGTAAGTAGTTTAATGACTCTCACAGTCTCATACATCGCATGTAATAGTTTTATGTCCAGTTAAGGGTGAAGTAGTTTAAATGAGTCAGAGAGTGTTTATAGGTGTCTGGTGGGGGTTTAAGATTGAAAGAAACTGGGGACTTAAATTATCTCTAAAATAAATTTTAAAACCAATCCCTATTTTTATAATGTATTTATTATATTCTTGTTTAAGTGACGATTTAATTACTTAAGGTTTTTTATGAGCACAGATGTAATATCTATAATATGCTTAGGCTCTTTTTTTGGTGGCTTTGTAAATGGTTTAACAGGTTTTGGTACAGGTTTGTTTGCACTAAGTTGGTGGTTATTTGTAATGTCTCCCTCTCAGGCTGTTTTTCTTGTGATTGCAATGTCACTTGTTGGTGGTGCACAGGGCATGTATAAAATGCATTCATCTATAAACTTAAATATTTTGATTAAATTTATTTTACCAGCAGTTTTTGGAATATTTGCGAGTTTTATTTTTTTTATCCCTTTTGTTAATGATTTAATAAATTTTTTAGTAGCAACATTACTTATTATATTGTTATTGATACTTCATGACACATGGTAAAACATATATACCACCTCACTCATAACCTGAAGGTTGTAGGTTCAAATCCTACCCCCGCAACCAATTTTTTATATTTTTATAGATATTTAGTCGCCCTAAGCTCGAGTCAATTTTAATAACTTTTAATAACTATATTTTTGTTACTCACGTGACACATCGGCCATAAACAAAACAATTAAGTCTTTATTTCTAAATATTAAGTTCTTAAATTTTCGAGCATTTTAATTTCAATAATATTAGTGATTAAAATTCATTATTACTTGTTTTAGTTACCTATGTTTGTTTTAATATATAGTTAACTATAAAAATAACAAATTACGGAGGAAACAATGAAATTTAAACAATATTTGTATGCAAGCTTAATTGCTTCTATGGTCGCTTTTTTTATACCTCAAGTTTTTGCTGAGCAATTTGTCTCAATTGGAACAGGTGGAGTGACTGGGGTCTATTACCCAACTGGTGGCGCAATTTGTAGATTAGTAAATAAAGATCGAAAGACACATGGTATTCGATGTTCAGCAGAATCAACAGGAGGTTCTGTCTATAATATAAATACTGTTCGGGCAGGTGAGTTAGAGTTTGGTGTAGCACAGTCAGATTGGCAATATCATGCATATCGTGGCACATCAAAATTTGAAGATAAAGGAGCATTTACTGAATTAAGAGCAGTTTTTTCAGTTCATCCAGAACCATTTACATTAATTGTAAGAAAAGGTTCAGGAATTACATCTTTTGAAGGATTAAAAGGAAAAAAAGTAAATGTTGGAAATCCCGGTTCAGGTCAACGTGCTACTATGGAAGTCGTAATGGAAGCCTTTGGAATGAAAATGAGTGATTTTTCACTTGCGGCAGAACTCAAAGGGTCAGAGATGGCACAAGCTATTTGTGACAACAAGATTGAAGCAATGATTTACACAGTTGGTCACCCAGCTGCAGCTGTAACCCAAGCATCATCCAGTTGTGACGTTGAACTAGTTTCAGTAACTGGCGCTCCTATAGATAAGCTTGTTGCAGATAATTCATTTTATAGGGTTGCAAGCGTACCTGGAGGTATGTATGCAGGCTCACCTAATGAAACAACTACTTTTGGTGTTGGAGCTACTGTTATCACATCCACTGCAGTTCCAGAAGAGGTTGTTTATACAGTTGTAAAAGCAGTTTTTGATAACTTTGCAGATTTTAAAAAGCTTCACCCAGCTTTTGCAAATTTAAAAGAAGATCAAATGATTTCTGATGGTTTGTCTGCACCTCTTCATCCAGGTGCACTTAAGTATTATAAAGAACGAGGATGGATGTAATATCTAATTTTGTGTGTGCTAATTTAAATTTAGCACACACAAAAACATTTCATAAAATTTAAGGAATGTGATGAATAATTCTCATTCTGATAGTGGAGCAAGTACTTCTCCATTAGATAGTACTTTGAAAAAAACTAATAGAGGGCCTTTAGAAACAAGATGGTTTTTTATTATTTGTATATTATGGTCTATATTTCAACTTTGGACTGCTGCTGATTTTCCATTTTATTTGAGTCAAATTACTGGACTAAAATTAGTATTTAATGCTCAAGAGGTTCGCCAAATTCATCTGGCATTTGGCTTAGGTCTTGCTCTTTCTTCATACCCTTCTTTAATGAAAATTCATCCGAGTTTTGATAAAATTATAACATTTTTGCTTACATTTGTTGCTGTATTTGCTTGCTTATATCTTTTTGCATTTAAGCTTGAAATTTCTAATAGAGCTGGGTTGCCCAACTCAATTGATTTATTTTTTTCTATTGCTGGAATAGTTTGCGTAATGATTGCTGTTTACAGGGTTGTTGGCTTGCCTTTAGTAATTGTTGCAAGCTGTTTTCTTTTTTATGTAATGTTTGGTCACCTTGACATTTTTCCAGATACCATGCGTTGGAAAGGTGCATCCCTTAACAAAGCTACATGGCATTTTTGGATGCAAACAGAAGGAGTTTTTGGAGTAGCCCTGGGAGTGTCGGCTTCAATGATTTTTTTATTTGTTTTGTTTGGTGCGTTATTAGAAAGGGCCGGTGCAGGAAATTATTTTATAAAACTATCATTTGCAGCTTTAGGTCATTTTAGAGGCGGCCCAGCAAAAGCAGCTGTTTTAGCAAGTGGATTGTCAGGAATTTATTCAGGATCCTCAATTGCAAATGTTGTAACTACAGGCACTTTTACTATCCCCTTAATGAAGAAAACAGGACTTAGTTCTGAAAAAGCAGGAGCTGTAGAAGTAGCTTCATCAACAAATGGACAATTAACGCCTCCTGTGATGGGCGCTGCTGCATTTCTGATAGCAGAATTTACAGGCGTAAGTTATTTTGAGCTTATCAAACACGCAGCACTTCCTGCTATTGTTTCTTATATAGCACTCTTTTATTTAGTTCACCTAGAGGTAACAAAGCTTGGATTAGAAGGGTTAAAAAGAGCTAAGAACAAGGTAAACCTTATGAGAAAGTTGCTAGGCTTCTTTTTAGGATTTGGGTCATTTATCCTAGTAGCAACGATTACAAAACTTGGAATAGACTTTTTAGGGAGTGATTTTCCACAACTATCTTTTCCCATAATAAGTATTTTTCTTATTATTTTATATATTTACTTAGTTCGTGTTTCAGCACTTCAACCAGATTTAACTGTTGGTTTGAGTGATGAAGAAATGAAATCATTACCATCTGTATCATCTATAGCTAGCAAGGGGTATTATTATATTTTACCAATAATCATTCTTCTCTGGTGTGTCTTGGTAAATAGATTATCTCCAGGTCTTTCAGCGTATTGGGCCTGTGTTGTGATGCTTATAATTTTAGTCACCCAGCACCCTATTAAGGCTTACTTTAGAAAACAGCCTATTAATTCTAAAGTGTTGTTACTTGGTCTAGAAGACTTACTATATGGATTACATAATGGAGCAAAAAACATGATAAGTATTTCTGTTGCAACAGCTATAGCTGGAATTATTATAGGTACTGTTTCATTAACAGGGGCACATCAGTTTATAGGCGAATTCGTTGAGGCTATATCTGGAGGTAGTTTAATAGTAATGCTTATTTTAGTTGCTGTAATGTGCCTGATACTTGGAATGGGTCTCCCTACAACTGCTAATTACATAGTTGTGTCATCACTTATGGCTCCTGTGATTGTAATGGTGGGTGCTCAAAATGGACTAATTGTTCCTTTGGTGGCCGTTCATCTATTTGTTTTTTACTTTGGCATTCTCGCTGATGACACCCCCCCTGTTGGTTTAGCAGCATACGCAGCAGCGGCTATTTCTAAAGGTGATCCTATCCGAACAGGCATCCAAGGTTTTAGCTATGATATAAGAACAGCAATTTTACCTTTTATGTTTATTTTTAATACCGGAATTTTATTAATCGATGTTTCATTTATAGAGGGAATAATTATTTTTTTAACTATTACAATTGGAATGCTAGCTTTTTGTTCAGCTACTCAACAATTCATTTTTATAAAAACTAAATTTTGGGAAACAGCCTTACTTCTATTAGTTGCATTTACTTTGTTCAGACCAGATTTTTGGCTTAACCAAATTTATGCGCCATTTTTAGAAATTGAAGGAAATAAGGTTCAAAATATTCTTGATGGAAAAGATAGAGACCTATCAAATGTCAAAATCGAAAAACTGAGAGTTCAGATAACTGGTCCTGATTTTGATAATTCAGATAAAATTATAAGTAAAAATAGTATTTTAACTTTATCTAACAAAGGAAGTGCAATTGAAAAGCTTAATAATGCTGGCTTAACGGTTATAATGGAAAATAATAGAGTTATTGTTGAAGAGCCTTTTCCAGGTACTGCGCTATTTCAAGAGCTACAAGATTTTGATTTTTATGCTGACAGACCAGTATTGTTAGAAACAGTATTAATTGAAGTATCAGATAGGCCGTTTAAGGAAATTTTTTACTTTCCTGCTTTTGTAGTTCTTCTGGTTATATTGTTTACTAACAGAAGTAGATACAGATTATCATTGGGTAAAATATAAAATGAAAAGCCGTTTTATCTTTCAAAGAAATAGTAATGCTGACTTACCAATTGTGGTGGGAGGTGATGGGTGCTACCTAATTGACAAAGATGGAAAGCGTTATCTTGATGGTTCAAGTGGAGCCGCTGTATCTTGTTTAGGTCATTCAGATGAATATGTGAAGGATGAGATTAAAAAACAGATCCAAGGATTATCATATGTTCATTCTTCTTTTTTTACTAACGAACCAGCAGAAAAGCTTGCAAAACGTTTAGCTTCTTATGCTCCAAAAGATTTAAATAGAGTGTATTTAGTTTCAGGTGGATCTGAAGCTATGGAGGCATCAATTAAGCTGGTTAGGCAATACTTTCTGGAAATTGGAAAGCCTCAGAGAAGGCATATCATTGCCAGAAGACAAAGCTATCATGGGAATACACTTGGCGCTCTTGCTGCTGGTGGTAACCAATGGCGAAGAAGTCAATTTGAGCCTTTGTTATTTGAAACAAGTTTAATTTCTCCTTGCTATTCATGGCGTGATCAAAAAGAACATGAAAGTGAGGAAGAATATGGTCTCAGAGTAGCTAATCAATTAGAAGTCGAGATTAAAAGAATAGGTGAAGACAAAGTGATGGCTTTTTTAGCAGAGCCAGTAGTTGGTGCAACTGCTGGAGCTTTATGTCCCGTGCAAGGATACTTTTCTAGAATAAGAGAAATTTGTAACAAATATGGAGTTCTTCTTGTTTTTGATGAGGTTATGTGCGGAATGGGACGAACTGGATCTTTATTTGCTTGTGAAGTTGATGGAGTTGTACCTGATATAATTACAATAGCTAAAGGCCTTGGAGCGGGATACCAACCAATCGGAGCTATGATTTGTAAGGATTATATACATGATGCAATTGAAACAGGGTCAGGATTTTTCCAACATGGCCATACTTATTTAGCCCACCCGATAGCAGCATCAGCGGGAAATGCAGTATTAGATAGGCTAATTGATGATGGAATTGCTGAGCAAGTAAATAAAAAAGGGATGCTACTAAAGGAAAAACTAGTTTCGGCACTGGGTCAGCATCCCCATGTAGGCGATATTAGGGGAAGGGGGTTATTTATTGGCCTAGAATTTGTAAATGATAGAACAAGTAAAAATCCCTTTGATCCTTCTTTAAATATTTCACAAAAAATAAAGAAAAATTCACTTCTTGAGGGTCTGCTCTGTTACCCGGGTCAAGGTACAATTGATGGAAAAAAAGGAGATCATATTCTCATTGCGCCACCTTTCATTATTACAGAAACAGAAATGGACCTATTAGTCGATAGATTAAAACTTGGAATTCAAAAAAGCTTTTAAATATTAAAAAAACATTCAACTAAAATATATTCCCAACAAATTTTCTTTTAACTTTAAAAATTTAATAACCTTACTATTTGTAAGTTATGAAAGAGTTATTTGTAATATTAGGTAATCAGCTATTTAATCCCAAAATAATTAAAAAGCATGGTTGCAACGAAGTCTTTATGTCAGAAGACTTTGGTTTGTGTACATATGAAAAACACCATAAATTAAAAATCTATCTTTTTCTTTGTGCAATGCGAGAATACAAAGATGAATTAGAAAGCCAAGGCTTTAAAGTTTATTACCATTCTTTAAATGACCGAAAAAAAAATGAAAGCTATTTTTCTTTCTTAAATGATTTTATAAAAAAAAATAACTTTGAAGAAATAAACTTTTTTGAAATAGAAGATAAGCCTTTTGAAAAAGAAATTATTAATGGTTTTAAAAGTAATTCCACAAATTATAAAATACATTCATCTCCAATGTTTATGTTTGAGAAAGGTGAATTTAGAGATTTTAATAAAAATAATAAAGTATACAGATTAAACTCATTTTACCAATACGGGAGAAAAAAGTTTAATATTCTTATTGACGAAAACAATAAGCCTGAAGGTGGTAAGTGGTCCTTTGATGCTGAGAATAGAAAAAAAATACCTACAGGCACAACTATCCCAAATAATCCAAAATTTCAAAAATCTAAATATCACCATGAGGTTGTTGAGTTAATTGAAAAATACTTTAATGATCACCCAGGGCAATTAGATGAAATATGGTTTCCTGTTACTAGAAATGATGTAGAAACATATTTAGATTCATTTCTTAAAGATAGATTTCAAAATTTTGGTATTTACGAAGATGCAATGTTAGAAGGAAAAAATTTCCTTTTTCACAGTTGCTTGAGTTCCTCTCTCAATATAGGGCTTCTTACTCCTGAATACATTATTAAAAAACTAATTGATTTTTCAAAAACTAATGAAATACCTCTAAATTCTCTTGAAGGATTTATAAGACAAATTCTAGGTTGGAGGGAATTTATAAGAGGTATTTACCAAGAAAAAAGCGAATTTCAAAGTAGTCATAATTATTGGAGCCATAAAAATAAATTAAGAAGTAGCTGGTATAATGGCACAACAGGTATCCTGCCTTTAGATGATTCAATTAAATGTGCTTTAAGACATGGTTATAATCATCATATTCCAAGGCTTATGGTAATTAGCAATATAATGAATTTATGTGAAATTGATCCAAAGCATATATATAAATGGTTTATGGAAATGTATATCGACTCTTCGGAATGGGTAATGGTTCCTAATGTTTTTGGAATGGCAACTTACTCTGATGGTGGGCTGATGTCTACTAAGCCCTATACTTGTGGCTCGAATTATATTTTAAAAATGAGCAATTACCCTAAAGGTGAATGGTGTGACATTGTTGATGGCTTATATTGGCGGTTTACAGAAAAGAATATAGATTTTTACAAGTCTAATCCAAGACTATCTTTTTTGCATCGTACTTTGGATAAAATGCCTCAAGACAGGAAGTCTCATATTTTTGCTAAAGCTGAAGAATTTATAAGTAATAATACACAATGAAAGACGAAAAAATTTGCAAAACTTGCAGAAAGCCATTTACGTGGAGGAAAAAATGGAAAAAAGACTGGGCAAATGTTCTTTATTGCAGTGAAAGGTGCAGAAGAAGTAAAAATAAAGAAAAGTTATTGCAAAATTAATTTAACTTTTCTGATTTTCTGATTGCTCAATAAGCTCTTTTTTAAGGCTTTCGAGTGAGTTCTTTTCATAAAGAGCTTTTCTCATAATTTGTGCTTGTGTTAATGGTGCAAGACCATTTACAGGAGGATCCAAGTCCAAATTTGTAGGGAAGGAATAGCTTTCAGAGCAAGCTGCAATTATATTATCAATTTCTATTTCTGAAATCTTATTATGCAATTTTGCATCTAATAGTATTGGGTATACTGTTAGTGACATTTTAAGTCTATTTACAGTTTCCATAGCTCTTCCAAATGGGGATGAAATTTGTAGAAGGTTTGCCATTCTGAATATATCAGTTGAGGTATTATTCCCAGCGGCATGTAAAATAGCTGGATTAAAAAAAATTAGATCACCAATTTCAAGAGGTATCTGAACATAGTTATTTTCGAAGTGTTCTTGATATTCAGGGTTTCCATAAACCAAATATCCAGATATAAAATTTTGTGAAAAAGGAAGTAATTTCGTTGGCCCGCTTTCTATTGGCATATCACAATGGGCTACTGCGCCCTGTAATGTAAGAAAAGGTGAGAATGTATGAACATGTTCTGGATATTTTGAAGCTTGTTCAACTGTCATGAAACCTAAATGGTAATCCCGATGAGCGGTTTGAGCCTCCCCTCCAGGATTAACGCGATTTATTTGTGCAGTTATCTGGTAGCAAGGACCTAACCATGCTTCAGACGCAAGTCTGATGCTTGGAGAAGAATAATACTGACAAAAATTATCAGGGTCATAAATACAATGTTTTTCAAGTGCATTCCAAACCCTGTCATTTGCTCCTGGTTTGGCAAAATGGTCACCTTCTGAATTGAATTTTTCTTTTTCTGTTTCTATTAGTTTGGTAAAAATACTAGTTGCCTTGGAGATAACCTTTAAATTGGCTATACCTTTTTTTATTACAACAATGCCAGAACCTTCTTTGAAAACATTTGACCATTCTCGAAGAAGTGCAATTTTATAATCTTCTTCTAATGATATTTCATTAACTTCTTTCCCTTCGTAAATAGGAATATTCTTTACTATACTTTTGGACAGAGGCACTTCGGACTTATTCGTCTTTCGGCTTAAAGATTGTTTAAAATTTTCAATATTATTATCTTTATTTTTTATCAAAATGTATTTTCTCTATTTAAGCGAAATTCAGATTATTAAATACTTATAAAATAAGACAATTAAAGATCAATTAAATTCATATCCTTTTGAAATGAAATTGAGACCCATTTTGACATGATTTTTTAGTTCTTTTTCAGCTTTTGGAAAATCTCTTTCTAATGCTGAGTCAAAAATTTTCTTGTGCTCGTTGACTGCTTCACTGCCCCTAGAAGAGGTAAGGAGCATTTGGTATCTGAGAAATTTATAGTATAAAAGTGAGTGTAGAGAGATTAAATTGGCTGAGTTGCATGCAAGTATTAATGATTGATGAAAACCCCAGTCATACCTAATCAATGACTTTTTTGTTGAAATATCACCATTTTGCATTTCTTTTTCTTTAGTATGAAGTTTATGATATGCCCCAACTAGATTGCCTTCCCACTCAGTATCTCCATTTCTCAAAGAAAGCTTTAGGGCATGGCATTCAAGTAAGATACGAAGGTTTGTAATTTCTTCAAAATCATTAAGTGAAATTGAGGTTACAAAGAAACCTCTTTGTTCCTCAGCAGATACAAAACCTTCACTTGAAAGCCTGTTAAGGCATTCTCTTAATGTTGACATGCTCACAGAATAAGAATTGCTTAATTTATCTAACTTCAATTTTGTTGAAGGTTGTAATTTGCCATAGATAATATCATCTTTTATTTTTTGGTATATTGTTGATCCAACAGTATTTGAGTGAGTCATTAAAACCTCAATTTCTTATTCTTTATAAGTTAATTATTAACTATTATGGCTTTTCTTTACAACTTTCTTATTTTTAAGGAGTTTATAAAGAACCAACTTAGAATAACCATTGGCAAACCAATCCCAAATGATACCCTGATTCCAAAATTTTCAGCTACTAAACCTAGTATTGGAGGTGCCAGAAGGAACATAAGAAAAGATATTTGGGCTAATGAGGCAATATTTATAGCTGCAGGTCTATCAGTTTTCTGAGCGGCAGCAGACATGGCTAAGGGAAATAATACTGCTGAGCCCCCGCCAATTAAAGTAAAACCAATTAGTGAAATAATAACGGAACTAGATAATGTTACTGCAAATACACCAATGAACATAATGTAAATAGATATATGAGATATTTTTAAAGGACCAAATCTTTCAACATAAAAATCAGCATAAAACCTTACAATAAATTGAGCGATTGCTAATACTACAATTGATAAACCATTAATAACTGGAGGAGTTAAAAAAATATCTCTCATATAAATAACTGACCAATCAATGCTAGCACTTTCGAGTAGCATTGGTGACAATGTCAACAGTACGAGACCCATTATCGATTTTGTTGGATAAACAAAAACACTGTTATTTTTGATTGGATTTTCTCTTTTGCTAGCAGGCTGATATCTTGCACAAAATACAAAAGTAAAAATGGAACATATTACTAAAGAAAGAGAAAAATTTATAAAAGGAGAAATTTGCATTTGAGATAAAAGGGCACCCGTAATACCAGAGGCAAAAAAACCTAGGCTCCAAAATGAATGACTTCTATTCATTATTTTTGTATCAATTTTGTTTTCTAAACGGTCTGCTTCTAAGTTTACAGCAACTTCAAGTATTCCTATTGCAAAACCTCCAAACATAAGTGAAATGAAAAAGAAAATAGGTGAATAAGACAGTGCACTGAAAACAAGTGCAAAACCTAGTATTGGGATTCCAAAACACATAGTTTTTCTAAATCCAATTTTTTCAAGTATCAAATCTGCAAATAATAAAGATATTTGAACGCCAATTGGTGGGCCTAGAAGTGCCATTCCAAGAGTGGCTTCACCTATATTCATTTGTTGCTGCAGATCTGCTATTCTTGGAAAAAAAACACCTAACGAGAAAGAATAAATAAAAAAAGAAAAATAAATACTATGTTGAGGCAATGAAAATTTCATTAAATTTATTTTTAAGATCTTAACAAAGGACGAGTTAAGCAGGTTGGACCACCTTCACATGCAATGCAAAGTTCATCTGCACTGAAAACTTTTACGCTTATACCAAAATTTTCTAAGCTTTCTCTTGTCTTAGGAAAGCCATCAATCATTATACATTTTCCAGGAGATATAGTTAGAATATTAGTGCTTAAGGTGTTGCTTGATAAAAATTCATCTTCTGGAGCATTGATTAGAGTAAAGCCTTTCTCCTCAAGAAGCTTGAATAAACTAACTGGCAGTAATGGAGTATAAACAAATGCCTTACGATGATCGACTAAACTTATCAGGGACATTAAGTGTAAACATGCTTCCGTCCCCATGTATACTGGAATGTCAAATTGAAAAACATCTACTTGTAAAGGTTTCATTATTTCTTTTATTTGATTGACGCCCTCTTGATTGGTTCTAAAACCCTTGCCAACAATTAAGCTATTGTCATCTAACCATAAAGTGTCACCAGCTTCTGCAGTAGCGTTGCCAGCAATTTCCCCAATGATTGGTATGTTATTATGTTTATAAAAATTACGGTGTAAATTTTGTTCACCTTTTCGTAATTCTTTGCCGGGAGACATTAAAATAGCTCCTGATTTCGTCATCATTGAAGCGTCATAAGTAAAAATTGCGTCTGCTATATTGGTTTTTTCTTCAATCCAAAAAATTTCAACACCTTCATTCGTTAGTAGTTTTGCAAAATTATTGTAAATGCTTTGGACTTTATCTGGATTAAAAATATTACTGTAATGCCATTTATTAATGTCTGCTTCTAATAATGACGCTCCTGGTCTTAATAAAGCCACTTTCTTAAGAGGCAAAACCATTGATGAAACACCAAAATTCATTCGTTTCCTTGAACTCGATTGATATGAGGTGCATCAGTTTCACATAAATGTAGTGCGTCTTCTGTGCTAATAGCTGTGCAAAATTCACCATGTAGGTTACCTACAGCCATGTTATGCACTAAATCTGGTTCATAGTAAGTTCCATCATGACCAATTACATTCATTGATGCACAAGCATCGTGAACTAAGTAGGTATCAAAACCCATATTACCAGACATTCTAGTTGTTGTTTCTACACATACATTTGTAAAAAAACCCAAAATAACGAGCCTTTGGATACCGGCTCTCCTTAAATCAAGTTCAAGAGATGTTCCTACAAAGCCACTGTTTACATCTTTAATTACAACGATATCACCTGAATTAGGCTCTAATCCATCAATTTGTTGCCCGCTTTCGAGTTCCAAATTAAGGGGCGAGCCTTTTTCTCTAGAGTTATGCTTTGTAAAAGCTATGACCCGATCACTGTCTCTCCATTTTTGAAGAACTGTTTTTATGTTATCCTCTGCATGTAAATTGTTACGCTTACCATTTGGTCCACCATAATAGTTAGTATCATTTACTCCTTTTTGAACATCCACTAAAAGTAAGGCGGTATTATTTTGAAATTTTTTTATCATTTAAATCCTTTAATATTTGAATTAAGCCTATATAAGTTAATACTTTAAATCGTTTAAATCTGTAATTGTTATATGAATAATTTATCAGTGCATTTAAATATAATATATTTTAAGTAATTTATTAAAAGGTTATTTATGATTAAAAAAATTGTTTTAACTGGTGCTGGTGGCCGACTAGGATCTTATATTAGGGAACCAATTTCTAAAATTTGTGAAAGTTTAGTCTCTTCCGATATTAAAGAAGATATTGGCAAGCTTTATAAAAATGAGCAGTATGTAAAAGCAGATATTTCTATTTATGATGAAATAGAGCCTATTATCAAGGATGCTACTATCGTTTGTCATTTTGGTGCTATTGTTGATGAGCTCCCATTTAATGAATTACTGGGGCCAAATTTTATTGGTTCCTATAATGTTTGGGAGGCTTCAAAAAAACATGGAGTAAAAAGAGTAATTTATGCAAGTTCTATTCATGCTGTTGGAATGAACTCAAGGACTGTTACACTTAAACCTGATACTCCTCACAGACCAGATAGTTTTTATGGACTAGCAAAGTGTTTTACTGAAGATTTGGCAAAAATGTATTTTGAAAAAAATGGCATTGAGGCTGTTTGTCTAAGGATAGCGTCATGTGCACCAGTCAATACTCTCAGAGGTTTATCTAGTTGGCTCTCCTATAATGATCTTATCCAACTCGTAATCAGATCTATTGAAACATCTTATACTGGATTTACTACTCTTTATGGAGTTTCAAATAATGATAGAAAAAATATTGATAATACGGATGCATCTCATATTGGATTTCTTCCAAAGGACAATGCTGAAGTATATGCAGAGAAAATTTTTAAAAGCGATCTAGGTGATGAACTGAGTGACATTGGCAATCAATGTCATGGTGGAGCATTTGCATCAACAGAATTAGGTGTAAGTCCCATGAAAAAAATGAATATAATTCATGATCCTAAAATAAAAAAATAGTTACTTATGGCATATAATTTTAAAAATGCATTGGTGAGGACACCATCAAAAAGTATTTCAAATGCAATAAGTTCAATAGGTAAAAAACCAAATTTTGAAAAAGTGATTGCTGAACATAATGACTATAAAATGCATTTAGAACATTCTGATATAAATGTTATCACTTTAGATGCACTTGAAGATTATCCTGATAGCGTTTTTGTTGAAGACCCTGCAATTACTTTTAATAATTTTTGTATTATTTTGAGACCAGGAGCTCCATCACGTTTTGGCGAGCATAATGTTTTTAGAAATGAGGCTAAAAATATATTTGAAGAGGTTTTTGAGGTTAATAATGGAAAAATTGAAGGTGGAGACATTCTAAGAATAAATGATAGGTTCATTATTGGCCTTTCAAATAGAACCAATAAAGAAGGGGCAAATGAATTAGAAAAAATCTTATCACATTTAGGTGCAAAGGTTATAATCACAGATACACCAAACGGAGTTCTCCATTTTAAATCTGATTGTAGTTTATTAGATGATGAAACTATTTTACAGACAAAAAAAATGTCTTTGACAGGTTTTTTTGAAAATCAATTTAAAGTAATTAATGTGCCAGAAGGTGAGGAGATAGTTGCTAACTCACTCAGAGTAAACAACTATCTTTTAGTGCCTAAAGGGTTTGAAAAAACTTATGAACTATTATCAAAATCCTATAAGATTATTCTAGCTAAAGTAGATGAAATTTCAAAAGTTGATGCAGGTTTGAGTTGTATGAGTTTAAGATGGTGAACTCTATTGTCTAGAAGGGTGACGGCCTATATAATTTTTTAATATAAATTTAAGCGCGATAATATCTTTTTCATTTTCACCGGTTGGATTAAAAACTTTTTCTAAAGTGAAGGTTTTAGAAGGATAATCTATTCCAAGAGGAAGGATTATAGAATCTGATATTTTAGCTATTCTTAAAAATCCTGTTTTCCATTTCGTAACTTTTTTTCTTGTTCCCTCAGGTGTAACGGCTATCAAAACACCTTCATTATTTTTTGAATAATCAGCTATTTCTTGTACCAAAAGTTCGGGATTATCTCTATCAACAGGAATTCCGCCCAATTTATTAAGCAAAATTTTAAATATTGGTACAAAAATAGACTTCTTAGCCAGAAATTTAACTTTTATATCAATGGCTAGAACTAAAATCATGCCAAAAATAAAATCCCAATTAGAAGTATGTGGTGCACAAACAACAACTATTCTTTTTTCATCTGGTAATTTTCCTACTATTTTCCAGCCAGTAAGATTTAGAAAATTTTTAGCTATCAAATGAAGAATCGCTGATCTCTTTGCTTGATAAATATTTGGGACTATGAATTCTTTTTTTTTGTACAAAATGATATTTCTATTTTAGAGGTAGAATTACTTATTGAACTAATTTGCATAGCTAGTAAACAATTATTAATATTAATATTTTTTACTTATTATCAAAATGATTGATCGTTATTTAAAAATTCTAGAAAAAATAAAAAGCAATGAGTTAATACTTTTTGATGGCGCAATTGGAACAGAATTACAAAAAAGAGGAATTGTAATGGATGGTTCTTGGTGTGGAACAGCTTCTTTACAAGACTATATATTAAAGCAAATTCATATCGATTACATAAATTCTGGGTCACAGATAATTACAACTAATACTTATGCTTCAAGCAGAATAATGCTTAAAGCAGCAGGTTCTGAAAAACAGTTTAAAGAGATAAATTTAAAAGCTATTAATTCAGCTTTAAATGCAAGAGAAGAAACAAAAAAATTTGATGTTCTTATTGCGGGCTCGATATCCCATCGCTACCCAATAGCAGATGGTGATGTTCTGTCTCAAGCAGTTGTAAATGTATCAAAAAATGAACTTCAGGATTCAACTTATGAAATGCTAAACCTGCTTAGCAATAATGGTTGTGATTTAATTTTATTAGAAATGATGTACAGACCGGAAAGAATGGAAGTTGTTTTCGATGTAATGCGTAAATCAAAGTTACCAGTATGGGTTGGATTTTCATGTAGGAAATCAGAGACTGGAGAAATACTAAGTCTCACAGATGAGAGTAATGTTACATTTAAAGAAATGATGTCACTTGCAAAAAACTATGAATTTGATGTATGGGGGGCTATGCATACTTCTGTAGATATAATGGATATATGTATTGAAATGATCAAAGAAAACTTCAATGGACCTATATTTGCTTACCCCGATAGTGGCGGCTGGCTATCACCAAATTGGACATTTGATAATGTTATTAATCCAAAAAACTTCATTGAAAAAGTTAAGGTTTGGAATTCATTAGGAGCTCAAATAGTTGGTGGTTGTTGTGGGACGTCACCTAAGCATATAAAAGCAATTGCTAGTATCAAATAATCATTTTTTTGTCTTTACTGGCTTTACCCGTTTTGGATAACAAGTTTTACAAATTTCACAAATAGTTCCATTGCATCCCCTTGCTGTACAAAATTCCCTTCCATAGAAAATAATTTGAAGATGCAATTTATTCCATAAATTCCTCGGGAATAACCTTTTTAAATCTTTTTCTGTCTGAGTAACATTCTTTCCATTTGTAAGTCCCCATCTCTGAGCTAGTCGATGAATATGAGTATCTACTGGAAAGGCTGGATAACCAAAGCCTTGAGACATAACAACACTTGCGGTTTTATGACCTACACCTGGTAAAGCTTCAAGGTCTTCAAAGTTTGAGGGTACTTCTCCTTTATGTTTTAAAATTAATATTTCTGATAAATTGAATATAGCTTTTGATTTTTGAGGAGCTAGCCCACATGGCCTTATAATTTTATAAATCTCATCTATTGAGAGTTTTACCATCTTGTCTGGTCGGTTTGCTTTAGAAAAAAGGCTGGGTGTTACTTGATTTACTCTCTCATCTGTGCATTGAGCACTCAATAGTACAGCAATTAATAATTCATAGTTATTTTGATTATTTAGTGGAACTGGGGTTTTAGGATATAATTTTTCTAGATGACTAATAATAAATCTTACACGTTCTGATTTGTTCATTTTTCTATAGAGATAAAATAAAAATAATTATAATCTTTTATATAGTGAATAAATATAAAATTAAATTTATGATATGAAAAAATTTATCTCAGTTGGAATAATTCTATTCCCCACTCAGGGTGATCAAAAAATGTGGTTGGAAAAGTGGAATACTTTCTATTCGCCAAAAGCAATTGAATTTTTAAAAAAAAATGGCCAGATAGATCAAAAAATCTTATTTGAAAAAAATACTGATCTGATTAGAACAATTTTAATTTGGGAATATGAAAGTGAAGAAGCTTTTAAAAAGTGCCAAGCATTTCATTCTAATTGGTCAAAGTTTGAGAATAATTTTGCATCTAAATATCAATCTTTCAGGGTTGAAGAAATTTCTTCTTGGTTATGATTCCCCACGATATTGACAAAAATTATATATACTGTTTAATTTAATTAATTCAAATGGATAAACTATGACTGTCAAATTAGCCCCAAGACCTGCAAATGAAGAACAACGAGTAAAAGCAGTAATCAAAACAGGACTTATTGATGCTCCGGATAATACAGCTTTTCAAGTTTACTGTGAATTAGCAAAAGATATAACAGGCTTTGACTCAGCGTCATTTAGCTTATTTGATGCTGAAATGCAATGCAATATAGCAAATGTCGGTGAAGATGATAAACCTGGTAGTAAAGGTTTGAGACACGAGAATAATATTTGCTCTTATGTATTATTAGACACTGAACCTCTACTTATGAAAGATATGAGTAAAGACCCAATCTGGAAGAACCACCCAAATTTTTTAAATGGTACTTCTGAATGGTATGGTTATGCTGGTTTCCCTGTAACTAATAAGGATAACTTTGCGCTAGGAACTTTATGTATGCTTCATAGAAGCCCTAAAGCATTAAATGAAAATCAAATTTCACTAATAAAAAAAATTACATCAAATATAGCACTTCTCATTGACTCTCAAGTCGCTCAAAAAGAAGTAACTTCTCAGAAAATTTTAGAGGCTCTTATAAGTTTTCAAAAGTATGATGAAAGTTTTAACATTAATGATTTTAAAATGTTTATTTCGATAATTTCTGATATATCAATTGATGAAACCGAAGCTTCTAATCTGATTCAAAAGGGTTTATGCAAATCTGATAGAAACGGAAATGTCATGATGTCCCCAAGTGGTTTAGAGTTGCAGTCATTAATGAAATTAGAAGTAAAAGAGATGAAAAAAATTAAAATTGCAGGTGAAGCAGCTGTGTCTTTAATCGACGAGATGTTTTCAACAATAAAATAGATTATGTTTGCTAAAGTATATAATTTTAAATTTCCAGGGTTAAGTGAAGCAAAAGTTGCCGCTACTTTTTGTTCTGAAAGACTTGGTAAAAAAATTGTTCCATTTAATATAAGGTCATTGAATATTTCCATTGGTAAATGTGGCAGTATATCAATTAACCTTAAGTTTGAGTCAGGTGAAGATTTAAATAAGTTTGAAGAAAGCTCTAAAGAATTTTTTCAAGATTTAAAGAAAACATTCATTTTCAAACAAAGTGATTTTTCCGGCATCTATGTTTATAATTATGACTCAGAAATAACTTCAACGGATATTTCTTTAAACTAAAATTAAATTTGATTAACTAAATGATTGAGTTTTTAATTGTTGGTAGTGGCTTTACAGCAGCTACTTTGTGTTTTCATTTGTTAGAAGCAGGAATTCAAACAAATTCAATCAATATAGTAGGCCCTACTAAACTTGGCTACGGCAATGCTTTTAATTGTATGAATGATGACTATCGATTAAATGTTCGATCTGAGATTATGTGGATTGATCCAAACAATAAGCTTGAATTTACTAATTGGGCTAAAAAAAATATTATAGATGAAGAAGCCTCTCATGAGGCTGGAAATTTTTATAAGAGAAGTGACTTTGGTAGGTTTGTTCATTCGAAAATAAACAAGCTAATAGAAAAAGGTAAATTATTGCATAAAAAAGAAATTGTACAAAAAATATATAAAGATAAATCTGGTTATTGGGCTTCTTCTTTAGACGACAATACGAAAATTTTTTCTAAGAATATAATACTTGCTACAGGAAACCCCACACCTAAATGGCCTTTTGCTTTAGATAAAGCAACTATCACTAACAATAAAAATCTTGTTGAAAATCCCTGGAACGGAAATTGGATAAAATTAATTCATAAAACCGATAATATCCTTTTGATGGGATCAGGGCTAACGTCCCTAGATTGTATAGCATCACTTAAATCAATTGATCATAAAGGTGAAATACATGTTGTTTCTCCAAGTGGAAAGTTTCCTCCTGCAAATTCAAAGTGGGAAAGAAAAAAAATCCCTATTTGGCCATATGAGAATAATAATAGAATTCTCCCATCCAATTTTTTAAACTTTATAAAAAACTATCTTCCATTTAAACCTGTAGAGAGTTCAGAGTGGCAATCAGCTTGGGAAGAATTAAGACAAAATATTAATGATAATTGGAAAAAATTGCCAGATAAAGGAAAATTATCCTTAAAAAACAAATTAAACTCTACTTGGTCAAGATATAGGTATAGAGCGTCACCGCAATCAATTAGAGACTTAATAGAGTTTCAAAAAAATCAACAATTAATTATACATAAAGGAAAAGCAAAAAATATTATTCAGAATAGAAACAAAATAATTCTAACAATAGGTGATAGAAAATCAATCAATGTAGACAAAATTATAAATTGCTCTGGTAAAGGTGAAGATAAACTCTCTAAACAGATTATTAAGTCTAAAATTGGTTTTTCAGATATTTTTAATGAAACTTTGGAGGTAGACGATAAATTCAGAGTTCTTAGAATTGGAGGGAAGCCGAACAAGGGCTTATACATGATAAGTCCAAACTTATCTTCAAAATTTGGCGATATTGTTGCAGCTAATTCACTAGCTACTCAGAGTATTAATTTAGCCTCGATATTATCTTCTAGTTAAAAAGTTTCGATTAAAATGTGTTGGTAAATATTTCTGTAATTCTTTTTCATTTAGGAAAGTTAAGGTAATTTTATTATATTTAAATATTAGCTTTTGGTATTACTTTAACTTTCTCTCCAACCTCAAACTTCATTAAATCCTCGGCTATAGTGAGAGGTCCATTGTAATGTTTCTGTATGGTTTCCAATATTTCCATTGAAGTCATTGGAGGAAAGCCTGGTTTGCCAAGAAGAACCATATGAATTATAACAGCAAGTTTTGGTCGTGATAATGAAAAGATTTTTGCAGCTTCTTTTGGTGTAGTATGATGTTGAAGAATAGCATTAACATCATCAAGGTTTTTGATTTCGTCTTTTGCAGCACCTAGGGAATGAAATAATAAATCAGAGTTTTTTGCAATTTCTGATACTCGAATATCATTTTTAGCATCTCCGCTTATAACAACAGTTCGCCCTGAATATTGAATTTTATAACCCCAATTAGGCTTGATTTTTTCACCATGATCTGTCTCAAAAGATGTTACGGTAAGCCCATCCTGATTAAATACCTGACCACATTTTAAAAATTCTTTAGTTTTTATTTCTACGCCTTTTTGAGGAAGCTTCTGATCAGACGATCGAATTTTAATATCATCATTAAAAGCAAGTCGATGTCCCTCTATTAAATTATGAGTTCCTTCTGGTCCTAAAACATAAAGTGGTGTAGACCTTGATCCACCTGCAGGTAACCACGAACTTAACCAGAAATCAGCGAAACCTACCGTATGATCAGAATGAAAATGAGTAAAGAATATATGTGTTACTGAGGCTGGAGGTACATTTGCCTCTGCAAGTCTTGTAGCTACATTTCTTCCTGTGTCAAAAAGCAGTCGATAGCCAGCTGCTTCTATTAAAATACTTTGACTTGCACGTTTTGGGTTTAAAATTGGGGTTCCAGTTCCAAGTGTTGTCACAATAATGGATTTATTAACTGAATTATTCATCTTTTAAAGTCTCAGTAATGATTTTGCATTTTCATAACAAACCATTGACTTTTCGGCTACAGATAGATTTGCGTTGTCAATCCACGTACCTGCATGTTCTGATTTTTCAAATGGATAATCAACAGAAAACATTACACGGTCAGTTCCAAGAGCGTCAATAGCACAGCGCAATGGCTCATCGGAACAAACACCTGCTGTTGTACACCAAAAATTTTTTTTAAAATATTCTGATGGTATTAGATTTAATTTTTTTTTACCTTTATTTGAAATTTCCCATCTACTATTAAAACGCCATAATTGATATGGTAGCGTTTCTCCCATGTGACCAAGGATTAATTTAGCATTTGGAAAGCGATCAAATATGCCGCTAAAAATTATACGCAATGCATGAGATCCTGTTTCAACAGTCCAAGACCAGACTGGTCCCCACATTTCTGGATGACCTTGGTACATTGCTGGTATATCAGCTGGGTTATTTGGATGAATGTATATTGGAACTTTTAGATCTGATGCACGCTCCCAAAGCACTGAAAATCGATCATCATCAAGGTATGCTCCATTTGTAATACCATTTACCAATGCACCTGAGAAACCTAAATCGCGAGTTGTTCTTTCTAGCTCATCTGCAGCAGCTTTAGGATTCTGCATAGCAAGATGTGCAAATCCACCGTAACGTGATCTTTTATCTAATATTTTTTCAGCCAAATAATCATTTATGAATTTTGCCTTCTCAATGGCCTTATTTGTAAAATACTCAGCTTGAACTCCAGGTCCAGCAAGAGATAACACAGACTTTTCAACTCCTATACTGTCCATTTCATTGAGACGCCTCTCACCAAAATCTTCTAGTTTATTTCTAACTTTTCCAAAAAGCTCAGGACTAATATTAATTGCAGTATTAGACCAGTAATCAACAAAGTCTGGATGCATAAAGTGCTCCTCAAGTGCAATTTTTTTCTGCATTAGCGTCTCCTTTAATTTGATTTAATCAACAATATTTCTATTTAAAATCAATTGCAAATAACTTTGATTAGTATAACAATAATTACAATAAATATTATATCTGGAGGAATTTAATGAAAAAAATTCAAAACGGTTTTTTTACGATTTTATTAATTTTGGGGTTAAGTTCATTAACTGCAAACGCACAAGTGAATTTATCTGCTCATACAGCAAGCCCTGGTGGAGTTCCACATTTAACAATTATGCATTTATCTGACGTTCTTGGTGAAGCAGGAATTGCTAACTTGCAAGTTACAGAAGGACAGACGCTTACAAATTCACTAATGACACTTGCTGAAGGAAAAATTGATATGTCAGCAATGCCAATTATTTTACCTTTTTTACTAGATAAAGGGAGAGGCCCTTTTGCAAAACAAGGGGATAAAGGAGCAGAATTAGCAGCAAATGTTAGAGCACTTTATCCATACAACGCTGGTGGCTTTGGCTTGTTTGCTCTTGAAAGTGCAAACATTAAAAGTTGGAAAGATATTAAGGGTAAAACAATTTTTAATGGTCCTCCAAGAGGTGCGGCTTTGGTTAATGCACGTCAAGCTATAGTTTTAGCGAGTGGTTATAAAGAAGGTGACGACTATAAAGGGGTTCAGGCTAATTGGGGTCAATTAGCAAATATTCTAGTTGATGGATCAGTTGATGGAGTTGTGGTTCCTCTTACTTTTCCTTCTGCAAGAGTTACAGTAATGCAGTCTGCAGGAAATGTGAGAATAATTTCTACACCTAAAGATATTTTTGAAAGTGAAGCTTATCAAAAGGTTTTTAACGCACCTGGCAATATTCCACTTCAAGTAAAGTGGGAAGATATGGGTTATAGTGATGGTGTTTCAATGGTTTCTGAAGATGGAGTTTTCAGAGGACTGGGTACTGCATTTGTTGAGCTAGTTCATAAAGATATGAGTTTTGATCTTGCAAAAGCAATTACAGCTACTCATATAGCCACTTTAGATAAGTTAAAAGCTAAGTCTCCCTTTGCTCCAAACATTGGGCTTGGTCAAATGGATCCAAAGTTAGCTGGATTATGCGGGCCAAGTAAAGTGAAGTACCATGCAGGTGCTGTTGCAGCATGGGAAGAAGCTGGATACAAAGTAGCCGATTGCGCTAAGTAAAGGTTACGTAATGGCCAAGTTTTCAGCTTGGCCATTTTTATTTTCATAACTCAATTTATTAAAGCTCAATGAATTCTGTCAAAAATTCCCCAATATTAGAATTTGAGAAAAATAATGATGTGGGATTAAAAATTGCAAAAGTAATTGCTTTTGTTCTTGTTTTGGTAGGAATGCTTAATACAATCCCAGCTATTCCTGGTTTGGAACAGTTGATTTGGGATATTACAGGAAATAACAAAATTGTTTTCAGAAAATTTTCATACGAGTATTTTTTCCCTATAATTTTTTTCATGATGATGTTGGTGGTTTCATTAAACCACTCTTTTTGGAGGGAGTATAAGAATAGAGGCTTCATAACTAAAATTTTGAGTATATTTATGGATGTAAGTCTAATATTTATGGCGGCTCTTATATCCATCTCATTTGTCATAGAAATTGATTCTATATGTTTAATTGATCAATTTACTGGTGAGAGAGCAGAGTTAATTGCCCAATCACTTCAGGCTGAAAAAGATTTTGCTGAACTCATGGGATTGCCAGAACCAAGCACTGTTGATGACCCCACTTGTATCAATCATCTTGGGAATTGGATTTTTCTTGTGATGATATTTTCATTGATAATTTTTTTAATTTACAATGTTAAAGTTTGGGGTTTTCCTCTTGTGGCTGTTGCTATTCTTGTTACTGCCTATACTTTTTTAACTGTAATGATTTGGTATTTTTATGGTGCTGATGACATAAATAAATACTTAATTACAAAATTAGGTGGGGAACCAAGATTACTGTCTGATGGAAGGCCCGCTGTTAGAGAGATCTTAGTCAACAATGGGCAAGGTTTGCTTGGTAGGTTTATGAATATCCTTATAAATACAGTTTTCCCATACATTGTTTTGGGATCATTGTTCGGTGTTTCTGCTGGTGGAAAATCACTTATAAAAATAGCCTTTCTATGGACAAGGCACCTAAGAGGAGGTCCGGCCCATGCAGCCATAGTAAGCTCTGCAATGTTTGGAACAATTTCAGGTGGCCCGATTGTGAATGTTTTATCAACTGGAGCGCTCACAATACCTATGATGCTTAGAAGAGGTTTTGCAAAAGTATTTTCAGGTGGAGTTGAGGCAGCAGCCTCCTCAGGTGGGCAAATAATGCCTCCTGTAATGGGTGTGGCTGCATTTATCTTATCTGCAATGACTGTTGTACCATATAGAGAAGTCATTATAGCTGCTGCTTTACCTGCTATTGCTTATTTCGGATGTTTGTTTCTTTCAGTCGTATTTCAGTCAAGAAAACAAAATATCACTCCTGTTGGCAAAATCACTGAGGAAATGATCTTAACAGGAGAAGATTATAAAAACTTAATAATGATTTTTGCCCCAATTTTATTAATTTTGTTTATGTTAATTACTCCAAAAGAGACTGTTGGATGTGGAGTTTTAGGGAGTTTGTTTGGTGTAAATCAGGTAATAGAGAATGGTGTTTGCAGAGCATATGAATTACCATGGCTGTTTCAACTTTTCCAAAATTCTGCTGGTGATGCAGGTTCTGCTGGTTGGTGGGCAACAGCATTGCTTATGGTTTTATTTTTCTTAGATAAGAATATTAGACTAAACCCATCAAAATTAGCTCATGCGTTATCGGATGCTGGCATACTTGTAAGCACACTTTATCTGATGTTTTTGGCAGTTTCTGTTATTGATTTTTGCCTTAATTTTACTGGGCTATCAAACTTTATTGCCACAGATATCATTCATTTACTAAGAAACTATGATACTGGATTAACAGATAATGGATTTTTTCTATTTGTAGCACTTTTGGTAACGATGTTAATGGCTATTCTTCTAGGTATGGGTATGCCAAGTGTACCAGCCTACCTAAACGTCGCACTATTAATGGGTCCTATGCTTGTTGGGTTAGGAATTGCAACTTTTACAGCTCATATGTTTATTTTTTATTTTGCTGTTGCTTCGGCTATTACTCCTCCTGTTGCAATAGCAGCATTTGCAGCTTCTTCTCTAACTAAAGCAGATCCTATGTCGACTGCTTTTTCAGCTGTAAAGTCTGGTATTGTAATGTTTATTATCCCATTCATTTTTGCTTTCTATCCTGAGCTTTTAGTCATAGACGCTGCAAAAATAGACCCAAATTCACCCACAGCTGATTATTTACCGGGTTATGATGGTAATATCTATTTTTTGTCTTTGCTGTGGCTTCTAGCTCGTCTATCATTATTTCTATACTTAATTTCAAGTTGTCTAGCTAAGTTTGACAAATACGAACTGAGCAATTTTGAAATTATAATAAGAATTATTTTGTCAGGAATGGTAATTTCAAGTTTAGAGTTTTATTACTCAATAGGTATCTTATTATCAATTATAATCATAATTTGGCATCATTCTATCTATAAAGAAAAATCTTAAAATTTTTTGAAAACATAAATGAATGAAAGTAGACCAAATATCCTTTTGATTATGACAGACAACCAGTCTGCTGATTTTTTAGGATGCTATGGAAATCATGAAGTCAAAACGCCTAATATTGATTTGTTATCAAAAGAGGGTATGAAATATACTTCAGCATATTGTACAAATGCAATGTGCTCTCCATGTAGGGCATCTGTCTTAACTGGATTAATGCCAACTGCACACGGTATTCATAATTGGCTTGATGATAAACTTGAAGATCTCTGGCCACAGGATTGGAATGCTATCGGTGAATTTGAAAGTTTTCCTCAAAAACTAAAAGATGCAGGTTATAACAATGCTTTAATAGGAAAATATCATTTAGGCAAGGCATGGAAAAGTCCAAAGGCATTTGACCATTGGGTTACTTTTCCTCATGGCCACACAAAAAGCTTTTATGATAATAAAATTATTGATAACGATGAAGTGTATAATCATGAGGGTCATTCAGTTGATTTCTTTACTTTAAAAACAATTGAATACTTAAATCAAATTAAAGATCATCAAAATCCATTCTTCTGCTTTGTGCCTTTTAATGGTCCTTACGGACATTGGCCCTCTATAAAAGGGAAGTCTACAAATAAATTTGCAAGCCTTTATGAACAATGTGAGCTCTCTACAGTTCCACGTGAAGGTATTAATAAAAGAGTAATTAAAAGATACTCATCGAGGCTACTAGAAAGTGGTGAAGACTTACCTGAGCAATTTTCTGGACCGTTATTATTACCAAATAATAAAGACAGTATTAGAAATTATTTTTCTCAAGCTTCATTAATTGACGAGGGCGTTGGCAAAATTTTGAGTGAGTTAAAAAGCTTAAATCTTTTTGACAACACTTTAATTATTTACACTTCAGATCATGGTTTTTCACTTGGAAATCATGGGATTTGGGGCCATGGACTAGCTGCATGGCCATCATCAATGCATAGGCCAAGTTTTAATATCCCATTAATTTTTTCTGGGCCAAAAATAAATAAAGGCATTTCAAAAGCTTTAGTTAGCCAAACTGATTTAGCAAATACCATATTGAGTATTGCAGGAGTTTCCAAACTTAAGTCTAAATTAGTCAATAGTATTAGTCTCAAATTTACAGATGAAGATTTAAATTCAAGAGACATGATATTTATGGAGCAAGAGGAGACCAGAGCAGTTAGAACTCACGAATGGCTATATATTGAGAGATTTAATAAAGAGGGAATGTCTTATATTGAGCCTGAATTATATAATTTAATAGAAGATCCTGATGAACGAAAAAATTTATTTAAAGAAGAGAGCTGTAGGGAAATTATTAATACATTTTCTAGAGAAATAAATGATTACTTTAATAAATATGGTGATTCTAAATATGACTTATGGACTGGTGGAACAGCTAAATCTAATGTTTCTAATCCCAAGTTTTGGAAAAAAATATGGGGCTCTAATTGGAAAACATTTATTTAGACTTGAACTGAGATTTTTTAAGAGGCTAATTAATATTGGCCTCTTTTTGTTTTTTTATGCTAAAGCTTGATCAAGATCAGCAATGATATCGTCAATATGCTCTATACCTACTGACAATCTTACATAGCCTGGTGTAACACCAGCTCTTACTTGATCATCTGCACTTAATTGTGAGTGTGTTGTAGAAGCAGGATGTATAGCCAAGCTTCTAGAATCGCCGATATTGGCTACATGATAAAACAACTTTAACTTATCAATAAATTCTTTGCCTGCTTCTAAACCACCCTCAAGTTCAAAACCTACAAGAGAACCATTTCCTTCTTCTAAATACTTTCCAGCTCTTTCTTTGTAGATGCCTTCTTGGTGGCTTGGATGAATAACCCTTGAAACACCTTTTTTATTTGCCAAATGGCTTGCAACCTTTTCTGCATTTTCCTGACTCTGCCTTACTCTTAGTGGAAGTGTCTCTAAACCCTGAATAATATTAAAAGCATTAGCAGGGGATAATGCAGATCCCAAATCCCTCAATAATACAAATCTAGCTCTTACAGCAAATGTGATATTAGCTCCTAAAACCTCAGGAACTACTTTGCCCAAAACCCAATCCCAATAACTTGGTTCTGGCTCATTATAAAGAGGCTGGCGATCTGGAAACTTTGTCCAATCAAAATTACCACCATCAACTACAATACCACCTATAGAATTACCATGGCCACCTATCCATTTAGTTAATGAATGAACAACAACAGCAGCGCCATGCTTGATTGGCTTGCATGTAATTGGTGCAGATGTGTTATCCACAATAAGTGGAATGCCAAGCTTTTTACCAATTTCTGCTACTTCTGCTATTGGGAAAACATGTAATTTTGGGTTAGGAAGTGTCTCAGCATAATACCCCCTAGTTCTATCATCAGTTAATTCTGCAAATGAATTTGGATCTGCTGGGTCAGCAAATCTTACTTCTATCCCAAGTTGTTTGAATGTATTTTCAAATTGGTTCCAAGTTCCTCCATATAAATCAGTAGAAGAAACTATATTGTCGCCTGCACGGCATAAATTTTGAATTGCAAATGCTGATGCAGCTTGCCCAGAAGAAACAGCAACAGCAGCTAATCCACCTTCTAATTGAGCAATTCTCTCTTCTAAAACTGCAGTTGTTGGGTTCATAATGCGTGTATATATATTCCCAAGTTCTTTTAATGAAAAAAGATTGGCAGCATGCTCTTGGCTATTAAATTGATAACTTGTTGTTTGATAGATTGGAACAGCTACTGAATTGGTTGAATCATCTTTTCTCCAACCAGCGTGAAGTGCTATAGTTTCCGGATTTTTTGAACTAGTCATATTTCCCTCCCTATAAATTGACTAAATTAAAAATTTTTTATTTAAATATTTTTCATACTTTATCTTGAATAATTAAAAAAAAATTGTCTAGCTTTAAGTTATGGTTGTTTTGCATATGGTAAATTACGTACTTATTAAAATAAATTGCAGTAATATTTGAATTTGATAAAGATACAATAAAAATAGAGTATTGGAATACATATGAATACTAATGTCCATATTGAAAAATATGACGGAATCATTGAGGTCAAATTAGATAAGCCAAAGGTAAATGCAATAGATCCTAGTATGAGTAAGGAGATTGCTGATGCTTTTAAAGAATTAAATGAAAATGATGATTTGAGAGTTGGAATTATTACAGCTGAAGGAAGTAAAATCTTTTCTGCAGGTTGGGATTTAAAAGCACTCAATGAAGGTGATATTAAATTAGATCAATGGTGGGATGATGGAGATTATGGTGAAGGTGGCTTTGCAGGTCTTACAGAAAACTGGTTTCTTAATAAACCAGTTATAGGTGCTCTCAATGGTTTAGTTATTGGTGGTGGATTTGAAATTGCAATGGCATGTGATTTATTAATAGCTTCAGATCATATAGAATTTGGATTGCCAGAAATTCCATTAGGAATAGTACCAGATGCAGGCGCCTTACAAAGATTACCAAAACTGCTTCCATATAATATTTCTATGGAAATGTTTTTGCTAGGCAGAAGATTAACAGCTCAAGAAGCAATGAACTTTGGTCTCGTAAATAAAGTTGTTCCGTATGAAAATCTGATCGATAGTGCAAGAGAATGGGCAAGCAAAATTTCTAAATCTGCACCTCTTGCAATACAATCAATTAAAGAAGTTTTAAGAAGCACAGAAAGTATGTCGGTTAAAGAAAAATTTGATCTTATTCGAAATGGAAAACTAGATATATATAATAAAATGCTTAAATCTGAAGATGCTGCAGAAGGTGTAAGGGCCTGGGTAGAGAAAAGACAACCTGTATTTAAAGGTAAATAAAACTATGGAATTATTGAAGTTAAGTGAAGTAAAAACGATATCTAGTATTGGTGGAGGGCCTATTGGAGGTGGGTGGACTGCTTTTTTCCTTTCAAAAGGGTTTAATGTTGTTTCTTATTTGCATGACAAAAATGAAGAAGATGTTTTTATGAAAATAGTAAATACTGCTTGGAAAAGTTTAGAAAAATTAGGTCTTGCAGAAAATGCATCTTTAAAGAATTTGCATATAACCTCTGAACTAGAGAAGGCTCTAAATGGTGTTCACTTTGTTCAGGAAAGCGCACCAGAAAATCTAGAATTAAAACAAGACCTTTATTCGAAAATGGGCCGGTTACTGCCTAATAATATTATAATTTCATCTAGCACTTCAGGTTTCATGATGTCAGAAATACAAACCAGATGTTCAACACCAGAAAGAACAGTAATAGGCCATCCTTTTAATCCGCCATATATTCTTCCTCTAGTAGAAGTTGTAGGTGGTAAAAAAACTAGTAAATCTGCAGTACAATGGGCTTTTGATTTTTTTAAATTTTCTGGAAAAGAACCTTTAATTTTAAAGAAAGAAGTGCCTGGTTTCGTAGCAACTCGTTTACAAGAAGCATTATGGCGAGAGGCATTACACATGGTTGATAATGGGGAAGCTACACCCTTAGATATTGATAAAGCTTTGATTAATGGTCCTGCCCCAAGAATGGTGGTTCAGGGGCAGTGTATGGCATTTCATGTTGCATGTGGCGAAGGAGGGATGGCTACTAATCTTGATCAATTCGGTCCAGCATTAAAATGGCCATGGACAAGGCTTCAAGCGCCTGAGTTAACAACAGAATTAAGAGATAAAATGGTAAATGGGTGTAATGAAATGGCTGGTGATACAAATTTTGAGATACTTGCATCAAAAAGAGATGAAGCAATAGTAAGTGTTTTAAATGCATTGAAGAAAAAATCTTAACTAAAACTGGGAGTTTTAAATGAATAATGAGGTAATAGTAACATGCGCCGTAACTGGTGCTGGAGATACACTTGGAAAACATCCAGAAGTGCCAGTTACTCCTGAACAGATTTCTAATGCAGCAATTGCTGCTGCAAAAGCAGGAGCAAGTGTTGCTCATATTCATGTTAGAGACCCAGAAACAGGTTTGGGTTCTAGAGATGTAAATTTATTTAAGGAAGTTGTTGAAAGAATTAGGGATAGCGAAACTGATGTTGTAATAAATTTAACGGCTGGCATGGGTGGAGACTGGGTTCCAAGTGAAGAAAATCCATCAATGCCTGGCCCAGGAACAGATATGATTGGTCCTGAGGAAAGATTAGCCCATGTAAAAGAAATCCATCCTGAAATTTGTAGTTTGGATTGTGGTACAATGAATTTTGGTAATGGAAATGAAATTTACATATCACCTCCTGGATACTTAAGAGAAATGGCTTCAATGATACAAGAGTGGGGAGTTAAGCCAGAGCTAGAAGTTTTTGAGTTAGGGCAAATTAGATTTGCAAAACAAATGATTAAAGAAGGTTTGATTAATGAGCCTCCAATGTTTCAAATTTGTCTTGGAATTCCATGGGGAGCTGAGCAAACTGTAGATTCTATGAAGGTAATGAAAGATGAGTTACCTACTAACGCCAGTTGGGCAAGTTTTGGAATAGGCAGAATGCAAATGCCTATGGCAGCAGCAGCCGTTGCAATGGGAGGAAATGTTAGGGTTGGTCTTGAGGATAATCTTTACTTAGAAAAGGGAGTTCTGGCCTCAAATGATCAATTAGTTACTCGGGTAATTGAGATTATACAACGTATGGGTAGCAGGGTTTTATCACCTAAAGAAACAAGAGATAAATTAAAACTCAAAAAGTAATAAAGGTCTAATTTTATTGTTAATAATTAGTAAAAAATAATTTCAAAAATGAAAGTAATGATAGATAATAAAATTCATATTAATGACTATTTTGAAAAGGGTTTCTTATCACCTGTCAAAATAATAGACCAAGATGAAGCTCTAAATCATAGAAAAAAACTTGAAGATGCTGAAAAAAAATTAGGTCCAATACATTATAAGTCAAAAGTACATACTGTTCTCAAATCTGCATTTGATATTGCAACCAACAAAAATATTCTTGATGTTGTTGAGAAGATTTTAGGGCCTAATATTCTTTTATACAATGTTACTTATATTATTAAAGAACCTAATAGTGCTTCACATGTAAGCTGGCATCAGGATATGACATATTGGGGATTTAGCGGTGACGAGCAGGTGTCTGCATGGCTTGCCCTATCAGAGGCAAATGATTTAAGTGGTGCTATGAAAATGATACCGGGAAGTCATAAAATGGGTAAGCAACAACATGAAATTACAAATGATAAGGATAATGTTTTGTTGCAAGGTCAAACAGTAAGAAATGTTAACGAAGAATTATCAGTTCTTTGCTCTTTGAAGCCTGGTCAGGCTTCTTTTCATCATGGGTGGACACTTCATACTTCGATGCCTAATAAGAGTGATGACCGCCGTATTGGATTAAATATTCAATATATTGCTACTCATATTAAACAATTAAAAAATGAAAAAGATACAGCAATTTGTGTTCGTGGTAATGATGAATTTAATCATTTTTTGAAAGATGAGCCAGCAAAAGTTGAAATTGATTTTGATGCTCTAGAAAGGTTTAAAGAGCTAGACAAGCAATATAAAAAAACAGCTTCATAAATCAATTATCGTCGTTGACTATAGGGATATCTTTTATATCAAAGATATCTTTATGAGTATTCCCATCTTTGATTTTTTTTATAATTTTTTTCTCATAAATTATTTTTTCTTCTGAAGATAATAGAATTTGGTTTTGAATTTCAAAGGGGATGACTGCAACACCGTCATCATCTCCAATTATTATATCCCCAGGTTTTAGTGAAACATTTCCACAGCTAATGGGGATATCTATCCTGCCACCTCCACCTTTTGTAGGTCCTGCAGCAGTTCTACCTGATGCAAAAATGGGTAAATTCATTTTTTTTAAATCTCCCAGGTCTCTTATAGCCCCATCTATTACAACTCCACCTAATCCAATATGTATAGAAGAGAGACTCATTAATTCTCCCCAAACAGCTCTATCTGTAAAGCCTCCACCTTCAACTACTAAAATTTCACCCTTATTAATTATTGTTAAAGCTGCATGTATTGCTGAGTTGTCTCCATGCGTTACAGAAACAGTTCTAGCCTGGCCACATAAAGTCATGCCCTCTCTTATAGAAGAGATTCTTGATGACATTACATTTTGTCTATTCATACTATCGCCAGCAATGGAAGTAGGTATTTTCTGCCACTTACTTAACTCTATGTCTTTTAGCCTTTTAAAACTTACTTGTGATCTAACAATATTCATTTTAATCTGCAGCAAATCCTGATCCTGGTTTTTTATATTCATCCCTTTGTGGTGCAAAAATATCAAAAATAATTGCTCCATCTGGACCGCCAACTATTCCATGTCTAATCCCTCCAGGAGTGCACCAAAAGTCACCTTTAGTAACTGGTATTTTTTCTTCATTCTGAATTCTTAGGGCGCTTCCTTCTATCAATAAACTCCATTGCTCTTGTGGATGTGAATGAATTTTACCAGTTGAGTTTGGCTCAATGCTTACAACAGAAACCATAGCTTGTTCGCCAGGAAAAATCCTAGTTTTAATTCCATCGCCTAATTCCCTTAAAATGCCTTTCTTGTCATCATTTAAATTATAAAAATATTTATCTTTTTGGGTCATAAAAATCTCCTTACACTGATAATACATATTATTTTTAAAAAACATCTATTAAAAAATTAAACAACATATTAGGATTTATAATATTAAATTTATTATTGTTGGAATTTTTATATGGATCTTAAATTAAATGGAAAAGTTGCTCTTGTACTCGGTGCTAGTAGAGGTTTAGGAGGCGCAATTGCAAAAATGCTTGCAGAAGAGGGCGCTAGCGTTATTGGTGTTGCAAGGAATACATCTTCAATAGACGAATGGTCAAAAACACTTTCAATTAAATCATATAAATGTGATTTAAGTAATTCAACAGCAGTAGAAGACTTAATTAAGTTTGCTTCTAAAGAAAAAGTTTCAATTCTTGTAAATAATTGCGGTGGACCGCCAGCTGGACCTGCTGCTGGTCAGAAAAATGAAGTATGGGAAAACGCATTCAAATCGATGGCATTGCCAATGTTCTCAATAACAAATGCGTTACTTCCTAATATGGTATCACAAAAATGGGGTCGAATAGTAACAATAGGCTCTTCTGGTATTGAACAGCCTATTCCTAATTTAGCTTTATCAAATGGTATTAGAGGTGCAATTGCAGGTTGGTCAAAGTCATTGGCTAATGAAGTTGCATGTGATGGTATTACGGTTAATATGGTTCTTCCAGGGAGGGTTGCAACTGATAGATTGCGTGAATTAGACCAAGGGAAAGCAAATAGGGTTGGACAAAGTCTTGAAGAAGTTGAGAAAGAGGCCAAATTATCAATTCCGGCAGGAAGATATGGAAAACCAGAAGAATTTGCTTCTGTTGTTACTTTTTTATCAAGTGATGCTGCAAGTTATATAACAGGTTCAATGATTAGAGTAGACGGTGGTTTAACAAAAGGTTTATAAAATTATCCGCCTAAAAATAATCTTCCAACAGCTGGGTTTGATAACACATTGTCACCAGTTTCAGCTATAGCTGTTTCTCCTGAAACAAGAACATAACCTATATCAGCGAATGATAGGCCTTTTTTAGCATTCTGTTCAACCATTATTATTGTTTTGCCGTCTTTCTTTTGAAGGTCATCTAAAATTCCAAAAACCATATCAATAAATCTTGGCTCCAATCCAATAGAAGGCTCATCAACTAGTAATATTTGTGGTTGCATAACTAAGGCACGAGATATTTCAAGAAGTCGTCTTTCACCTCCTGATAAAACTCCAGCTGGTTTGTTTCTTCGAGCAGCTAGTCTTTCATATTTGTCAAAAACCATCTCAGTAGCTTCTTTAGCATCTGACGGTTTGTTTTTCAAAAATCCACCCATAAGAAGATTTTCTTCAACAGTCATTTGTGGAAATACAGATTTATCTTGCAGAATATAAGCAATACCAGCATTAGATAATTTTTGGTTAGGAGTTAGATTAGTAATATCTTTACCTCCAATAGTGATATTTCCTGAAAAAATATTTGTAAAACCAAATATAGAGTGAAGAACGGTTGATTTCCCAGCTCCATTAGGCCCAATCAAACACAGTGATTGTCCCTCGCCAATAAAAAGGTTGAAATCATGGAGTATTTCCATTTTTCCATAACCAGCTTTAAGATTTTTTATTGATAATAATGGTTCGCTTTTAGAGAGTTTTTCTAAATCTTTGGCCTTAGGTGCTTTAGCTGAGATAGCGGCTGCTTCTTTAGCAACTTGGTCAACTGACATGACAACATCAACACCACCTTGACCATAACCACTGACATTCTTTTTCTTAACCATTCTAATGACCCCCTAAATAAGCATCAATAACTCGTTGATCTTTTTGAAGTTCACTGGGTGAGCCATTCGCAAGAACTTTACCGTTTGCCAAACAATAAATATGTGAAGCTAAGTTCATAATCACTCTCATGTTATGTTCTATAACACATAATGTAATGCCTAATTCTTCATTTGCTTTTCTTAATCTATCAATAAGTCCATTAATTAATGTTGGATTAATTCCAGCAGTAGGTTCATCAAGAAGCAAAACTTTAGGATCATTCATTAATGCCATCGCAAATTCTAGTAGTTTTTGTTGTCCAAAAGAAAGATCTCCTGAAATAAGATTTCGCTTTGAATATAGGCCTACAAATTCAAGAAGATTTTCCGCTCTTTCTTTTATTTCTCCTTTTCTGCTAGCAAACATTGAGTCTTTAGAATCTTTTCGGTGTGATACAGAAATTTGCATATTATCCACACAATTCATTTTTGAATATATCCTAGTTTGCTGGAATGTCCTTAACATTCCAAGTCTTGCTATATCCCCGACAAGTAACTTTGAAATTTCATTATTATCAAAAATTATCGAACCATTATCAATAGGGTGATAGCCTACAATAGAATTAAATAAAGTTGTTTTACCGCAACCATTTGGTCCAATAATGCCTGTAATTGAACCTTTTTTTACTTTTAGTGATATATCAATATTTGCTTTGACCCCACCAAATGACTTCGAAACATTCTTAACTTCAATTATATCTTCCATTTCAGGCTTTCTCTTTCTCTTCATTCTCAGAAGAAGATCGGTCAACTATGATACCAAACATCTCAGGATATCTCGTTTGAAGCCATCCCATTATTCCTTGTTGGAAATAAACAATATTTATAATTAGTATTAGACCAAGGGCAACCCATTGCCATCCTAGAAGGTATGTCCAAGTTGTCTCTTTAACTACATGAAAAATAATTGCACCAAGGACTGGTCCCCATAAAGTGCCCTTGCCACCTAATAAAACACATGCAACCATAAATATTCCAAAGGTAGGAATAGGGTATGCTACTTCTTTATCAATAAAGCCTGATAAATTTCCAGCAACTGCGCCCATAGCCCCCATAAAAATTGCTGTTATAGCCCAGCCAATTTGTTTATACCTTAAAGTAGGTATACCCATAGCTTCAGCTTTATCTTCATCATCACGAATAGCGTTTATGGCTAATCCATATTGTGTTGAAATCATCCACCGGACAACGAAATGGGCAGCAATTGCAAGCCCAAAACAAAGAACATAGAAAAATACTGACCTCATTTCTATGTCTCCAGGGAAAAGTGGCATAGATATTCCCGAAGCGCCACCAACATAGTCTATAGTAATAGTTACCTCAGCGGCTGCTATTGCTAATCCTAATGATCCAATAGCAAAGTAAGGACCTCTTAAGCCAAACATAAAGCTACTAAAAATCATGCATAACGCCAAGGCTGCTAAGGCTCCACCAACAACACCCAAAAATAAACCCCAAAAATATTGGGATTGAGTAAATACAGGCTTTATAGCTCCCATCGCAGAAGTGTAGGCTGCTACACCAGGCTCATAAAAAATTGCAACTTGAATAATTGCTGAAACATACATTCCAACACCAAAAAATGTTATATTACCTAAGGAGTTGTATCCCATTTGCCCACCAAGGATATCCCAAGTTTGTGCCATCATTACCATCATCCAAAGATAAGCAATTGATAATGTATAATTAGGGAAAAGATATGGACCTAAAACACCAAAAATACCTAATCCAATATATGTTATTAATTCACGTCTACCAATCATCTTACTGGCTGCCTATTTCTTTTCATGCTTATTTGTCTAATAATCAATACTATAAGAAGAATAGCTACTGGAGCAGCCACTTCATAAGCTGTTCCTAAAATCATTCCTGTATATTTTTCAAAAAGCCCTATTCCGAAGGCTGCACTTATAACTCCTGGTAAATTTCCTAAACCAGCAGCAGTTACAATTGCAAATGATCTTACAGAATATGTTATTCCATAAAATGGTTGTATTACCCATATAATAGAAACTAACACCCCGGCGGCTCCACAAAGAGCTGCGTTAAATGCAAATGTAAAAGCGTAAACCCTGTCTGTATCTATTCCAAGAACACGAGCAGCCCTTGGGTCCTGTGCAGTTGCTCTAATTGCCTGTCCCATTCGTGATCTTTTCATAAAGACAACCACACAAAAAGTAATAATAGCCGCAAGTATGAGAGAAAGCACTTTCGAATAGGGTATTGAGACCATATAATCAAATGCATCGTAAGCACCCATTTTCATGTCAATTGTTTGTACTTCTGGACCATAAAATAGATTAAGAACCTGTTGAAGAAGTAGTGATAGACCGAAAGTTGCTAGCAAAGATACAAACATGTCCTGATCTATAATTCTGCGAATTATAAGAATATAAATGCCCCAACCAAAAACAAACATCAATGCAACAACAATAATTAGTATTAGTGGTAATGGAATGCCTAAATAATGTAATGATAATGCTAAATAACCTCCCATTATGACAAAATCACCTTGTGCCAAATTCTTTATATTCATTACTCCCCAAACTAGCGCAAGTCCATATGCACTAAGGGCAAATACAGCACCCACAAAAATACCATCAAGTATAACCTGAAGGTTAATTATAGGAGCCCAAACAAAAAGTAGCTGAAGGTTATCAAGCATTATTTTCTCCGAAAAATAACAAGGGAAAGTATAAACTTTCCCTTGTTATTAAAAGTTTTAGTATTTTACGTTTCTTGGATAAGCTAGGTCCGCAAAAGAACCTACAAGATTATAAGAACCGTCTGCACCAATCTGTCTTAAGAACATTGGCTTAGCAATATTATTGCCGTCAGGTCCAAATTTCACATCCCCATAGAATGTTTCCATTTCAACACCAGCAATAGCATCTCTTACTGTATCTTTGTCAAAGCTATTTGCTGCTTCGAATGCTTCCTTCCATACGTAAACAGCTGCTGAAGCTTGCGCAGACTGATATGGTACTGAAGAATATTCAGGATGAGCTTTTATGAAATCAGCATTCCATTGTGCAGCTGTACCAAACATTGGGTCTTTTTTATCAATATCTGGAACCCATTGAGTTGGACATAGAAAGCCAGTTGATGCATTTGGAAACTTTTCATGAACTTTAGCAGATTCGCAATGTGTCATAGCAATGATAGGAACATTGATTTTCATTTCATCAATTTGCCTTGCAGCAGTTGCAGCACCTTTTGAGTGACCTGATACAATTAAAATATCTGGCTTCAATGCTTTAACTTTTGTAAGCGTAGTTGACATATCTGACAAATCAGCTGGTAGTTGATCGTCTATTATAATCTTCATTCCGTATTCTTTGATTAAATCGACTAGACCGGCCCTAATATCCATTGAAAACGGATCACCTTCAAATGCCATTGCAACTTTTGTATCACTTGGTGACTTGCCTATACTCTTTTTTTGGTCAGCTGCAAAATGAACTGAACCTGGTAAGTATAAGTCAGTAGTTGATAACACTGCGAATAAATATTTATATCCTTGTGTAAAAAGAGACCTTGAAGCACCCTCTGCTTCAATCATAGGAACTCCAAATTTTTCGGAAACTGGTGCAATCGCTTTTGTCATACCTGAACTGTATGGGCCAAGCATAAAATCAACACCATCCTGTTGAATAAGTCTCTCAGCTAACTGAGCACCTCTAGCTGGTGTTGACTCATCATCATAGTACTTAACTGTTAATTTATAGGATTTGCCACCAACTTTAACTCCACCAGTAGAATTAATTCTATCAACTGCGAAATCATATCCTCTTTGAGTATGTATACCGTTGGTTGCATATTTACCAGTAAAAGAAAGTGCTGAACCTAATGTAATGGTGTCACCTTCTACTTTTGCTAGGGCTGGTCCAGTAACTCCAAAATGATAAAAGCTACCAAAACACAATTTCTAAAAGTATGTTGATTAACAAAACCTCTCAAATATTCTCCAATTCTAAAACCTATCAAAACAAAAATCAAAGCTACAAATGATTGTATTGCAATTGCAAATGTTAATACACCT
>CACBIM010000010.1 GCA_902539295.1 uncultured SAR116 cluster alpha proteobacterium
AATACTGGAGAAAAAAATTAAAAATTTTAATGCTATTTTAGTTGCTGCTGGGAAAGGATCTAGACTAGGAAGCAAAGTACCAAAACAATACCTGAAAATTGGGGAACAGCAAATAATTGATATTTGTATTAATAAGATATCTAGTCATAAATTTTGTAAGTATCTTATTGTGGTATTAGATAACAATTTTTCTCAACACTATAAATTAAAAAATACAAATAAAAATATAATATTTATTACTGGTGGTGAAAGCCGGCATCTATCAGTATCAAGAGCTATAAAAGTATTGCCTAAGAATAATTTTTTAGTACTAATTCATGACGCTGCTAGACCTGGTATAGATCATTTAATTATTGATAAATTAATTAACAATCATAGCAAAGAATTTTCATGTGTGGTACCTGCATTACCAATGAGTGATAGCATTATTAAAAAAGATAAAGTTTTATCATCAGTAAAAAGAGAAAACTTATATAGAATTCAAACACCCCAAATCTTTTCATCTAATGTTCTAAGTTTTAAAGATTTTAATAAAAAAAATGAAGCTTCTGATGAATCAGAAATAATTATTAGAAAAAATAAAAAAGTGAAAATTATTCAAGGAAATGAAAAACTACATAAAATTACAACAGAATGGGATTACAAGCTATTAATGAAAATTTTAGATACTAAAATTGATACTAGAATAGGTAATGGATTTGATGTTCATGCATTTACAAAAGAGCCTTCAAAACTAATACTTGGTGGAGTTGTTATTGATCATCCGTTTGGTCTTAAAGGTCATTCTGATGCTGATGTTTTACTCCATTCAATTACAGATGCAATTCTCGGTTCAATTTCTATGGGAGATATAGGTACACATTTTCCTCCAAATGAAAGTAAGTGGAAAAATGCAAACAGTTCTATTTTTTTAAAAAAATCTTTAAAAATACTTAAAGATAAAAATGGAGAGATTAATAATTTAGATATTACAATAATTTGTGAAGAACCCAAAATTAGCAAATATACCAAAAAAATCGTACACAACTTAACTAAACTTTTAAATATCAAAGGAGAAAAAATTTCTTTAAAAGCAACTACTTCGGAAGGTCTTGGATTCACAGGTAGGAAAGAGGGTATAGCTGTAATGTCAAATATTTTAGTAAATATTAAATCTTAATTATTATACAAATGGGCAGCTCTTTTTTCAAAAGCAGCTACCATTCTTTTAACTGCATCTGAAAAAAGGCGCTCCATTAAAGATTGAAAAAAAATATTTTTAAACTCAAAATCTAAATAAAAATTTATTTCACAATGATCTTTATCTTCATTAAATTCCCACTTATTAGTTAAAAACTTAAATGGACCATCTTCATAAGATACAGATATTTTCATATTTTTTTTATCTAATTTTACCCTGCTTCTAAATTTTTCTTTGAAGACTTGAAACCCAATCATTAAGTCCGCAATTAAAATATTTTTGTCATTTGTTATAACCCTAGATGCAACACACCAAGGAAGAAATTCTGGATATTTTTCTACATCAGCAACTAAATCAAACATTTTCAGTGGCGAATAAGGAACTTTTCTTTTTTCAGAATGCTTAGTCATTTAAAATTATGAAGATTTTTTAAGGTCCAATTTAATTCTCTCATTTTTGAGCTTTTGGAAATCTTCACTAGCATGATATGAAGATCTTGTTAATGGAGAAGATGACACCATTAAGAATCCTTTACCGTAAGCATACTTCTTATAATATTCAAATGTATCTGGAGAAATAAATTCTTTAATTGGAAAGTGTTTAGGAGTTGGCTGAAGATATTGACCAATTGTTAAAAAATCTACATTGGCTGCCCTTAGATCATCCATTAATTGCAAAACTTCTTTTTTGGTTTCACCAAATCCAACCATAATACCTGATTTTGTGAAAACGTCAGGCATTATATTTTTTGCATCATCTAAAAGTTTTAATGATGTAAAATACCTGGCTCCAGGTCTAATATCATTGTAAAGACCGGGAACAGTTTCAAGATTATGATTAAAGACATCTGGTTTTGATTCCATAATAATATCCAATGAATGAGATTTATTTCTAAAATCAGGTGTCAAAATCTCTATAGTTGTATAAGAGGACTTTTTTCTAATCTCATGAATAGTATTTGCGAATTGAGCTGCACCACCATCAATTAAGTCGTCCCTATCAACTGAAGTTATTACTACATGCTCAAGCTCCATATCTCTAACAGCTTCAGCAACTCTAACTGGCTCAAATACATCTATAGCATTTGGTACTCCTGTTGTAATATTGCAAAATGCACAAGCTCTGGTGCAAATCTCACCTAATATCATCATTGTAGCATGTCTTTTTGACCAGCATTCTCCAATGTTCGGACATGCTGCCTCTTCGCACACAGTAACTAATTTCTTTGACTCCATCAAATTTTTAACTTTTTTCCAGTTATTAGATGATGGAGCCCTTACTTTAAGCCATTCTGGCTTTTTAAGTGAAACTGTTGAAATATTTTTTTGTTTTTCAGGGTGTCTCATAGTTTTAGTCATTAATTATACTCAAATATGTATAGCTTTATCATATGCTGATAGAACAGATTCGTGCAAAGTTTCAGATAAAGTTGGGTGAGCAAAAACAGTTTTCATTAATTCAATTTCAGTTGTTTCAAGAGTTTTAGCAACACTTAAACTATTAATTAATTCGGTAACATCTGATCCAATCAAATGTGCTCCTATCAATTCTCCAGTTTCCTTATTAAAAATTGTTTTTACTATACCTTCAGTATCTCCTATAGTAATTGACTTACCATTTGCTAAAAAAGGAAATTTTCCAATTTTTAATTTTATATCTTTTTGTTTAGCTTGTTTTTCTGTAAGTCCAATTGATGCAATTTGCGGATTAGAATAAGTACAACCTGGAATAACTTCTTTTTTTAATTCATGATTTTTCTGATGCCCAGCCATAATTTCAGCAACAATAACTCCCTCATGAGAAGCCTTATGAGCTAACCATGGAGGGGAAGTAACATCACCTATTGCATATATATTTTTAACATTTGTTTCCATTTTCTTGTTTGTAACAATATGTCCATTTTCTGTTTTAATACTAAACTTTTCTATCCCTAAATTACTAATATTACCTTTCACACCAATTGCAACTAAAACGTTTTCTGAAACTATTTCGTGAATTTTATTATCTATTTTAAATTTAGAAATAGCATTATTTTTTGTTAGATCAATAGTTTGCAACTGAGCATTATTAAAAAATTTTATACCTTTTTTTGTAAAAATAGATTTTGCTAACTCTGAAATTTCTTCATCTTCATTTGGCATAATATTTTTTTCAGCCTCAATAACTGTTACTTTAGAACCCATATCATTATAAAAACTTGCAAACTCAATTCCTATTGCCCCAGATCCAATAATTGTAAGAGATTTTGGTAATTTTTTAGGGATCATTGCCTCTTTTGCCGTCCATATTCTATCACTTTCGTTATCAATTCCTGGAAGTGATTTTGGAATAGCGCCAGTTGCAATAACTAAGTTTTTAGTTTCTAATTTTTCATTGTTTCCATTATCTTTAGTGATATTTATTTCTATAAATTCTGCAATACTAGAAATTGAAGCAAATCCTTTAATTACTTCAACTTTATTTTTTTTAAGAAGAAATTTAACACCTGATGATAATTGTTTTGATGCGTCTCTTGATCTTTTTACGATTTTTTCAATATCAAAAGTTATTTCACCACTTATATTGAAACCAAAATCCTTAAATTTGTCTAGATTCTTTTTAAATTCACTAACTTTAAGAAGAGATTTTGTAGGTATGCAACCCCAATTTAAACAAATACCACCTAATTCTTTGTTTTCAATTAATGTGACATTTAAACCTAATTGACTAGCTCTAATAGCAGAAACATATCCACCTGGCCCTCCACCGATAATGATAACATCTTTCAAATTTGTCATTTTCAAACCTATAATAACATTAATGATGGGTTCTCTATGAAATCTTTGAATTTGTTTAACCATTGAGCTCCTAATGCACCATCAACGGCACGGTGATCACAGGACAAGGTTACAGTCATTAAATTTGATATTGTGATTTCATTGTTACTTACAACAGCTCTTGGCTCTGCTTTTCCTACAGCGAGTATCATGCTTTGTGGGGGGTTTATTATGGCATTAAAATTTTTAATACCAAACATTCCTAAATTAGATACTGTGAAATTTCCACCACTATATTCTTCAGGAGATAATTCACCTTTTTTTGCTTTTGATGCTAATAATTTTACTTCTATTGAGATTTCTTCAATTCCTTTGCTAATTGCATTTTTAACAATTGGGGTTATCAAACCATCCTCTACTGCAACTGCAACAGATATATCATAAGAATTATAATATCTTATAAAATCGTTGTTCCAACTGCAGTTAGCTTTGGGAAATTTTTTTAATGCTAAAGCTGATGCTTTTATTATAAAATCATTAATTGAAATATTTGTGTCACCTTTATTAACATTTTCCCTAATCTTATTGATCTCTGAAATATCGCAATCAACAGAAAGGAAAAAGTGTGGCGCTTCAGTTGCAGATTTAACTAATCTATCAGCAATTGTTTTTCTCATTGAACTATGAGTTATGTCTCTATATGACTTGTCAGATGAGCTTTTATGATGACTATCAAAGGAAGTAATATTTTTATTAGATTTAATTAAATCTTCTATATCTTTTTTTACAATTCTTCCATGAGGGCCCGTTCCTAAAAGACTAGAAAAATTTATATTGTTTTTAAGAGCAATTCTTTTAGCAAGTGGTGAAATTTTTATTCTTTCATCTTTTGGAATATTTTCTTTAACATTCATAAATTTTTTATCAACATTTGTATCATGTATTTCTTTATTAGTTTTAGAATTAATTTCTTGGACTATCTTTTTGTCCTTTTCAGATAAATTTTTAATATTATTTTTTTCCAAAAATGAGTTAAGTTGATCTTCAGTATCATTATCTTCTTTAATTAATGCCAAAGTAGACCCAACGGCAACATTATCAGTTCCTTCTTCAACAAAAATTTCATACAACAAACCATCATCAACAGCCTCTATTTCCATAGTAGCTTTGTCAGTTTCAATTTCAGCAATGATGTCCCCTGAAACAACTTTAGAACTTTTTTTGATTAGCCATTTTGACAACTTCCCTTCTGTCATAGTAGGAGATAGGGCTGGCATTTTTATTTGAGCAACCATTACTCTTTAGCGCTTCTATTGAGTGTAGAAAGAACACCTTCCACAATATCATTTGCCTGTGGTAATGCTAATTTCTCAAGATTTTCTGCGTAAGGAAGAGGAACATCCAAACCAGTTATTCTTTTTATAGGAGAGTCAAGCCAATCAAATGCTAGCTCTTGGACTTGTGAGATAATTTCGGAACTAATTCCAGCAAATGGAAAACCCTCCTCACAAACTACTAAATTATTAGTTTTTTTAATGCTATTGATAATTAAATCGATATCCAAAGGTTTTATTGTTCTCAAATCTATTACTTCACAAGAAATATTCTCATTTGATAAAGTTTCAGCAACTTCAAGAGCTTTACCAACCATTATAGAAAAAGCAACAATAGTAATATCATTTCCTTTTCTTAAAATATTTGCTTTACCAAGAGGAATTAAATCATCAATTTCATTTACTTCAAACTTTTCACCGTAAAGTAATTCATTTTCCAGAAAGATTACTGGGTTTGGGTCCCTAATAGAGGATTTTAAAAGTCCTTTTGCATCAGAAGCAGACCACGGTGAAACAACTTTCAATCCAGGACAATGAGCATACCAACTTGCAAAACATTGTGAATGTTGAGCAGCAACTCTAGATGCCGCTCCATTAGGGCCTCTAAAAACAATAGGGCATCCCATTTGACCACCAGACATGTATAATGTTTTTGCAGCAGAATTTATTATTTGATCAATAGCCTGCATGGAAAAATTGAAGGTCATAAACTCAATTATCGGTTTTAAACCCCCAAATGCTGCGCCTACACCTAAACCTGCAAAGCCTTGTTCAGTAATGGGTGTGTCGATCACTCTTTTTTCACCAAATTCTTCAAGAAGACCTTGAGTAACCTTATAAGCTCCTTGATATTCTGCAACTTCTTCTCCCATAACAAAAATATTATGATCTAAACGCATTTCTTCTGCCATTGCGTCTCTTAAGGCCTCGCGAACAGTTATTGTATTTTTATTTAAAATTGGATTTTCATCTTTGTTAATACTAGGAAGATTACTAATTATTTTGTCATCACTTTGATCATCATCACCAATTTTTGCGATTACAGTTCCAACTTCTATATTTTGTTCACCTTCTTTGAATAAGATTTTATTAACTATACCCTCATCAATGCTTTCTAATTCCATTGTTGCTTTATCAGTTTCTATTTCAGCAATAATGTCTCCACTTTTTATATTATCTCCTTCTTTAACCAACCATTTAGCTAAAGTACCTGATGTCATTGTAGGTGACAAAGCTGGCATTTTTACATTTGTCATTAAAGCCTCTTTTATAAATAAATATCTGTTAACAATTCATTCTCATCAGGTAATTTGCTTTCTAGAGCAAAATCTGATGCGTTTGTTACTAATGATTTTATTTCACTGTCAATATTTTTAAGTTCTTGATCAGTTACTTTGTTCTCCTGTAGAACTTCTTTTAGATTTTCAATACAATCTTTTTGTTGACGAACAGCGTCAACCTCAGTTCGAGTTCTATATTTAGCTGGATCAGACATTGAATGCCCCCTGTAACGGTAAGTCTTCATTTCCAATATATATGGCCCTTTACCACTTCTGGTAAAATCCAATGCTTCTTTCCCAGCTTCTCTTACTGAAAAAACATTCATTCCATCCACTTCCACACCAGGAATGCCATAAGCCTTTCCCCTATCTGCTAATGAACTGCCTGCAGAAGCTCTATCTACAGAAGTCCCCATTCCATATTTATTATTTTCAATTATAAAAATTACAGGCAAGTTCCAAAGAGCAGACATGTTAAAACTTTCATAAACCTGACCTTGATTGACTGCTCCATCGCCTAAATAGGTCATACAAACAAAACCATCATTTTTATATTTATGAGAGAAAGCTAATCCGACGCCAATTGGAACTTGTGCCCCAACAATGCCATGTCCACCATAAAAGTTTTTGTCTTTACTAAACATGTGCATGGAACCACCCTTGCCCTTAGAGTAGCCCCCCTCTCTGCCAGTAAGTTCTGCCATAACTCCTTTAGGATCCATCCCACAGGCTAACATGTGCCCATGGTCTCTGTAAGAAGTAATTACACTATCACCTTCTTTAGAAACTGATTGCATACCAACGACCACAGCTTCTTGACCTATATATAAGTGACAAAACCCACCAATAGAACCCATGCCGTATAATTGGCCAGCCTTTTCTTCAAATCTGCGAATTAAAAGCATTTCTTGATAAAGTTTAATTAAATGCTCTTTGTTTAATATATTAATTTCAGAATTTTTTTTTATAATATTAATTGGTTTTTTTCTTCTAAGAATAGGCTTTGATAAAATATTTTTTTTAGATTTTGACATTTTGATTTAATTAATAAACATACTAATAATATAATCTATTTTAAAAAATATTCAATACTAACTAAGTTATTGATAATATTTATATTAATACTTTTAACTAAATTCAGTTAAAATTATTTAATTGCAATAAATAAATCTTGCTGATAGGCAAAGCCTAAATATTGATAGGCCAATTCTTCCAATATATCCGGATCAACATTAGGACCTTTGATTAAGTTAACTTTATTCTGCAGAATAGAAATATCATGCTCAAGTTTTTTCAGCTCTGTTTTAGCTTCTTTTATATCATTGTTTAAAATATTTAAAACCGGAATACCGCCATTGTTTCTAGAAGCGTTTACAATTAACAAACCTGATATAATTAATGGTATTGAAAAATAAAAAAAATTAAACTTTTCATTTTTAATTTTATTTAAGATAAACATACTCTAATTGAATCAGATTAAAATGAAACGGTCAACAATATTTATTTCAAAATATTTGATCCATTAAATATTGCTTTACTTCCAAGATCCTCTTCAATTCTAAGAAGTTGATTATATTTGCAAAGTCTTTCAGACCTTGATAATGATCCTGTTTTAATCTGACCTGAGCACAATGCTACAGAGAGGTCTGCAATAAATGTATCCTCTGTCTCACCTGATCTATGTGAAATGATTGTTCCGTAATTATTATTTTTAGCTAAATTAATTGTATCAATCGTTTCTGTAAGAGTGCCAATTTGATTAAGTTTAATTAAAATTGAGTTAGCAGCCCCTTTATCAATACCTTTTTGTAGTCTTTGCGAATTTGTTGCAAAAAAATCATCTCCAACAATTTGTATGCTTTTTCCTAATAAATCTGTTAAGTGACCATAACCCTCGAAGTCATTCTCATCTAAAGGGTCCTCAATAGAAATAATTGGGTAATCATTTATTAATGTTTCCCAGTATTTTATCATTTCAGAAGTGTCTAATTTTCTTTCTCCGTTATCAATTATATAAATTCCATCTTTGAAAAACTCTGAAGAAGCAGCATCAATAGCGAGCTTAACCTCATCTTCTAAGTTTCTACCTGCTTTTTTAATTGCTCTAGACACAAGAGAAAGAGCATCATATACATTTTTAATCTCAGGTGAAAAACCTCCTTCATCACCTACAGATGTTGAATAACCTTTATCAGAAAGAATTTTTTTTAATTCTTGGAAAATTTCAGACCCCCACCTTAATGCTTCAGAAAATGTTTTAGCACCGACCGGCATTATCATAATCTCCTGAAAATCCAAAGCATTATTTGCGTGAGCGCCACCGTTAATTATATTCATCAAAGGAGTTGGTAAAATATACTCACTTTTTTTATTTAAATAGTGAAATAAATTTGAATTTTGGTCTAATGAAGCGGCTCTTGCAACAGCTAGACTTACACCTAGAACAGCATTTGCTCCTAAGCGACTTTTATTATTAGATCCGTCAAGATCAATTAACATTCTATCAATTTTTCTTTGATCAAAAGGAGTTAAGCCCACTAAATTTGTATTAATTTCATTGTTTATTTTATAAATGACATTAAGAACACCTTTGCCACCAAACCGAGATAAATCATTGTCCCTTAATTCAATTGCTTCATGCTGACCTGTTGATGCACCGGAAGGAACTGCTGCACGACCAATTTGCCCACTAGTAAGATGAACATCCACTTCAACAGTTGGGTTGCCCCTTGAATCTAAAATTTCCCTTCCAATCAATTTTTTAATTCTAGACATATAAAACCTAAATATATTTTTTTGAAACCTTATCTAAATCTATTAAAACCTTAAGAAGATTTTCTAACTTATTTAATGGTACCATATTTGGACCATCAGATGGAGCCTTGTCAGGATCTTTATGAGTTTCAATGAACAAACCAGCTACACCGACAGCTACAGCAGCTCTTGATAAAACAGAGACAAACTCTCTCTGGCCACCTGAAGATATACCTTTACCACCAGGCTGTTGCACACTATGAGTAGCATCAAAAATTACTGGACAATTTGTTTTTTTTAACTCAGGCAAAGCTCTCATATCTGAAACTAAAGTATTATAACCAAAGGAAACACCTCTCTCAGTAACTAGTACTTTATTATTTCCAGAGTTTTTTATTTTATTTACAACTTGATGTATATCCCAAGGTGCTAAAAATTGACCTTTTTTGACGTTTACTACACAATCTGTTTTAGCAGCAGCAATAAGTAAATCTGTTTGCCTGCAAAGAAATGCTGGTATTTGCAATATGTCTACAACTTTTGATGCCATATTACATTGGCCTTCATCATGAATATCTGTAATGGTGGTTAAATTAAATTCTTTTTTAACTTTCAATAAAATTTCAAGACCTTCATCTATTCCTATTCCTCTATGCGAGGATAATGAAGTTCTGTTTGCCTTGTCAAAAGATGATTTAAAAATTAATTGTAAATTAAGTTTATCACATATATTTTTAATTTTCTCAGCATGATAAAGAGTATCATTTAAATTTTCTATTGCACAGGGTCCTGCGATTAAAATAAAAGGCTGGTCATTGCCAATAGTTATATTATTAATTTTCATATAATCAAAATCCTATACCAACCTAGAAAAATTAGAAGCAGCCTTTACGAAGTCTTTAAAAAGAGGATGAGGCTCAAATGGCTTAGACTTTAACTCAGGATGAAATTGGACGCCTATAAACCATGGATGATTTTCGTGCTCCACTATTTCTGGTAACAAACCATCTGGGGACATTCCAGAAAATTTTAAACCAGCTCGCTCTAACTCAGATTTAAATTCAATATTTACTTCATATCGATGCCTGTGCCTTTCAAAAATAATATTTTTTTGATAGATATCTTTTACCAAGGTCCCATCAGAAATATGGCATTCATATGCGCCTAAACGCATTGACCCCCCCAAATCATCTTTAGAGGATCTTTTTTCGATACTATTTCCTTTAGTCCATTCCAATAGGAGGCCCACAATCGAAGACTTAAAAATTCCAAATTCTGACGAACCAGGATCAGGTATATTAGTTAAATTACGAGCGGCCTCTATAACAGCCATCTGCATACCGAAGCATATTCCAAGAAATGGTATATTATTCTCTCTCGCATATTTTATTGATAATATTTTTCCTTCTGAGCCTCTTTCACCAAATCCACCAGGAACTAAAATACCATGTATATTTTCAAAAATAGAATTAAATTTTTTTTCATCCTCAAGTTCTGATGAATCAATCCAATGAACTTTAACTTTTGTTTTATTAAATATACCTCCATGTGTGAGCGCTTCATCAAGAGACTTATAACTATCAATTAAGGATGTATATTTACCTACAACTGCAATATTAATTTCACCCTCAGGGTTTTTGATAGCTGATTTAATATCTAACCAGATTTTTAAGTTTGGTTCTTTGGGCTTAATCTTAAAATGATCACAAATAACTTTATCTAATCCATTTTTATTATACTCTAATGGAACATCATAAATGCTTTCTGCGTCCATAGCCTCAATTACAGATTGTTTAGGTATATTGCAAAAAAGAGCTATTTTATCCTTCTGATCATCAGGAATATGTTCTTCTGTTCTACACAAAACAATATCTGGTCTTATGCCTACAGATTGAAGCTCTTTAACAGAATGTTGTGTAGGTTTGGTTTTTAACTCCCCAGCAGCAGCAATAAAAGGCACTAAAGTTAAATGTAGAAAACAAGTTTTTTCCCTCCCTAGCTCATTGCCAAGCTGTCTTATTGCCTCAAGAAATGGAAGAGATTCAATGTCACCAACTGTTCCACCAATTTCACATAATACAAAATCTTCATTACTTATATCTGAAATTATAAAATCTTTTATAGCATTTGTAACATGTGGGATAACCTGAATAGTCGCTCCTAAGTATTCACCTTTTCTTTCTTTAGCAATAACTTGTGAATAAATTTGACCTGTTGTAACATTATCCGACTTTTTTGCAGCCACACCAGTAAATCTTTCATAGTGCCCGAGGTCTAAATCAGTTTCTGCACCATCGTCGGTCACAAATACCTCACCATGCTGTGTTGGGCTCATTGTTCCTGGATCAACATTCAAATATGGATCTAACTTTCTTAGTCTTACTTTAAAACCTCTTGACTGAAGAATTGCTCCTAAAGCTGCTGATGCAAGCCCTTTTCCCAAGGAAGAAACCACGCCACCAGTAATAAAAATAAAATTTGGCATGGTTTATTTTTATACAACTCAAATAAAATTTTTGCTAGTTTAAAAAAATAAAAATTTGAATTCAATTAATCTGTTGGGACTGCAGGTTTAGTGTCTTTATTATTATTATCTTCAATAACTTCTTGTGAAACTTCGTCAACTATTGAATTGGTTTTTTTCCCATATCCTGCAATCATTGCTAAGAGGATTGACGTACAAAAAAAAGCTATTGCTAAAAATGTTGTGGCCCTAGTTAAGAAATCTGCGGTTCCCCTTGCAGACATAAAATTATTTCCACCACCAATACCAAGTCCGCCACCCTCACTTCTTTGCATCAGAACCAAGCCAACGATCGAAATAGATATTATAATATGAATAATTAAAATTACAGTGGTCATAAAAAAACTCTTGAATGCTTATATATTTGTTTTCTTCAAAATTTACAAGTTGAAAATTTACATAAAAGAGCTACATTGAATTTTTAATAATTTTTAAGAACTCATCTGATTTTAAACTTGCGCCCCCTACTAAAACTCCATCAACATTATTAATTTTAAAAATTTCTGAAGAGTTTTTGGAATTAACTGATCCACCATATAAAATTGGTAGATCGTAATTAAATTGATAATTTGAACTAATAATTTCTTTTATAAATTTATGTACTTCTTCTATATCTTTTTTAGAAGCGGTATTTCCAGTGCCGATAGCCCAAACTGGTTCATATGCTATTATTATATTATTACTTAAAAGATTATTATCATTTGAAAGATCAGACAGGCTCTGTTTAAGCTGGTCTTCTAATACAAATAGATAATCTCCTTTTTCTCTATCTTTAGAATTTTCGCCTATACAAATAATAACTTTTAGGCCAGCGGAAACTGCCTTTACAGCTTTTTGTGAAACAATACTCGATGTTTCATGGCAAAGAGATCTTCTTTCAGAATGGCCGATAATAACATATTTACATCCAGCATCCTTAATCATTTCAGCGGAAACTTGTCCAGTGAATGCACCATTATCATACATTGAACAATCTTGGGTACCAATTGAAATTTTTGAATTTTTAAATAAATTATAAATTTCAGGTATAATTAAAAAAGACGGGAAAATAATTATTTTTTCTTCAACAAAAACTTCATTATGTTTTAATAATCCATTTGATAGCTCAATTGCTTCATTTATATTTAAATTCATTTTCCAATTTCCAGCTACAATCATAATATATATCCATTTTTGTCAATTTATCTATTTTAATAATTTTTGTTTTGAAGTACAACCTTCAGAGTATTAAAGATGAACAAATTCACTAGATAGGTCACTAAATGCTAAAGTCTATTCGAAAACATTCTAAACACCCAGTTGCAAAAATTTTTTTGGGCCTAGTATTAATTGCTTTTGCTGGTTTAGGACTTGGAAGTTTTGTTCCCTCACTTCAATTTAATAGAGACTACATAAAAGCAGGAGACACATCTATAGAGATACAAGAAATTGCTAATCAATTTAATAAACTTCGATCAGAGGTTGCTCCAGATTTAACCATTAATGAGGCTGTTACGAAAGGTTATTTAGACTTGTTGATAACGTACCTTTCTAATGAAGCCATTATTCTTGAAGAGGCCTCTAAACAAAAAATTACTGTTACACGGGAAAATTTAAAGAAAACTCTTTTAGAAAATGGAGCATTTCTTGATGATGATGGAAAATTTAGTCCCACAAAATTCGAAATGTCCTTATTTAGAGCGGGTGTTTCTGAAGAAAAATATTTAGAGCTTTTAGGAAGAGATATTATAAAAAAACAGATCACAGAAACAATTTCAGAGTCAGCAAAAATATCTGAAAAAATAATATTTGCAATAGCTGAAAAAAACTTAGAAAAAAGAAATGGAACTATTGTTGATTTAGATTTAGTCCCTTTATCAACAATAAGAAAACCATTTGATAATGAGCTTAAAACATTTTATGATAATACTACCAGTTCATGGATTGAGCCCGCAAGAAGGTCAGGCAAGTATTTTATTCTTGATCCCAAAGACTATGCAGATACGGTTACACTCAGTGCACAAGAACTTATCGACGAATTTGATATTAGAAGAAAAGATTACTTTAAAGAAGAAACAAGGTCAATTAATCAAATAATTTTTGATGATAAAAGCAAAGCAGAAAAATTTCTTTCTGATTTATCAAATGAAACACAATTCAACAAGTTAGCAAAAGATAAATACAATAACGAAAACTCAATTATTGATGACATAAAGAAGGGAGATTTACTCAACGAAATTTCAACAGTTGTATTTAATTTAAAAACAAATGAAGTAAGTGATATCATCAAAACTGACTTAGGATACCATGTGATTAAAGTTGAAAAAATTATTCCTGCAACAGATCCAAAATTTGAGGATATAAAATTAGAACTTGAGAAAGATGTTAGATTAGATTTAGCAACTGATATTGTTTATGATATTGCAAATTTTGCAGATGACGCTTTTTCGACTGGCTCTAGTATTGATGTTGTTGCAAACAAAAAAAATCTTGAGCTTTTTTCAACAGATTATCTCGATAAGAATGGTTTAGATGTAAATAGATCCAAGCCAAAAAATAATTTACTAAGTGATAAGGTTTTTCTTGAAGTTTTATGGAACAGTGAAAAAGATGGAAATCTTTCAATTAATGAAACCGAAGACGGAAAGTTTTTTGCTTTATCACTTTTTGATGAAAAAAAGGAATTTTTACCAAGCCTTGATGAAGTTAAAACCAAACTTGAAGTATCTTGGAAACAGAGTAAAGCAATAGAAGAAACTTTAAACAAAGCTGGAAAACTATCTGCAGCAGATGATTTCATAAAATTTGCAAATGAAAACAATATGAAAATATCTGAAGTAAAAGGCGTATCTCAAAATGATATCAGCTATCCAAGACCTGAAATTGTTAAAACACTTTTCAATATAAATAAGTTAAATGAAAAACAAATTGCAGCAACAGAATTGGGCATATCTGTTGTTAGGTTTGATGATGCCATCAAACCTGAAGTAGAGGATGTCAAAAACTTAGAAAAATTACTATTAAATCCATTTAACCAATCATTAAAAAGTGATATCAACAGTGCACTTGTTTCAGAGTTATCTGAAAAGCATGAATTAGAGGTTAATAAAAGTTTAATATTGCAAGCATTAGGTCTTAACTCACCATAAATGAATAAGCCTTCTAAAACTTTTATAGAAAACTACAATTCTGGCAAACCTCAATTACTTTGGGAATTCATAGTTGCAGATCTCGAAACACCTGTTTCAGCACTTATAAAGTTGACAAAAAATAAAGATTACAATTTTTTATTGGAATCTGTTGAGGGCGGTGAAAATAGGGGCAGGTATTCAGCAATTGGAATTGCACCTGATCTTATATGGAAGTGTAAAAATGGAACTTCTGAAACAGCCAAGCCTCAAAATGGAAACTTTGTTTTTGAAAAAAATAATGAAGACCCTATTAAATCTCTAAAAAAGTTAATTAAGCAATCAAGAATTGATATTCCAGAACATTTGCCTCCTTTGTCAGCTGGTTTATTTGGTTACATAGGCTATGATATGGTCTCATACTTTGAAAATATAAAAATTAAAAATAATGATCCTTTAAATCTTCCTGAAACAATATTAATGAGACCTTCTTTAATTTGTATTTTTGATAGATTAAAAGATGAATTTATTTTAATAACACCAGTTAGAGCTAAAAAAGATATTTCTGCACTAGATGCTTGGGAGAATGGAAAAAATATTTTATCAAATGCTGTTAATGAGCTTAATGTTGGTCTTGAACATAGAAATCTTCCAGTTCAAAAAGACACAATGCTTGATAATAATGCGCCTAGCAATTTAGAAAGATTAGATTTTTATAATTCTGTAGAGAGGGCTAAAGAATATATTAAATCAGGTGATATATATCAGGTTGTTTTGTCACAAAGATTTGAAATTCCTTTCAAAAAATCATCAATTTCATTTTATAGGTCTTTACGAAGATTAAACCCCTCGCCTTTTCTATTTCATTTTAATTTCAAAGATTTTTTTGTTGTTGGCTCCTCTCCAGAAATTCTTGTTCGCTTGCGAAACAATGAATGTACGATTAGGCCAATAGCTGGCACAAGGCCAAGGGGGGCAAATAAAGCTGAAGACTTATCTCTTAAAGAAGAATTACTTAATGACCCAAAAGAAAGAGCGGAGCATTTAATGCTACTGGACTTAGGAAGAAATGATGTCGGGCGCGTTTCAAAGCCAGGAAGTGTGGAAGTTACGGAAAGCTTTAGTGTTGAAATGTATTCACATGTCATGCACATAGAATCTGAAGTTAAAGGTGAATTAAGAGATGGGATGGATAGTTTAGATGCTTTAATAGCAGGTTTCCCAGCAGGAACTGTAAGCGGGGCTCCTAAAATAAGAGCAATGCAAATTATCGAAGAATTAGAAAGCGAAAAAAGAGGATTATATTCAGGCGCAGTTGGATACTTTAGTGCTTCAGGAGATTTAGATACGTGTATAGCACTGAGAACTGGTATAATAAAAGATGGTAAATTATACGTCCAGGCAGGTGGTGGCATAGTTCATGACAGTACTAATCATGGTGAGGAATTAGAAACACGCAATAAAGCAAAGGCATTAATTAGAGCTGCAGAACTAGCAGATTAATTATTGCTTTAATTCTGAAGAACTTTGAGCGTATATTATCCCAAATAAAATAATAATCCCTCCAAAGAATTGTAATGCAGATAAATATTCACCTAATATAAGCCAAGCAAGAAAAGCGGCTGTAACAGGTTCACTCATTAAAGTGAGGGAAGCAAGCCCTGTTTTTACCTTCCCCAAAGCCCAAGTAATTAACCCAATTCCAATAAATTGACTTATAAAAGCCAAGCAGAATACTACTAACCAACCTGAAAAAGAATTTGGTAAAAAAGTTTCATTTGCAAATAAAACTATTACAAGCAAAGTTACTGCACTAAAAAAAGTACCAACAAAAAATATAATATAAATATTTAAATTTTTATCTCTTAAAATGCCAGTTGATAATAAATATGCAGCGTAAAAAGCTCCAGCCAAAATTGACCAAAAGTCACCAAACAAATTTTGAATGCTAAATTCTAGAGAATTATAAAGCAATAAAACAGCACCAATAACTGAAGCTATCAAACCCACAAAGAATTTTTTTGTTATTTTTGTGGAGAATAAAATGTAACTATAAATAACAACAAATACTGGTGCCATAGAAGCAAATAAAGTCGAGTTTGCTATCGATGTTAACATTATCCCATGATGCCATGCAGCGTGATCAATACCTAAAAATATTCCTGGTAGTGCAAGATAGAAATAATTTAGTTTATCACTCTTTAATTCTGTCTTGATATTAATACTTTTGATTAAAATCAGTATAAATGGAAGGGCTAAAAAAGATCGCCAAAAAGCTGATGAGGCAGGGTCTACTTCGCTAATTCTTACAAATAATGGACTCACTCCCAAACAAGCAGCCCCTAAAATTAAAGTCAAAGCTATAAACCAAATTGGTGGAGTTTCAATAATTTTTTTCAATTAAAATAACACAGTTCGTTTAATTTTATCCTGCCTAGTATATATTGATTTATTTTATAATTAAATTTGTATATTAGATTTAATTAAATTTAATTTGTAAAGGTTGGTATATGTTTAGTTTATTTATTGGAATATTTTGTATTATCGGATTGGTAATTGGAACTATATTATCAGTATCCAATTTTGGTGTATTTTTTGATGCACCCGCGTTTGGGATTGTTATAATTGGCGCATTTTTATATTCCATTGCTTCTGGGGGCGAAATTACAGACAGAATTGAAAATTTTGGAATAGGAGCTGTAAGATTTGGATGGTTGGGTTTGTTTATTGGCATCATAATTATGTCAGCAAGCAATATTATAATTTCTTTAGATAATATTGGACCTGCATTAGCTGTAGCGCTTTTAACACCTTTTTATGGTTATTTTATTCAAATAATAACTAATGTTTTAGTGAATAAAATGGATTACAATAAATTCGTCGAAGAGTTAGACGACCAAAATTAGAGTTTTTAATACAAGTGATCACTTTTTGTGATCACTTGTTTATTTTACCCGTAAATATTTGTTAATTGAATAACAGCATTAATTAGAAATAATGCAGCAAAAACCAATCCCAACCTATCAACAGGAATATCTTTAGTTTCCTTACCAAAGTTTGTTTTTGCTAATTTATCGTCCATCTCTAAAAGCAATAGTTTAAAGTTCTTTGTAAGTCTTACTAAACCAAAAGAGCCAATTAATGTAATAGCAACTATTGTTCCTGCAACAACAAGCTCTTTACCAGCTAAATCGCCAAATATAATTGTCATTGTCATTGTAATATGTGTAACTGATAAGATAGAAAGAACTATCATCATATAGTAGAAAGTATTAATTTGAAGTGTTTGTCTTTGATTTGGATCCATTAGCCTCTCCTTAATTTTTAAAAAACTATTTTTAAATTCACTATAAAATAATTATCATTTAGATTAGATAAAAGATATTTAAAAATTGAATACCTCAGTATTAAAAAATGAATAATATTATTGATAAATTTCCTCAAGGTGCTGCATGGATGGGCGGTAATTATATGGACATTTCTGAAGCAAAAATACCTGTTTTAGATTGGGGTTTTTTAAGGTCAGATGCTACTTATGATGTAGTTCATGTGTGGAACAATAGATTTTTCCAATTAGACGAACATATTAGTAGATTTTTTGCCTCAACTGAAAAACTAAGAATGCCCTGCTCACTTAATAGAAAAGAGCTAAAAAAAATTCTTGCAGGATGCGTCAGAAGGGCCAATTTTAATAATTCCTATGTTGAGATGATTCAAACAAGAGGAATGTCTCCTACTTTTGATAGAGACCCAAGAAAATCACAGCCTAGATTTTTAGCATTTGCAATTCCATTTGGATGGATTCTTGACCCAAAAAAATTTGATACTGGCATTGATCTAGCAATAAGTAAAATAAAAAGAATTTCTCCAGAATCAGTAGATCCTAGAGTAAAAAATTATCATTGGCTTGATCTCGTGAATGGAATGTTTGAAGCTTACGATAGAGGTCATTATACTGCTGTTTTAGTTGATGAAAAAAATAATGTTCTTGAGGGGCCTGGTTTTAATATTTTTTCTTTAGATGAAAATGGGCTAAAGACACCTAAAATTGGAGTATTAGAGGGCATTACAAGACAAACTGCAATTAGATTAGCATCAGAATTAGATATTCCCGTTCAGGAAAAATCAATTGGATCTGAAGAGTTTATTAATTCAGATGAAGCATTTGCTACTTCAACTGCTGGAGGGATTATTCCAATTACAAAAATTAATGGGAAAAAAATCAATAACGGAAAAATTGGCAAAATCACCTCACTATTAAAAAACCTGTATTGGGAAAAACATACAGATCCTCAATGGAGTCAAAGTGTAGATGAATTAATATAAGGAATTATATTGTTTTTGTAACTTTTGATAAATATCTAGGAAAATCAGCGTCGATCCCTTTATAAAAAGCATATTTTATTATCATTGGATAAAATTTTGACATTATTAAGATTGAATCTATTTCTGGTATTTTTGCAGATAAAAATCTAAAATCTGTATTCTTGTCATTGGAAGAATTTATACAGTAAATATTTTGTGAATATTTTTGGAGTTCTTCTATTTCATTATTCACAGCAATACCAGATGCATCAGACAAGGATAGTGTTACAATTTTTAAAGACTGATCAATTAAAGTTTTCGGTCCATGCATTACTTCAGCGCTACTAAAAGGCTCGATTAATTCAAGACACAACTCTTTAAACTTCAGAGAAATCTCAGTTGAAAGTGCAAAGCCCATTCCTCTACTAATAATAAAACCCTTAGAAATTGATTTATCGATTATTTTGTAATCCCAATCATTAATTTTGTCTTTTTCAATGTTTTCAGGTAAATAATTTAATTGTTGCAAAATTTCTTGTTGATTTGCTGTAATCGCAACTAATTTAATGATATTTACTAAAGAAAGTATATAGGTCTTCGTTGCAGCAACACTTATTTCTTTTGAAGTATTCATATCAAAAAAGAAATCAGTATTTTTTATAATTGGACTTGAAGGATTGTTTGAAAGAAGCAAAATTTTTGCTCCCATTTTCTTACACTGCTCAGAGCAAATTATTAGATCGTCACTTAATCCAGACTGAGAAATAATCAAAACAAGAGTACTGGAAAAGTCAAATTTAGATTTCTCTAGTGTGATTACCGATGGAGGAAGGCTGTATGTTGATATGCCAAGTGTTTTAGCAAATGCATATGATGCAAATAATGCTGCACTATCAGAAGACCCTCTTGCCACAGTAACTAAATGCTTAATTTTTTTTTTATTTATTAAATTACCTACCTTATTATATTCATTCTTGTCATTAGTATTAAAGTTTTCTATTGCATCTGATACTTCAAGAGCCTCTTGAAGAACTTTACTATTTTTCATATACAGTTTCTCCATTTAAAAAAACTTGCAATAAATCAAATTTATCATCAAGAACAACTATATTTGCGTTACAACCAAAGGATAAACTTCCGATATCTTTTCGTTCTATGTAATCAGCTGCATTAGTTGAAGTCATTTTTACTGCATCAATAATTGAAAAGCCAATTTCAATCAAATTTTTAAAAGCTTGATGCATTGTTAATACACTTCCTCCTAATGTATCATTATCTAATTTAACAACATTACCTTTTTTAAATACTTCGTTGCTTCCAATTTTATACTTTCCGTCCTTCATTCCGGCAGCAGAAATACAGTCAGTAATTGCATAAAGGTTTTTAATATTTTTTTTTGCTATTTTAATCATTTCACTATCCACATGTATCAAATCGCAAATAACTTCTGAATAATCAAGATTACCTAAAGCAGCAGCTACAGCTCCAGGTTTCCTGTGATCAAAACCAGACATAGCGTTGTAAAGATGCGTAAAACTTTTTACACCTTTTTTGATTGAGGAATTACACAAACTAAATTCAGCAAGCGTATGACCCAACTGGGGCTTGATATTTTTTTTGATTAAATAGTCAATAAATTCGAAACCATTATTCACTTCTGGCGCCATAGTCATAATCTTTAATGGCGCCTCATCGCAAAGAGCTTCAATGAATTGAGAATTAGGTATTTGAGAAAATGGTGGCTGAGCTCCTAGCTTGTAAGGGTTAATGAATGGTCCCTCAAGGTGTATGCCTGCAATATTAGTTTTTTGTTTATTTGAATGAATATATGAATTTAAGCCTTTTAGAGCGTTCTTAGTGACAGTGAGTGGAGCTGTTACGGTAGTAGGATAAAGAGTTGTAGTTCCATATTTTAGATGAAATTCAGATAGGCCTATTATTGCATCGAGACCATCCATCGTATCAAACCCATTTCCTCCATGACAATGCAAGTCAATAAATCCAGGTATAATTAAATGTGAGCTTTGAATATCATCACTTTCTAAAATATCTATGATTTTATCAGTAAAATGTAATGCACCTGGAAAAATTTTTTCATTTGCAACAATTTTTCCTGAAATTTTATTCATATTTTTATTCATATTTATCATTAAAATCAAAATAAGCTGATTTTGCAAAGCATCCAAAAAGTTCAGCATCATTTTTAAGTTGAGCTTTTTTAAATTTAATGACTTGGCTTGAAATTAAACTTGTTTGCTTTTGAATTTCTTCAAAAAATCTGTTGTTTAGTCCTATACTACCCCCAATAATAAAGTCATTAATTCCAAGTAATAAATTAACGTTGACTATTCCTTCAACCAAGTATTTACATGATTTTTGAATTAATTCTGTTACCCAAGGATTATCTAATTTATTCATCAAAACATCTTTAACTGTCAGGCTCTCAAACTCAGAATTATTTATTATTTTTTTAAGAGCTGTACCTGATGAATAAGCTTCAATGCAACCTTTTCTGCCACAACCACATAAATTTCCATCACTGACTACTACCATATGTCCAAAAGCACCTGCTAGGTTAGGCGATTTACTATATAATTTTTTATCAAGAACCATACTACCACCAACACCTGTAGAAACAGTAATATAATAAAAATCTTTTAATTCTTTTCCAGCTCCAAACTTAAATTCACCTAAGGCGGCAGCTTCTGTATCACTAAATGCAAATACAGGGACATCAAATACTTTATTAAAATATTTAGTTAGAGGAAATTCAGAAAACTCCCCTAAAATTTTCTTATTTAAAACTGACCAATAACCCTTATGAATGACTCCTGTTGTTGCAATCCCAATTTCAGTTATTTTTTCTTTATAATTTATCAAACTATTAATAATATTATCTGCTATTAAATGAGGTTTATCTTTAGTTGGTTGTTCTTTAGGGTTAGTTTCTAATCTTATTTTTTTGAATATTTTAGAATTTTTAAATAAAGCAATTGAAATCTTAGTGCCACCTATATCTACTGCAACAAAAATATTTTTATCCACTTCTTTGTACCCCTTTAACAAACCAACTTGTAATAATCTCTATTCTATTAATTGCAGTGCCAACAACTACCGCGTGAGCGCCTTTATTAATTGCCTTTTTTGCCTGATCAGGAGTATTTATACGTCCCTCTGCAATTATTGGCGTTTTGATTTTACTATTATAAAATTGAGAAATCATTCGATAATCTGGAAATTTTGGAACCTTTTTTGATACGTAACCTGATAGAGTAGACGCTACTATATCAGCGCCTAAAAAAGAGGCATTTACTGCTTCATCATAATTTGAACAATCTGCCATAGCTAAACAATTTTTTTTGTGTATAAGATCAATTAAAGTGGATATTTCAATTGGTCTGTTTCTATTGGTCGCGTCGAAGGCAATGATATCTGAACCACTTTCTGCAAGACCTATTACATCTTCTTCTAGCGGGGTTATTATTATGTTACTGCCTTTTAATTCTCTCTTTTTAATACCTATAATAGGCACTTTTAATCTTTTTTTTATATTGTATACATTTTTTTTATCATTAATCCTTAGACCTGCAGCACCACCATCTACAGCAGCTTCAGCAATATTTAATATTGAATTTTCATTATCTAGAGCACCACCAACAACAGGCTGGCAGGATACAATAAGCTTTGATTTTAAATCTTTAATAATACCCATAAGAAAATAGTATTCTTAATAATTATTTGACAGCACCTGAGGTAATACTTCTAATTAATTGACGAGAAAAAATCATATAAAAAATAAGTATTGGTATTAATGCTGTTGATAAAGACGCAAAGACTGCATTCCAATTTGTTACATATTGACCAATATATTGTTGCATCCCTAAAATTACAGTCTGTTTACCACCAGAAGGAGCTAAAACTAAAGGCCACCATAAGTCATTCCAAACAGGAACCATAGTAAATACTGCTACAGTTGCCAACGGCGGTCTCATTAATGGAAGGATTATATAAAAAAACAACTGATACTCATTCACTCCATCGCATCGCGCTGCTTCTTTTAACTCTTGGTTAACTTGTTTCATAAATTCAGTTAATATCCATATTGCTAATGGCAAACTTTGAGCTGTATAAACAATTACTAGACCCGTGAGAGTATTAACAAGGTTCATTGAATTCAATAGTTGGAGAATACTAACTGTTCCTAATTTAATAGGAAGCATTATACCAAATGCCAAATACAGTCCGAGCATGGTATTTCCCTTGAATTTATATTCTGATAAAGCCCATGCAGCCATGGCGCCAAATAACAACACAAGAAATAATGTTGTTAATGTAACAAAAGTAGAATTGTAAAAATATATTGAAAAATCTACTCTTGAAAACATTTTTGTAAATCCAACAAGACTAAAAGTTTCTTCCGTTGGCAAAGAAAGAGGCTCCTTAAAGATAGCTCTCCTTTTCTTAAATGAATTATTAACCAAAAGATAAACAGGAAAAATACAAATAAGAGTATAAGATAATAATACAACATGCATTATCAGATGATTGTATTTATCTTTGACGTTATTCATTAGTATTGATACCTGGTTACGCGTTGTTGAAAGGCAAATAAATATATTAAAACGCCTAAAAGTATTATTCCAAAAGTAGTTGATGCGACAGTTGCTCCCATAGTAGGATTGCCTAATTGCATTTGAAAACCAAAAAATGTTCTATAGAAAAAGGTGCCCATTAAATCTGTTGAGTACTCTGGACCTGCATACAAGCTTTTCATAGCAAAAATTAAATCAAAAGCATTGTAGTTTCCAACGTAAGTTAAAATAACCATTAAGCCAACAGTCGGAAGTATCAAAGGAAATTTTACAAACCAGAAAGTAGTCATTGGCCCAGAACCATCTATTTTAGCAGCGTCAAGTATCTCGTCAGGTATATTTAACAGCGCCGCATAAAAAAGCATCATTGGTATTCCTACAAATTGCCAAATAGATATTAAAGAAATTGTAATTAAAGCCGGACCTTTTAAACCAAGCCAAGGTTGATATAAATGCTCAAGACCAACAACTCCTAAAATAGTCTGTGGAATACCCCAAAGATTAGAAAGAATTAAATTAAACAAGTACCCAACAATCACAATAGACATCATCGCGGGTAAAAATATTAATGTCCTGTAAGTGTGTTTAAACCTTAAATCTTTTGATGATAAAAAGGCAGCTATAAGAAGTCCTATTGGTGTTTGAATTGAAACATGTAATAGAAAAAAGTAGGTATTATTTTTTAATGCATTCCAAAAATGCCAGGACCAATTCTCATTTGTGAATAAATCATAATAATTTCTAAAGCCTATAAAAGCTCTTATATTCGATGAGTTATCCATATTTTCACCCATTAAATTTTGAGTAAAAAGACTTATTCTAATTGTATCAAAAAGGGGGAAAATCATAAAGAGCGTGTAAATAAAACACGCAGGAAATAAGAACACTAAAATATGTAATGGAAAACGTTTCTTCATTTTATCAAAATAAGTAATGCGGCAAAATATTTTACCGCATTACATTTAAATTTTATTGATGTGGAGCATACCAGTTAGCAAGACTTGCTTCTGCTTTTGCACCTGCATCTTCAGGTGACATTGTTCCGTTTACAACACCTGAAACAACTTCCCATAGAACTGATTCCAAGTTTGGCTCACCACGACCCACAATATGAACACTGTTTCTAATTGTTGTATCGCAGTCATCTTTCCAGCTAATAAACTCTTTTGCAACTGGGTCATTCACATTAATTGAATGTGTGTGCAAAGGAAAAAAGCCTGGCACTTCATTTGCAAAAATTTCAGCAAATTCAGCAGATGTAAGCCACTCTAGAAAAATTTTGGATTCCTCAGGATTTTTTGAGGCCGCATTCATACCAATTCCAATATCAGTATGATCATCTACAAAGCATTTTGCCTGACCATCTGGCTTGTATGGAGGAAATGCGCTAAACTCAAAGTCTGCATTTTGAGAAAAAGTAAAAATCTCCCATGAACCTGTTGGATAAATAGCCGCATCACCTAATGTAAATAAATTTTGACTATCAGGATAAGTTTGCGCTTGATAACCAGGAGCCATGTAGTCTCCCCATTTGGCAAGTGATTTTAAAAGCTCAATGTAATGAGAGTCAGTGAACTTTTCATCACCAGAAATAATTCCCTTACGCCCCTTCTCACCTTGCCAAAAGTTTGGTCCAACATTTTGAAAACCCATAGTAGCAATGGCCCATGTATCTGCAGTACCAATAGCAAGTGGCGTGTAATTACCGTCAGCTTTAATTTTGTCTAAAACTCCAAAGAACTCACTTTCTGTTTTTGGAATCGAAAGTCCCAACTCTTTAAAAATTTCTTTATTATACATAAATCCATGCGAAACTGATGCCATTGGCACACAGAAAATATCACTTTGGTCATCAGTACTCCATGCATCTTTAGCAACCTGCGGGTAATTATCTAATCCATTAAGACCATTTAATGAGGCTAACCATCCTCTGTTGAACAATTTCAATGACTGATCAAAAGGAATACAAGTAATTAGATCACCAGCATTCCCTCCTTCAAGTTTTGCACTTACGCTAGCTGCATACTGGTTAGGTATAGTTGTTTGAAAAACTACTTCTATATTTGGATACTTAGCATTAAATGCTGGAATAATTTTTTCATTCCATGCGTCTGCATCATCATTCCTCCATGATTCAATTATCACAGTTCCTGCAAAAGCAGAACTCAATGACAATAAAAATGAGAAAAAAATTGTAATAGATAAAAGTTTTTTCATAAATTCTCCCAATTTATTTATATTAATTATATTTATAGTAGATTAAACTAATGCACAAATTTAACGCGTTTACAAATAGTAAATTTATTTTTAATTCAAATCGATTATGAAAAATATTCAACAATTTCAAAAAGAAGTTACAAAAAGAATAAATCAAATATCCCAAAATGAGAACACTTCTATCTTAGAAGCTGCCTATCAATTTTACAAAACATATAAAAATGATGGAATGATATATATTTTTGGAACTGGTCACTCTCACATGCTTGCAGAGGAAGGACACTTTCGAGCTGGAGGTTTTGCTCCTATTTGTCCAATTCTTTTTTCAGGATTAATGCTTCACGAGGGTTCGCTTTTAAGTGGCGAAATTGAGAGAACGGAGGGTATTGCAACAAGAGTATTACAAAATTATAAATTAAAAGAAAAAGATACTTTAATGATATTTACCAACAGTGGAGTAAATCAAGCTCCTCTAGAAGCTGCTCTATACGCAAAAGAAGTTAAGTGTAAAACTATTGGAGTTTCATCTTTAGATTATGCTAAGCTCGCACCAAAATCTAAATTCAACAAAAGGCTCGATGAAGTTGTAAATATATATATTAACAATCACGGCCCGCCAGGAGATACTTTGTTGAGTATATCAGATACCCAAAAGGTTTCTCCATTTTCAACCATAAGCGGAGCTTTTATATTAAACTCAATAATTGCTCATGTGGCTGAATTATGTAAAGAAGAAGAGTTTTTCCCTTTTTTTATAAGTGCAAACATGCCAAACGCAAGTCACCATAATGAAAAATTACTGGAAAAATATAAAGCAAGAAACCCTCATATCTAAATAAATTTTTATTGACTTAAAATTTCTGTTTAGCATTACTTATACATATGTTTGATCCAGGAAAGCCTGATGGCACAAATGATACTCTAAAAATAGGTATTTCAAATGATGGAAAACCAAGTTTAGATCATTTTTATAAAGTTCCAGCTAGGTGCGGGATCGCAGTAAAATTAGAAAAAAATCAAACAATCCAAATTGAAAATAGATTTGGTACTCAAGTTTGTGATTTTTGGGCATTTAACTCACATAATTTACACGAGCATCTTTCTATGGAGCATGTACATACGTCTCTTGGATCCGTTTTGCCGAAAATAGGTGATAGCCTGGTATCAAATACTAGAAAGAAAATGTTTACAATAATTGAAGATACGTCTGAAGGATTTCATGATACAATAATTGCGTCTTGCGACCACCACCGCTACCAAGAATTAGGCTGCAAAGATTACCATGATAACTGTGTTGACAATCTTAGAATGGCACTTATAGCCATTGGAAAAAAAGCACCAGCTATTCCGTCTCCTTTTAATATATGGATGAATATTCCTATTGACCAAAATGGAAGAATTGAATGGTTGCCACCAAGAGCTAAACCTAAAGATATAATAAAATTAAAATCTCACATGGAAAGCATTGCTGTTATGTCTTCATGTCCTCAAGATTTAACTCCTATCAATGGAGAAAATTGCAAGATACAGGATGTTTATTTTAAAGTTTTCAATTAATTATATTAATTTATCATTTAAAATATTTTATTATTTACTTTAAATATATTGTATAAATAATTGTTTTAATTTATTTTATTAACTTTTTTAATTCTTTAATATGATCAACATTTATACCGCAGCAACCGCCAATAAAATCTACACCAAAGTCAGTCCAGGTTTTAGCATAATCTATGAATTTTTCTTTTTGCATGACTTGTTTAAAAGCCCATTCAGTAGACTCAAGATTTTTCGAGTTATTATAAGAGCTAGAATTTGGGTACACTCCAATAAGCCCGTCCCATACTTTTTTTAACTCTTTGAGACAATTTAATGTATCTTTAATTCTAGTATGCATAATACATATTGCATCAACATTTATTTCATTTAAATACATTACTGCTTTCTCTAGACTTTCACCATTCTCAATAGCTGCTTCTACACTTTCACCTAAATAAATACCTCCCTTGTAATCTATAGAACATGTTAATCCTACCCAAATAGGCAATTTAGTCTTTTTTACTGCATCCAAAGTTGTAATCATTTGTTCCATATCAACCATCATTTCTAGAACAAGAAAATCAACGCCCATATTTTTCATAATATTTGCCTGAGTTTCAATTGAAGAACTTAATTCTTTGGAAGATGGTTTACGGCCTGTCCAAGTCCAATAAGACACGCCACCTGCAACTAAAACATTTTTGGAAAGTTGTTTTCTTGCCTCAATTGCAAGCCTTACACCCTCAATATTATACTTCTCAAAGTTTTCTAATTGACCTGCATCCTCTAATGCATGCTTCGCATTTGCAAAAGTATTAGTAATAATAATTTCTGAACCTGAGCGAATATAGTCTTTGTGGACATCTAAAAGAATTTCAGGATGAGACAAGGCCGCACCGCCATTCCAAGCGTGCTTAAGTTGGGGAACTCCCCTTCTTTCACACTCTGTTCCTGTAGCTCCATCCAAAAGAATAGTTTCGCCATTTCTAGCTCTAAAAATTAAATCTTGATATCTGCTCATGTTAAATTTTATTATATAAAAATATTTAATTATTCAAAATAAAGTTATTTATATCAATGAAGTTTGAAAACGATAATAGTATTCTTCAAAGAAAGATGTCTTCAAGTTATGTGGGTGTTTCCAGACGACAAGCTATGATAAAGGCACTTAATATTAACATTGGTGATATCGTCTTGGATGTAGGTTGTGGAGGTGGACAACTTATTGAAGATATTGCAAAAAGCGTCGGAAGAAAGGGTAAAGCAATTGGAGTTGATCCAAGTAGTTCCCAGATTTCTTCTGCTAAAGAACTTTGTTCGGGTCTTGAAAATACTTTATTTATTTGCTGTTTAGCAGATAATATTGATTTAGAGAGCGACAGTATTAACGCTGCAGCTTCTATCCAAACTTTTGAATACATTAATGATATTGATAAGGCTTTAATAGAAATCAAAAGACTCTTGAAACCAAGATCAAAGTTTTTAAATATATCTACTCTTTGGGATTACTATCGATTTCACGGTCCTGAAAAAAAACTTAATGATTTGATGCATGATGTTTTCAAAGAACACTGCTCACATCAAATGGTGCCAACCTTTCTAAATGGCAGGTTAAAAAATTTAGGTTTCAAAGATATCAAGACAACTGAATTAGCCTATGTTTTTACAAAACGAGATGAAAACTCTTTTGCAAAATATGCTGAAACACTTATAGCAAATTTTGCTCTGGGAAAAGGGGTCGATCAAGAAAAAGTTTCAGAATGGCAAAGGCAAATTAAAAAAGCAGAGGAAAATGGAAGGTTTTGTTTTACATCAATTCCTGTTTTAACTGAAGCCATACTTGAAAAATAGTTTCACTTACTCCAACCTCTAAAGTAATTTTCATTGGCAAATTCTGAAAGTTTATAGGTACACCAATAAGAACCTTTATCAATGTTTTCAAATTTCTTGTGATTATATTTCGATGGCCATAATTTCCCAAATCCATAAGATCCACCATGAGCTCGACCAGATCTTTCAGCTAAATGGCATACCATCGGCAAAGGGTCATAAGGCTCATCTGATGTAGGTGTTAAATAGACCGAATCTTTAAGATCAGGGCATCCTGTATTGTTATGATTATAAATCATATTCCCTAAAAGATTAGCATTATTTTGTATACTTAATATACTCGGCCCAAAAACATGACCATTTTGATTTCCATCTGTGCATTTCCAGGCAAACCCTTGACCGTGAAGTAGTTCATGCATAGTAATTTGGATACGCCGTTTTTTTCCATCATTATGACGACTTTTTAAGAATGTGTATCCTGAATGGACTCCCATTTGACCACCATTTGAGTGAACCACATCAGCCCAAACATAATATAATTTTTTTGGGTTATTAAATCCTAGTTTCTGGATAAAGTAATCCGCGTAACTATTATTCCAACCCTGTGAAGAGCCTTTTCTATCTAATCTAATAAATGTAATGTCTAACTTGCCATCTGTTCTGTAATCAAACTTATACTTTTGTTTATTTCCTGTAAGACGAAACATTTCTTCATTAAGTTCCTCAAGCTCTTTTTGCATTTTCTCGTTAATATCCCATTCATTATCTTTTCCATCTTTATCAAGCATATAAATAAAATGAATTTGATAATCATCATTTAAATCAGGCTGATCTTCAAAGTATCTTTTCCCTTTTTCATTAGATGAAAATTCAGATGAACTTTCATCATCTTTAGAACAGTTAAAAACACAACTTGCTTTTGATGAAGTTGAGCAAATTAAAAATAGGATAAAAATTAGAGTAAATGAAAAAAATAGTGAATTATTTAGTTTTTTAAACATTAAATTTTAAGAAGGCATATAATCTTTACCAATAGGTGAAATTATCTTTGTACTGGCAACATCAGCACCAGCCTCCTCTCTGGCCTTTGCAATATCCTCTCTCTCACCAAATGTTTTCATTTGGATTGGATCTTGAACCTCAATTACAGTATAAACCTGTGTTTCATCCGGGTTAGTTCCAGCCCATATCATTTTCATTCCATTTTTCTCAGCTTCAGGAGCAAGAGTTTTACTCATTTTGGTCCAAGTTTCAAATCCTTTAGATATATTAACTGTTACTAGTAATTTCATTTTTGTTTCCTTAATTTTTTCGAAATCTCTTGAAGTTTATATAAATGATATATTTATTTATAACTAACTATTGCAAAATTTTAATCATTAGTGAAATGTTATTATAGTCTTATTAATATCAAAACATATCAATGGAGGATGTTCATATGATTTTTAGCTTTAAAAAATTTTTTTATGCAACAGCATGTTCAACTTTATTAGCTGGATCTGCATTTGCTGATGCAGTTACAGTAGTTTCATGGGGTGGATCATACGGTAAAGCTCAGGATGCAGCTTTATTTACAGATGCTTCAAGAGATTCTGGAATTGCAATAAATAGAGAATCTGGTGCAAGTATGTCTAAAGTTATGCTTCAAGTTGAGTCTGGGGCTGTTATTTGGGATTTAGTTGTAACTGGTTCTGGTGGAGCAGCAAATGCTGCTAAAAATGGTGCCCTTGAAAAAATTGATTTCAATGTAGTAGATGTATCAAACTTTTTAGATAATACATATACAGATTATTGTATAGGTTCAGATGTGTTCGCAACCGTGGGTGCATGGAATACTGAAAAATATGGTGAACCAGGCACTCCAGGTGCACCTAACTCGTGGGCTGACTTCTGGGATGTGGAAAAGTATCCTGGCACAAGATCACTAAGATTAAATAATGTTGATGGAGTTTTAGAGCCAGCTGTAATGGCTATGGGAATTCCTCCTGAAGAAGTATACGATTTTCTTTCATCTGAAGGTGGCATCGATAAAGCAATCGATAAAATTAGAGAATTAAAGCCTCATATTTCAGTTTATTGGAAATCAGGAGCTATGCAAGCTCAACTTATGAAAGATGAAGAAGTTGATTTCATAACAGGATGGAACGGTCGTTTTGATAATGCAAAAAAGGATGGAGCTAAAGTTGGATATACTTTTAATCAAGCTTTGAGGGATTATGATTGCTTTGCAATACCGAAAGGAGCACCGAATAAAGATCTTGCAATGAAATTTCTTGGTGAAGTTTCAAAAGCAAAATACCAAGCCAATCTTCCATTCCATATTACTTATGGGCCAACTAACAAAGAGGCTTATGAGATTACAACTGCTCCAAAAGAGTTAATTGAGGCGTTACCATCTCACCCAAAAAACTTCTCAAAAATGTTAGCAGTAAGTCTTGACTGGTATGCAAATAACAGGGAAGTAGCTTTAGAAAAGTATATGGAATTTCTAAGCGAATAATTTTCAAAAACCTTTGCTGACGTTATTTAAAAAATAATGTCAGCAAAATACTATAAACAAAATGAAACAAAATATTACCTCTTTAGAGATATCAATTAAAGATCTTACCAAGAGATATGGTAAGATTTATGCTCTCGATACTGTCAGCCTAGATATTAAAGCAGGTGAATTTTTAACTTTGTTAGGCCCTTCAGGATCAGGAAAAACGACCTTACTTATGGCAATAGCAGGTTTCAATCGCCCCGACTCAGGGAGTATTAAATTTGCCAATCAAGAAATGATATTGACGCCACCGCATAAGAGAGAAGTCGGTATGGTCTTTCAAAACTATGCTCTTTTTCCACATATGTCAGTATTTGAAAATATTGGTTTTCCTCTCAAACTTCGAAAAGCACCAAATGATCAAATCAAAGAAAAAGTTCATGACGCTTTGAAAACTGTCCAACTGTCAGATTACGCAAATAGGAAAATTGATCAACTTTCCGGTGGCCAGAGACAAAGAGTTGCACTTGCAAGAGCATTTGTATTTGGTCCAAGGATATTGTTAATGGATGAACCGCTCTCCGCATTAGATAAAAAACTAAGAGAGCAAATGCAAATTGAGTTAAAGCAACTACACAGGAAGTTAGGAGTTACAACTGTTTATGTTACTCATGACCAGAGAGAGGCTTTGACAATGTCTGATCGAATTGCTGTAATTAATGAAGGTAAAATTGAACAATTAGGAACACCAAAAGAAATTTACAACTCACCAAATTCCAGTTTTGTAGCTGATTTTATTGGGGAGTCCTCTTTTCTCCAACTTAATAGAAAAGGTGATGATCTATATTTTTCATCCGAAAAAATTATAACGAATAAAAAATTAAATAAAAATAAAGAGTGGGCGATGGTTATAAGGCCCGAGAGATTATCAATTGTAAATAAAAGTTACAGGAAAAACTCTTCGAATATTCACTTTTCAGGGGAAATTTCTGAATTGGTTTTTCAAGGAGAAACAGCCCTAGCATTAGTAAAACTAATGGAGGGAAATTTCTTATCTGTTAGGTTAAGTACTAAATCCAGTGATGATTTTAATAATTTAAAAACTGGAAACAAAATACAACTTTGTATGAACCGAAAAGATGTAATTATTATTCCACATTAATAATTAGAATTAAAAATATAATGAATGAAAAACTTTTGAAATCAGCTGAGAGAAAAGAGCAATTGTTGCTAACAGCGCTTACAATCCCGGCATTAATTTCAGTTACACTAATTATTGTAATCCCTGTTGGTTGGCTTTTTTCATTATCTTTCCTTGGGAAAAGTGGTGATTTTTCTCTTGAAAATTATCAAAAAATGATTGTTTACAAATCATATTTTAGAGTTTTTAAAACAACATTTAATGTTAGTTTTTTAACTACGATATTTTGTATTTTACTTGGTTACCCACTTGCTTATTTCTTATCTCAAGTTCCAAAAAAATTAGTTGGTATTTTTATGATAACTGTTCTTCTACCTTTTTGGACTTCACTCCTAGTAAGAACTTACGCTTGGCTAGTGTTGCTGCAGAAAAAAGGGATGATAAATAATTTTGCTATTGATATGGGAATTTGGGAGACTCCTATTAAGCTTGCGCACAACTTAAATGGAACACTTGTCGGAATGATCCATATAATGCTTCCTTTTATGGTTCTGCCTTTGTATGCAGCTATGCAAAGGATTGATAGACAAACAATGCAAGCCGCATCAAATTTAGGCGCTTCACCAATTCAAGCATTTTGGCAAATATTTGTTCCTTTATCTCTGCCCGGTGTTGCAGCTGGGTCGCTTATAGTTTTTATCCTCTGCTTGGGCTTTTACGTTACTCCAGCAGTTCTGGGCGGTGGTAAAGTTATAATGGTTTCAATGCAAATTACGGCTATTTTAGAGGATCAATTTAATTGGGGGGCGGCCAGTGCTTTAGGAGTAGTGTTATTAGTAACAACTTTTATATTTTTACTTTTAGCATCAAGGTTTTTAAAACTCGATAGTATAATGTTTGGGAAACATTAAGATGAATTGGTTGAGTAAACAGGCTTCGGATACGCAAATTACACATGGCCAGAGAATGTGGCTTTATTTTCTTGCAGCAGTAATAATGTTTTTATTGGTTTTCCCAACTTTAATTGTAATTCCTATGTCATTTTCAGATTCTCAATATTTAGAATTTCCTCCTGAAAAATGGTCAATTAGATGGTATGAAGAGTACTGGGAAACACCTCGCTGGATTAATGCAACTATAACATCTTTGCAAGTTGCTTTCTTTACAATGCTCTTAGCCACACCAATAGGCACAATGGCAGCATACGGCCTGTTTGTTTCTGGAAGTAAATTAGGACGGTATGTATTTTTTTTATTAATGACGCCAATGATAATTCCAGTAATATTAATAGCTATAGGTACTTTTTATGTTTTTGGAAAAGTAGGAGTTGTGAACTCTATTCCTGGTCTTGTGTTGGCTCATACTGTACTGGCTGTTCCAATTGTTATGATAATTATGACCTCAGCTTTAAGAACGTATGACTTGAACCAGGAGTTGGTAGCAAGAAGTTTGGGGGCATCAAGAATAAGAGCATTTTTTTCAATAACATTACCGCAAATAAAATTTTCTATAATTATCTCTGCTTTATTTGCATTCCTTACATCATTTGATGAAGTTATAATATCAATTTTCTTGTCTGGAGGTGGCAATTCAACACTTACTAAACAAATGTTCAATGCTTTAAGAGATTACATTGATCCAACAATAGCTGCAATTTCTACCTTAATGATTATTCTTTCCACTACTTTAATGCTGGGTGCCCAATATTTAGGAAAGCAAGATTAAATATTGATTATAATATTTATTAATTAAAGAGGGATTTATGAAACGTTTAGTAATACTATTTTTTACATTATTAAGTTTTAATGCATTCAGTGAGGGTCTTCCTCATACGAAGCTATACGCTGTCACAGACGGATTTTGTTGCGGCGGAGAAGAATCAGACCCTCATGCAGTTCACGGTTTTGAGGTTACGAACAAAGGGTTTGTTTTATCAGGTAAAAGCATTGATAGTGAAGGTACTGAAGAAGGTTTTGTTATTAAATTTCCAGACAACTTGCCTGACGATAGAATTTTTCTTAGTCCAGATGAAGAACACTCATTTGACTGGGTTTATTTATTTGGATCCCCTGGGAAAAGAGATGGAGCAAATGGTGCTGCTTCAATTTTTAATTCAGTTTTTGTTGCTGGATACAAAGAGAACAATAGTGGTGTAATTAACGGTTATTTAGCGAAAGTAAATTTACAAGACGGGAAATTAAAGTGGGAAAAATTTTTTGAAAGTATGAGTAAAAATAAAAGCACTGCTTTTGAGTCAATTTTAATTACAAGTGATCAAGGCCTAATTTTATCAGGAGTAACTAATTCTCATAAAGAGAGTTTTGAAGGTTTTAAATCTTACGGTAACCCTCAATCAGGTGAAACTATAGTTATGTATTTCGACAAAGCAAGTTTAATCTCTGACAACCCTCCAAGAAAACCGTCCTGGGAAATTATATTAAAGAATTCGCGATCTGGAATTACTATTAAGGAAATTACTGAAGACAATTCCTTTGCAATAGCGACTAAAACAAATAATGAAGAAGGTATTGCCAAAATAATAAAAATAGATAGCCGTGGAAAAGTCATATGGTCAAAAAAATATCCAAATTTTGGTGAAATTACTGATATTGATGTTTCTTCTTTGAATGGAAGAGAAGATGGAATTTTAATTTCAGGTCACAAACATGATGATTTCAGTGGAATTGACGGATCAATTGGAAAAGTTTCCTTAGATGGCAAATTAATTTGGAATTTTTCATTCGGAAACCCTGTAGGTGGGAAAAATAAATTTTCAGAAATTAAAAATAAAAATGAGAAAATGGTATTAGATGAATGCTGGGGCATATCTGCAATCAGTGACGGTGGAGCAGTAATGGCATGTGGAACTGGAATAGAAGAATGTGAGATGTTTGAAAATAACCATAAATTATATGAGCAATGTTCTAATGACCCTAGAACTACATGGAGGAGCCTTTTAATAAGGGTAGATAAAAATGGAAAACAGTTATGGCAGCATGTTGATTCATTTGTATTTCCTGGTGAAGAAGATGAGTTTGATGTGCCATCTACAGCATCAGAGTATGTTTTTATAACTAGTGATAATCATATAGCTTCTGTTTTAGATCTTGGATTTGGCATAGGATTACAAATCTTAGAACACAAGTAATAAAGTTTATAAAATATATAATTATCAAATAAAATGGCATCCCGTACGGGATTCGAACCCGTGTTGCCGCCGTGAAAGGGCGGTGTCCTAAACCTCTAGACGAACGGGACTTAGGATATCAATATATTTAATAAAATGTTACAATTAAATCAAGTAAAGTTTAATTTAATTGATGAGATAACAATCAATTACAGTAAGTTGAGGCTGACTATTAAAACTATTTTCTCTTAAATAACCAATCAAGTGCAATAATGGGCCATTACTAGCTATTTTAATTGCATCACCTAATGGAGATCCTGCAACATTAAATGCTATGCAATTTAGAGTATCTCCACTTTCATCTGAAGCAATAAAACTAAAATGCTTACCCTCTTTTCCAACTGAACGGAAATTTTTAATTCTAATTTTGCTAATTGCTATAATTGGTTCAGAATTTTCAGATCCAAATGGTGCAATTTTTCTAAATTCTTCTACAAGTTTTTTATTTGCAGCTCTTAAATTTATATCTGCTTCAATTTTATAGTCTTTCAATCTGACTGAAGGTTTTATAGATTTAATAAACCTTTCATTTAAAAAATTGTCTAGCTCTTCTAATTTTTGTTGTTCAACTGTTAATCCCGCAGCCATTGCATGACCACCTCCACTTAACAGAATTCCATTTTGTTGGGCTGCGATTATAGCTGAACCAATATCAAAACCAGAAACTGAACGACTTGATCCTTTTCCTATGCCGTCTTTATTTATCGAAATTATAATTGACGGCTTATGGAATCTATCTTTTATCCTTCCTGCAACAATTCCAATAACACCCTCATGCCATTCAGTGTCAGCTAAAACAATAACGTTTTTATTAGAAATATCTTCTTTATTTAATTTATCAATTGCACTTTCTAAGACACTGTTTTGTATATCTTTTCTTTTTTCATTAAGTTGATTTAGCTTTTCTGCTATAACACTTGCCTCAACTTCACTATTACAACACAGTAACTCGACGCCTAGACTAGAATTTCCTAACCTCCCTGCTGCGTTAATACGAGGTCCTATAATGTAACCTAAGTTTTGTTCATTTGGAATTTCTCGCAAATTTGACAAATCAAACAAAGCTTTCAAACCATGATTTTGCCTCCAGCCCATTACTTTTAATCCTGTAGAAACAAATGCTCTGTTTAAAAATCTTAAAGGCACAACATCACAAATTGTAGCTAAAGCGACCAAGTCTAAATAGAGCTTTAAATCAACATTTGATTTAATATTATTTTCTCTTAATTTCCTATCTAAAGCTACTAATGTTAAAAAGCAAACACCTGCTGCTGATAAATAACCAAGCTTGCTTTCCTCATCGAAACGGTTGGGGTTGATAATTGAATAGGCTTCAGGCAAATTTGGCTCTGTTATATGATGATCAATTATTATGATATCGATATTTTCCTCATTAGCTTTTTTTAGAGGCCCAAATGCTGTTATGCCGCAATCAACAGTAATTATTAAGTTACACCCTTGCTCTTTAAGCTTCATGAGTGCTTGAGTATTTGGTCCGTAGCCTTCAGTAAATCTGTCAGGTATATGAACCTCAACTTTACAGCCCAACTTAATTAGATATGAGTAAATTATAGCAGATGAGCACGCACCATCCACATCATAATCACCAAAAATACCAATAGTTTCTTTGTCTAGAATTGCTTTTAAGAGCCTATTAATTGTTTTATCCATATCTTTCAAAACTAATGGATCAGGCATTAAATTTTTGATTTTAGGATCAAAAAAATTTGACAATTCTTCAATATTAAAATTTCTATTTACGAGCAATTCTGACATTGCTTCCGTCAAATCAAATTCTTGTTTGAAAAGGTCTTTTAAATTCTCTTTTGCTTTTCTGGGAGCAATCCAGCTTGCTCCAGAAACTGATTGTTCAACGCCAAATAAAAATGAAGTTGTATGGTCATTCATTATAAATCAAATAATTTTCATGCAAACTGGCTTATTTAAAAGTTCTTTGGATTTTGAAAGATCCTCCATAACAGATTGCAAAGTATTGAAATCTGTTTCATGTGTAGTAATTATAACAGGAACTTCTTCATTTGGATTTCTGCCTCTTTGTATTAGAGACTCAATGGACAAGCTATACTTTCTAAATATTTCTGTTACCCCTGCTAAAACGCCAGATTTATCAATTACATTTAAACGAAAGTAATAACGATAGTTTTCTTTTTCACCTGTATCAACGTTTAAACTAAGTTCATTAGTAGATAATCCAAATACATAAGGACATTTTCCTTGTGCCACTGTAATGATATCACTCAAAACTGCAGTAGCAGTTGGTTCAGCACCAGCGCCATAACCTGTAAGCATAACAGAACCTGCGAGCTCTGTATCTAAATCAACAGCATTTAAAACACCCTCAACATTTGAAATTTGCCTGCCCAATGAAATCATACATGGTGACACCTCCTGAACGAGACCTTTATCAAACTTACTCGAAGCAAGTAACTTTATTCTATAACCTAGTTCTTGGGCAAAAATTATATCCGTAACATCAACTTCCCTAATACCCGAAATACTTAAATTATTGATATCTGGAGAAATTCCAAAAGCAATCGCAGATAAGATTGACAACTTTTGCGCTGCATCTACTCCGTCAACATCAAATGAGGGATCTGCCTCTGCGTAACCTTTGTCCTGAGCATCTTTTAAAACCTCATCAAAATTCAAACCTTTTTCTCTCATTTCAGTAAGAATATAATTGCAAGTACCATTTAGAATTCCAGTTATTTTATTAACTTTCGTTCCGGATAGACCGTCTCTTAATGACTTTATTATGGGTATGCACCCAGCAACTGATGCCTCAAAAGCAAGTGAACAGTCATTTTTCTCACTTAATTTAGCTAAATCATATCCGTGTTTTGACATCATCGCTTTATTAGCAGTCACAACAGATTTTCCATTTATTAATGAATTTTTGCATAATTCTAATGGAACCCCATCAGAACCACCAATAAGCTCAACCACTAAATCTACTTCATTTAATGAAGCTATATCTGTAGCGTCTTCAAACCAATTTAATTTTGATTGATCAAAACCTCTGTTTTTACTTTTATCCTTGGCAGACACGGCAATTAAATTTAATTTTCTACCTGCTTTTTTGGATAAAAATTCATTATTAATTTGTAATTGCTTAGCAACCTCTGAGCCCACAGTTCCAAGACCAGCAATTGCAATATTTATTTTATTCATTAATAAATCTTTCTTTAAGCTAAATATTCACGTCTACAATAACTCTGCCTTTAATTTTTCCTTCTAAAATATCTTTCCCAATATTAGGTAAATCTGATAATGATATTACTTTTGTTATTGGCTCAAAAAATTTTTTAGGAAAATCTTTATTAAGCCTGTCCCATATCTTCACTCTGTTTTCAAAAGGCTGCATTGCACTATCAATGCCAAGCATGTTAATACCTCTTAACATAAATGGAATAGCAGATGCTGAAATATTGTTACCTCCAGCATTTCCAACCACTGCAACAGAAGCTCCATATTTTAATTGCCCTAACAACCTTGATAATGTATCTCCTCCAACAGTGTCAACACAAGCTCCCCAAGCGGCACTTTCTAAAGGTCTTTTTATTACTTCATGCAATTCTGATCTATCAACAAGCTTTTTTGCACCAAGAGATAGTAAATAATCTTTTGAAGATTTTTTACCTGTAACTGCAGCAACTTCGTAACCTAAATTAGATAGAATAACAACTGCTACTGAACCTACTCCGCCTGTTGCTCCTGTTACCAAAACCTCTCCATTTTCTTTTTTCATTCCTAACTCTTCAAGCCTCATAATTGCAAGCATTGCTGAAAAACCAGCAGTACCCATTGACATTGCTTCTTTTGAACTCATCCCTTGAGGCATTTTTACTAGTTGACTAGCTTTTACACGTGCTTTTTGAGAATAACCGCCCCAAACAACTTCTCCTACTCTCCACCCCGTTAGAATAACTTTATCACCCTTTTTATAAAGATCACTTTGAGAACTTTCTACTTCTCCAGCAAAATCTATTCCTGGCACATGCGGATATGTTTTAACTAATCCAGCACCAGGTCCTATGCAAAGGCCATCTTTATAATTTACATTTGAAAATTCAACATTTACCAGAACATCCCCCTCGGGAAGTTGAGATACATCAATTTTTTTTACTTGAGATGATGTGATATTTTTTTCTTCATCCTTATCTACAACAAGTGCATTAAATTCCATTTATATCTCCTTAAATTAGTAATTTCGAATTTTCACATTCAAAATCACATGAATTTTGAAAGCAATAAAAATTTTGAAAGCAATAAAATATATACATACCTGTAAATAACAAATATACCTTAATTTAAAAAGTGTAATATTATGTCATTGTCAGTTTTAATTATTGGTGCAGGGATTTCTGGCATATCTGCTGCAGAATTCTTGAGACGTGAAGGAGTATCAGTTACTCTTGTAGACAGGGTTAATCCTGGAGACCCTAAACAAACCTCTTATGGAAATGCTGGCTTACTTGCTAGTTCAGCTATTGTGCCTATCTCATCACCAGGAATATGGAAAAAACTACCTTTTTATTTATTTGGAAAAAATTCACCACTTTCTATTAATTGGCTTTACCTTCCAAAACTTTTACCATGGCTTATTCCTTTCCTGAAAAATACAAGAAAGGAAAAGTTTTTATCAGTTATAGATGCGCTTCAGTCTCTAACATATGACAGCATTGAACAACATTTAGCCCTTTCAAAAGGTACAAAGGCTTCGAAATATATTAAACTAGGAACGTGGACTTTACTTTATAAAGACAAAAATGAATTTCTCTCTGACAGTTATGAAAATAATCTTAGAAAGAAATATGGTTTTGATTTTACTGAATTGAAACAAAATGAACTCATTGAAAAGGATCCTTTTTTGGGATCATACTATAACTTTGGAGCTGAATTTAAAAATCACGGCTGGCTTACTTCACCTTCTCTTTACATAAAAGAACTCGCCAATCATTTCAAAAATAATGGTGGAAAAATTTTAAATAAGAAAGTTAAGGAAATTAATAAAAATACAGTAATAACTGAAGAAAATGAAATTTTAGAAGCAGACAAGATTGTTATTTGCGCAGGGGCTTGGTCAGGCAAATTATTAAAAAGTATGAAACTTAAAACAAATCTTGAAACAGAAAGAGGGTATCATTTATTTCTTAAAGATGTGAATTATATGCCTCAAAATCCCTACGCTGTTTCAGATTTAAAGTTTGCAATAACTCCTATGAAAAATGGCTTGAGATGCGCAGGAACAACTGAACTTGGAGGCTTAAATGCTAAACCAAGTTTTAGTAGAGTTAATATACTGCGTGAAGGGATAAAAAAAGTTTACCCTAAACTAGAATGGAAGGACGAAGAGGTTTGGATGGGTCACAGACCGACCACACCAGATTGTATGCCTATTTTGGGTAAATCAGAAACTTCAAACGACATTTTCTTTGCTTTTGGAGGCCAACATATAGGCCTTACAATAGGCCCCAAAATGGGAAGAATTATAACTAATTTAATTCTAGACAAAAAACAAAATATTCCCTTGGCTCAATTTAGAAATGATAGATTTTATAAATAAAATCAGTAAATTATATTTATTAGTTAATATATTTATTTATCTCTCTACTATCTCTAAATTTGTATAATTCCACAACAGCTGGTAGAAACCATGGTCTACCATAATAAAGCGGTCTAGTTGGGAATTTTAGGCTGTCAAATGCAGTATGGCCTTCCTTGTCCTTAATTACCTTTTTGCCAAGTTTCATACCTAAGTAGCTAGATAAGGCAATGCCTGAACCACAATATCCCATAGAATAAAATACTCCATCGATCTGACCTGTATGAGGAAGATGATCAAATGTGTATGAAACGTATCCCATCCAAGAATGAGATACATTTATTTCAGGCAAATCAGGAAATACTCTTTTTAAATCTTTAAGTAGTAGTGGTGCACTATCATGTAAATCAATTTCTCTTGAAGAAACTCTTCCTCCGAAAATAATTCTTTTTTTGTCTGGACTAGCTCTAAAATAATACACTACTCTGCAGGAATCAGTGATGTGCCTATTTGATGGAAAAAGTTGTGATATAAAACTTTTTGGTAATTCTTGGGATGCAATAACATAGCTTCCAATTGGAATGCTTCTTCTATTCAGCCAAGGTGTAACTTTTGACGTATAACCATTTGTAGCGATAATTAAATTTTCTGTATTTGTTACCCCTTTGTTAGTTTCAACATTAAAAATATCACTATTTTTTTTGTAACTCAGCAACTCACAATTTTGTATAATTACTATCCCTAAACTTTTTGCTTTTTGAATAAGTGACTTATGATACTTTGCAGGATTTAGAGATGAATGATCAGGAAAGACAATTCCCCCGTGATATAAATTTGAATTTATTTCATTTTTTTGTTCTGATTTTGGGACAATATATGTTTCAATACCCTCAATATCTTTTAATTTTTTACTTTCTTCTACAAATTTGTTAAATTCTGTAGGAGTATGTGCTCCGTGAAAGAGACCATCTCTTATAAAATCGCAATTAATATTTTCTTTATTTATAAATTCAATTATCCAATTAAGTGCGTTAACACCCTCGGCTCTTATAGACTTTGCTTTTTCAAATCCATACTTTTTAGTTAGCTTTTCAATAGATGGCTTTAGTAAATTACTAATTTGACCCCCATTTTTTGACGAACAACCATCACCAAAATTACATTTATCAATGACACATACTTTCATTCCATTTTTTGCCATTTCAAAAGCTGCATGCAATCCAGTGTATCCAAAACCTACAACTAAAGCGTCAGATTTTTCAGGTAAGTTAGCATCTTTTAAAAAGTCTTGGTCTACTGTATCGAGCCAATAAGAATATTTTTTCATTTTTTTCTCAATTTTATCCATCTGTTCTGCCGTAAAAAGTCATTTGCGCAGATTTTGATAGTGATACACCAGGTTTGTCATTATATGCTAGAACAGCTAATATTCGTATCTCATCACAGTCAACCTTTGTAACGCGATGCATAGAGTTTTTACCATTAAATAAAAGCAATCCACCTGACTTCATAGAAATTTTTTTTATTTCAGTTTTTCCATATAAAACATTACTGACATTTTCAAACTCTTTTGCTTGATTGATTAATGACCCCCTTAGAGGTTCTGTATATTCAAATTCTCCACCCCTTGAAACTTCATTAATCATTAACGTGATAGCAAATGAGGAATTATCAAAATGCCATCCTAGTTCCTCCCCTCTTCTAGCGTAGTGAATGTTAATCGATGACAATTTATCTTTGTATGGGTGTATGCTTTCTTGTTTTGTAACAAACGAAATAAAATCTATGAATTTACATGAATTATAAATAATTTTGAGAGGAGACAGTGAGTTTATCAAGTCATCGGTTATACAGCCTTTTGATGATTTTACTTTTTTATTTCTTGGGTGTTCTGAAGGATACATTATATCCTCTGACTTAAGATAGACATTATGCTCTTGAGGATTAAAGTAAGCATGATTTAATTTTGATAAACTCTCTTTTTTTATATTATCCATACTTTCCGGCAAGACAAAATTTTCAAGAGACACTATACCAGTTTCATCAAACTGATTTTGAATTTTTTTTAACCAATTAGCTTCATTTATTGGATAGTCTTTAAAATTTATAATATTTTTCAAGTTATCTTCATTCATTTCTTTACAGGTTTATATAAAATTTTTATTTAATATATAAAATATTTTATTTTTGAAAAATATGAAAACCATTAAATCAAAAAATAATGAAGAATTTAAGTTTGCGGCTCTTTATTGTTTTAACATTATCAACAATCCTGAAAAAAGAAAACAATCACTTTTAAGAGTTTGTAAAGATAATAAAATTCTAGGTACAATTTTATTAGCTAAAGAAGGAATTAACGGTACTATTTCTGGTTCAAATCAAAGTATAGATAAAATTGTTCAATATTTAAGAAATTGGAAGGAAATAAACAATATTGAAGTTAAATATTCATACTCCTCGCAAAATGGATTTTATAGAATGAAGGTAAAAGTAAAAAAAGAAATAGTTACAATGGGAAAACCTTTTATTAATTCATCTGTTACAAAAGGTACTTACGTAGAACCTGAAAACTGGAATAAACTTATTTCAGATGAAAATGTTGTAGTAGTAGACACGAGAAATACTTATGAGACTGGTGTTGGAAAATTTACTGGTTCAATTGATCCAAAAACTAAAAATTTTAGAGAATTTCCTCTTTGGGCAGATCAATTTGCAACAAATAAATTAAATAAAAATAAAAAAATAGCAATGTATTGTACAGGTGGAATACGATGTGAAAAAGCTAGTTCATATCTAAAAGAAAAAGGCTTTAAGAATGTTTTTCATTTAAAAGGAGGAATACTAAAATATTTAGAAACTATTCCTATAAATGAAAGCCGATGGGAAGGAGAGTGCTTTGTTTTCGACCAACGAGTTACTGTAAATCATAATCTTGAGAAAGGAGATTTTAGCCAATGCTATGGATGTAAAATGCCATTATCAAAAAAAGAAGTTGAAGATAAAAAATATATTAAAGGTGTAACTTGTAAATACTGTTTTGATAACTTGTCGAACGATCAAAAGAAAAGATTCAGCCAAAGGCAAAAGCAAATAGAGTTAAGTCTTAGTAGAGGTGAGGCTCACATTGGTCAAACTAAAAAAATAAAATAAAGATTTTCAATTATTTCTTACAGCCTTGAGTCCTGATATCATTGCAAAACAAGAAAAAAACATAACTGTAAAAATGTATGGATAAATTGTTTTGTCATTCATAATGCTTACGCATCCAGCACCAATCATTCCAAAACCAAATCTTAAGGAAATTGCGAGTGCATTTGCAGCTCCTTTATTTTTCTCAAATTCATCCATTAACCCAGTAAGTGATGTGGCATTTGCTATATGAAATAATCCCATAAATAATAGCCCAGATAAATAAATAGACCATCTATCTAAAATTTCTAAACCACCAAAAAGTAGAACTATTGCGTTTAATAAAATCAAATAACAAGTAATTACTATTATTTTTTTATATCCAATAATAGAAGTAAATTTTATATTTATTATGTTACTGAAAGCTGCAATTACAGCACCCGATCCAAAAACATAACTATATTGAATTGGGGTTAATCCAAATTGTTGAATATATAGAAAAGGAGATGCTGCTAAAAAAGCAAAAAATACTGCAGAAGTTGAAGACAAAAATAAAATATAAAAGAGTGCGGTTCTATTTTTTAAAATTTTAATGTAACTTAAAAAAACACCATTTAAATCAAAAACTGTCCTATCCTTTAATTTAAGCGTCTCAGGAATATTAAAGAAACTAATTAAAAAAAATAAAGCTCCTGATAAAGCCATGAAAACAAAAATATATCTCCATCCAAAGTACTCATTTATCCAACCGCCAATTATTGGGGCTAAAATTGGTGCAATTGTTAAAATCAAACCTAAAATTGAGTAATTTTTTGCTAATTTATTCCCTGAAAAAAGATCTGCTACAGCAGCTCTACCGCAAACTGTGCCAACACTTCCCGAAACTGCTTGAAAAAATCTAAAAAAGATTAATAGGTAAATATTAGTTGATAATGAGCATAGTAAGCTAAACAAACTAAAAAAAATTAAAGACAGGCAAATAAGTTTTCTTCTACCAAATGCATCAGAAAGAGGCCCAAAAATTAAAGGGCCTAATGAAAAACCCATCAAAAAAATGGCAATGGATAATTGGACTGAATTAGCAGATGCAAGTAATTCTTTTGAAATGTCTACTGTAGCAGGGATATAAGCATCAATAGAAAATGGCGCTAAAATTGTAATGCAAGCAACAGAAACTAAAAAATAAATGGAAATATTAATTGAAATATTCAATCCTATTAAAATTAGTAAATATAAAATTTAACTTTTCGTAACATTTTTACTTTCGTTTCTAATATTAATTAAATTAGCTAATAAAACTAATATAGCTCCCAAGAAAACCACAGCTTCTAGATCTTCATTATAAATAAAATATCCTATTATTGATATAAAAGGTAACCTTAAAAATTCTAATGGTGAAACAACCAATGCAGGCGCAAGTGCTAGTGCTTTAGTAATACAAAAATGAGCACAAAGGCCACATATTCCTATGATCAGAATCCATACATACTCAAATCCATTTGGAACGTCAATATCACCATCTATCCCTGCACAAATTAATCCAAAAACAAGTTGCATTAAGGTAAGCCAAAATAAGATACAAGTTATTGTTTCAGTTTTTGTCAATTTTTTAGTTGCAATAGATGTAACTGCAAACCCAATTGCGCAAAGTGCAGCTGCGATAATTGCTGGATTAAAAGTGCTTAAATCAGGTCTGGCAACAATTATTATGCCAATAAAACCTAGTAAAATTGCAAACACTCTAATAAAAGTAATTTGTTCTTTTAAAAAGATTGGCGCTAATACTGCAACCCAAATAGGAACTGAAAACTCGAATGCAAACAATTGAGACAAGGGTATATATATTACAGCAAAAAACCAAAGGTTTTGGCCAAAAAAATGGAATATATTTCTTATAAAATGTAATTTGATTTTTTTTAAACTTATCTCTTTTAAACTTCTATTATAAATGACAACAAATAATACTATTAGAACGCCAACTAAAGACCGATAAGTCATTATTTCAAAAGTATCTAATAAGCCACCTAATTCCCTTCCACCTACGGCCATAAGGCTAAAAGAAAACATTGCACCTATCATCCAGTATGCAGCGATTATGGTATTAGACATTTACTAAAATTTTAAAGATATTATTTATCATTTTTACAAAAAAAGGGCTGCAAATAACTACAACCCTTAAATTATAAAAAATATATTTCAAATTTAACGCTTAGAAAATTGATAGCTTCTTCTCGCCTTTGCCCTTCCGTATTTCTTTCTTTCAACAACTCTTGAATCTCTGGTTAAGAATCCTTTGCTCTTTAGAGAAGGCCTTAGACCAGGTTCAAAGTTAACAAGAGCATGACTAATACCATGTCTCAACGCTCCAGCTTGACCAGATAAACCTCCACCCTTAACAGTTGCAACGACATCAAATTCCCCTTTTCTATCTGCGACCTCAAATGGGGATTCAATAATCATTAACAGCACAGCTCTTCCAAAATGTTTAGATGGTTCTCCACCATTTACAGAGATTTTTCCTTTACCTCTTTTTATCCAGACTCTTGCAATTGAAGATTTTCTTCTACCAGTTGCATAAGAACGACCAAGGTTATCAATAACTGGCTCTTTTTTTGTAATTTCTTCTTGAACAACGTCCTTATTTTCCTGCTCATTCTGCAGATTTTTAAGAGCTTCTAATCCTTTTCCATCATTTTCGTTGGAAATATTTTTCTCTGTTAATTCAGCCATAGTTTATCTCTTATTTTTTTCGTTTAATTTAGCAACATCATATACTTCGGGCTTTTGAGCCTCATGTGGATGAGTATCACCAACATATACGTGGAGTTTTCTTAATACTTTTCTGCCAAGTGGACCCTTAGGCACCATTCTGGTAACAGCTTTTTCAATAACTCTTTCTGGATGTTTGCCATCTAAAATTTTAGCAGCTGTCCTAGATTTAATACCTCCAGGGTAACCAGTATGCCAGTAGTAAGTTTTATCTTCACGTTTATTTCCAGTTAATTTTACCTTTTCAGCATTTATTATAATGACGTTATCACCGCAATCCATGTGAGGAGTATAAGTAACTTTGTGTTTACCTCTTAGTCTTGTAGCAACCAAAGCCGCAAGTCTACCAAGCACAAGTCCATCAGCATCAATTAAAACCCAATCATGTTTGATCTCATTAGGTTTTGCGGAATATGTTTTTTGATTTAATACCATTTTGAAATCTCATTTGAATAAAGACATTGATTTCTATATACTGAAATTTTATATTGTCAATTTAAAAATATAAATTAATTAAAATTAATTAATTCAATAAGTTAATTATGTGGTAACATATAACCGTATTATGTGATATTTTTTTTATTATGATTATATTATTAGATAATTACGATAGCTTTACTTGGAATTTATGGCATTTTTTACAGGAATTAGGTTCAGAAGTTAAAATTGTAAAAAATGACGAATTAAGTGTAGAAAATATTATTTCTATGAAACCTAATGGATTAGTCATTTCTCCTGGACCTGGGATACCTGAAAATGCAGGAGTAACGATAGAACTAATAAAAAAAGTTAAAAGCTTATTTCCAATTTTTGGTGTATGCTTAGGTCATCAAGCTATAAATAATGCTTTTGGTGGAAAACTTTTACGATTATCACCACCTATTCATGGTAAATTGTCCAAGGTAGAACATAATCAACAAGGTGTATTTAAAAATATAAATGATAAAGAGTTTGAGGTCACACGTTATCATTCATTAGCAGCTGATCCTAAATTTCTTCCTAAAGAATTGTTTATTACGGCTTCATCAAAAGATGGTGTTATAATGGGCTTGATGCATAAAAAGTTTAAAATATATGGCGTTCAATTTCACCCAGAAAGTGTGCTGTCTTTAAATGGTTATAGAATTATTTCTTCTTTCCTCAGTGAATGCGGATACAAAATATTAGAAGAAAATCAATTCAAATTTTTAGAACAAAAATTAGTAGGACATATAAAATGAGTAGTGAAGATCCCTTTAAACCCATAATCTCTAAAATTTCAAAAGGAAAAACACTTACATCAAGCGATGCCGATACTGCATTCTCATTAATAATGAGCGGTTCAGTTACAAATGCTCAAATCGGTGCTTTTTTGATGGGATTGAGCCTTAATGGTGAAACTTCAGATATTATTGCTTCAGGCGCGAATATGTTAAGACAAAATGCAATTAAAATTAAATCTGACAGTAATACAATTGATACTGTAGGCACTGGTGGTGACGGGGCTCATACATTAAATATTTCAAGTGCTGCTGCATTTGTTGTTGCTGGAGCTGGAGTTAAAGTTGCAAAACACGGTAGCCGCTCACTTTCAAGTAAATCAGGCGCTGCAGACGTTCTGTCTGAACTGGGAATAAATCTTGATTGCTCTTTTTCTATTGTTCAAGAGGCTTTAGATAAGATTGGGATTTGCTTTCTCATGGCCCCAAGGCACCACGTTGCAATGAAACATGTTGGCCCATCAAGAGTCGAGCTTGGAATAAGGACAATTTTTAATTTATTAGGTCCTTTATCAAATCCTGCTTTTGTAAAAAGGCAAATGGTTGGTGTTTTCGATAAAAGATGGCTTTTGCCTTTTGCAGAGGCCCTGAAAAAAATGGGATCTACGAATGCTTGGATTATTCATGGCAGAGACGGTTTGGATGAAGTGTCAATAAGTGAGATGACTGACGTTGTTGAATTAAAAAAAGGAAAAATCAGTGAGTTTTCTTTAGACCCTTCAATATATGGTTTTGAGAAAAAAGAGCTTGAAACGATAAAAGGCGGCGACCCAAAATATAATGCTATCGAATTAAAAGAATTACTTAATGGTAAGGAAGGCCCATATAAAGATATAGTATTATTAAATTCTGCTGCTGCAATTATTGGTTGTGGTCATGAGGATGAATTTGAAGTTGCATTAAAGAGAGCGAGACTATCATTAGAAAATGGTCATGCATTATCAAAACTTAACGGGCTAATTCAAATCACAAATAAGTAAATGTCTGATATTTTAAAACAAATCACTGACTATAAAAAAAGTGAAGTCCTTGAATTGAAAAAAAAACAATCAATAAAGGATTTTGAAAAAGAAATAATCAATATTGAAAACCCAAGAAAATTTTCAGATACTCTAATCTCAGCGAGCAATGATAAATTTGGGTTAATTGCTGAAGTTAAAAAAGCATCACCCTCAAAAGGAATAATTAGAAAAGATTTCAATCCTGAAAAAATTGCAATAGATTATGAAAAAGCTGGAGCGGCATGTCTTTCAGTGTTGACAGATCAAAATTTTTTTCATGGCAAAAATGAATATTTGGAAAAAATTAAAAAAATTGTAGATCTACCAATTTTAAGAAAAGATTTTATAATTGATGAATTTCAAATTTTTGAAAGCAGGTTCATTGGTGCTGATTGTATACTTCTGATAGTAGCATGCCTAAATGATACTGAACTAAACGATTTCTATAATATATCTAAATCTCTTAAAATGGATGCTTTAATCGAAGTGAACAACGAAGATGAATTGCAAAGGGCTCTCAAACTCAACCCTAAAATGATTGGTATTAACAATAGAAACTTAAAAAAAATGACAGTTACTCTTGATACTTCAATAAAACTTGTGAAAAAAATCCCAAAAAATATTTTGGTTGTTTCTGAGAGCGGTTTTAAAAATCACAGTGACTTAAAACTTATGGAGCAGTATGGTATAAAAAGTTTTTTAATCGGTGAAACATTTATGAAGTCAAAGAACATTCAATCGTCTGTAGAAAATATTCTTTTTGGGAGAAATAATGCCTAAATTAACTCATTTTGATGATAATGGTAATCCAAACATGGTCGATGTAAGCCAAAAAGAAACAACAGTTAGAATTGCAGAAGCATCTGGCTATGTGTACATGGAAAAAGCAACCTTATATACTATTTTAAATAAAGAAATATCTAAAGGTGACGTATTCCAAATTGCAAAAATTTCAGGAATTATGGCTTCCAAGCAAACATCATCAATTATTCCTTTATGTCACCCTATAATTATAGACAAAGTAACATTAGAAATTTCACCTGATTTAGATAAATCTAGAGTATTTATTACTTCATCAGTTACATGTAGAGGAGCAACAGGCGTTGAAATGGAAGCATTAACTGCTGTTTCAGTTGCAGCATTAACTATATATGACATGTGTAAAGCAATCGACAGATCAATGACAATTGATGAGATCAAACTAAATAAAAAAACAGGTGGAAAATCAGGCGAATGGATTAGGAAAAGTGAATAAAAAACTTACTTCTGTTGAAAAGGCAACTTCAACTATTTTAAAAAATATACCTGTATTGCCATCTCATGAAGAGATAGTTTTAAATTCATTAGGAAAAACATTAGCAAAACCTGTAACTGCTTTATTATCTAATCCACCATCAAATGTTTCTTCAATGGATGGGTATGCCTTAAAAAATTCTGATATTGATAATGGAGTGCTTGAATTTAAAGTTATTGATGAGAGTGTTGCTGGCAAAAGTTCTTCAAAAACTGTTGAGACTATGCAAACAGTCAGAATATTTACAGGTGCAAAAATACCTCATGGTGCTGATAGAGTTATTCTTCAAGAAAATATCAATAGCCTTGGAAACAATTTAATAAAAATTAATAAAAATAATTTAGAAAATAATAATTTTTTTATCAGAAAAGCAGGCATGGATTTTAAATTAGGAGAAAAACTAATCGACAAAGGAGAAGTATTAAATACTAGGAATATTTCACTTTGTGTAGCATCTGGAAACTCATGGGTAACAATTAGACGAAAGCCAAAAATTGGAATTATATCTACAGGTAATGAATTATTAAAATTTGGCGAAATTCAAAACTCTAAAAACAATGACAAAATAATTTCATCAAATGATATTTTTTTATTTAATTTTATAAATCAATTAGGCGGAGAAGCATTTATATTACCTACAGCAAAAGACGATATAAAATCCTTAACAAACATTTTAGATGAAGCTAATGACTTAGATTTAATCATCTCTTCAGGTGGAGCGTCAGTTGGAGACTATGATATAGTACAAAGAGCACTAGAAAAAAATAATTTTGAACTTCTGTTCTGGCGAATTGCTATGAGACCAGGAAAACCTTTATTTTTTGGGTTATTGGAAAAAATACCTTTCCTTGGGTTACCTGGGAATCCAGTTTCTACTGGGGTATGCTCTATAATTTTTTTAACCAAAATTATTCAAAAATTTTTTGGACGCCAGGTATCTGAAAACATAGCTATGATGCGTGTAAATTGTAGTTTGGATAAAAATGATCACAGAAAAGATTTTATTCGATCAAAAGTCATTAAAGGTATAAATAATGATTACATAGTTGAACCATTTGCAAAACAAGACTCAAGTCAAATTTCTTTATTTGCTAAAGCACAGGGCTTTATTATTAGAGAACCTCATGAAAACAAAATTAAAAAAGGTACGAAAGTACCTGTACTTCTTATCTCAGAAAATATTTGATTTTATATAAGATTCACGTTATGTTCTATATTAGAATATAACGTGAACAAAATATTTATTACTATGCTTACTTTTCAACAGGAAAAATTATTAAAATTTATAATTGACTATCAAAAGGAAAATAATGTTACGCCTAGTTTTGATGAAATGAAAGACGGTTTAGATTTGAAGTCAAAATCAGGAATTCATAGAATAGTGTCAGCCCTTGAAGAACGAGGATATATTAAAAAACTTAATAACAGAGCTCGAGCAATAGAAATAATAAAAAACGTAAATTTAATTGATACAGAAAGTGGCAAAAATAAAAATAATATTATTTCAATTCCAATTTTGGGCAAAATAGCTGCAGGCCTTCCCATTGAAGCAATTTCTGATAATACAAATTATATAGAATTACCTGAAACATTATTAAAAAAAGGTGAATATTTTATACTTAATGTTGAGGGCGATTCAATGATTGAAGCAGGAATCTTTGATGGTGATCAGGTTGTTATTAGAAAAGCTAATGATGCCAATAATGGCGAAATTGTAGTTGCGCTAATTGATAATAATGAAGCAACATTGAAAAGAATATTTAAACGCGGGCAACAAGTTGCTCTACAACCAGAAAACAGTAACTATAAAACAGTTATTTACGGTCCAGATAGAATCCAAATTCAAGGTGTATTAAAGCATTTAATTAGAAGCTATTAATATAAGTAATTTAATCATATTGAAATAAAAACTTTTTAAGTTATATTTCCCATTAATGAATGTAGTAACAAGATTTGCCCCCTCACCTACAGGTTTCCTTCATATTGGTGGAGCTAGAACGGCTTTATTTAATTATCTTTTCACCAAAAGATATAAAGGTCAATTTTTGCTTAGAATTGAAGATACTGACAAAGCTAGATCTACAGATATAGCTATTAAAGCAATAATATCAGGATTAGAGTGGTTAAATTTAAATCATGATGGAAAAATTGTTTTCCAGTCACATAATTCATTAAGGCACAAAAATATAGCAGATGAATTATTGAAAAGCGGTAATGCCTATCGTTGTTACCTCTCCAATGAAGAGCAAAATCAAATAAGAAATGATTATATGAAACGTGGACTACCCTTTAGAAGCCCATGGAGAAATAAGAAATATAATAATGAAAATGAAAATTCGTATGTAATTAGAATTAAAATGCCAGATGAAGGATTTACAGAAATTAAAGATTTAGTTCAAGGTAAAGTTAGAATTGCAAATAATAAACTTGATGATTTTGTTTTATTAAGAAGCAATAACCTTCCAACTTATATGCTAGCAGTTGTTGTTGATGATTATGATATGGGTATAACGCATATTATTAGAGGAGACGACCATCTAAACAACGCATTCCGACAGCACTGGATATATAAATTTTTAGACTGGAAAGTTCCTGATTTTGCCCATATACCTCTAATACATGGGGAAGATGGATCAAAGTTATCTAAACGTCATGGAGCCCTAGGCGTTGAAGAGTACAAAGAAATGGGGTTTCTATCAGACAGTATTAATTCATATCTTATGAACTTGGGATGGAGGGCTTCTGAAAAAGAACCGATTACATTAAGTGAAGCATCAAAAATCTTTGAAATTAAATCAGTTGGAAAATCTTCATCGAAATTTAACATCTCAAAGTTAAAAAACATTAACTCATATTTTTTAAAAACTGAAAATCCAAAAAATATTATTAATTTAATAATAAGCAATAACGAGTTGGGAATTGAGAAATACAAAAAAAGAATTGTAAAAGCTTTACCGTACCTAATTGAAAGAGCCAGTACAATAAATGATCTAGTTGATGCTTCTACATGGTTAAAAAATGATAATTATGAAGTTATCTTTGAAGAAAATTTAAAATTTAATTCAAATGATTTATCTCTCTTAGTATCTTTTAAAGAATACCTAAGGGGCTTAAATATCGATAGCAAGATTGAAATCGAAGACCATTTTAATAAATGGCTTACTAAAGAAAATATAAAAATTAAGGATATTGGCAAAAATTTAAGACTTTGCTTAACAGGTTCAGGCTCTTCAATAGATTTAATGAAAATACTTGATATTCTAGGCATTGAAGAAATTATTCGTAGATTATCTTATAATTTAGACAGATCATAATTTTATAGATTTTGGAGATTCTAATGAGTGAATTTGATAAAATACAAATTAATAGAAATAACAAAAAAATAGCTGAATTAGATATCCTCAAAGGATCACTTGGTCCAGATGTTATAGATATAAGAAACCTTCAAAAACAAACAGGTTTTTTTACTTACGACCCAAGTTATGGCGCGACAAGCTCTTGTGAATCATCAATTACATTTATAGATGGCGATAAAGGAATTTTATTGTATAGAGGCTATCCAATCGAACAACTAGCCGAAGAGTCAACATTTTTAGAGATTGCTTATCTTTTATTAAAAGGCGAGCTTCCAAATAAGCAACAATTTGAAATGTTTTCACATAATATAATTAATCATACGATGGTACACGAACAAATATTAAATTTTTATCAGGGCTTTAGAAGAAATGCTCACCCAATGGCAATTCTTTGCGGTGCAACAGGCGCAATGTCAGCTTTTTACGAAGATAGTGCCGATATTAACGACCCTAACCAAAGGATGATTTCCACTAATCGGTTGATTGCAAAGATACCTACACTAGCAGCCATGGCCTACAAGTACTCTGTAGGACAACCATTTAATTATCCTGACAATGAGCTTTCATATTCTGAAAATTTTTTAAAAATGTGTTTTGCAGTTCCTACAGAAAAATATAATTCTCAAAAGGTATTATCAGATGCTATTGAAAAAATATTTATTTTACATGCTGATCATGAGCAAAATGCTTCCACTTCAACAGTAAGATTAGCTGGGTCATCCGGAGCCAACCCATTCGCATGTATTTCAGCAGGAATAGCTTCTTTATGGGGGCCTGCGCATGGCGGAGCGAATGAAGCTGTATTGAAAATGCTAAATGAAATACAAGATGAGAGAAATATTTCAAAGTATTTAAAAAAAGCAAGAGATAAAAATGACCCTTTTAGACTTTTTGGGTTTGGGCACAGAGTGTACAAAAATTATGATCCTAGAGCAAAAGTTATGCAAAAAACCTGTCATGAAGTTTTAGATTTGCTTGGGATTAAAAATAATCCCCTGCTTTCTTTAGCAATGAAATTAGAAAAAATTGCCCTAGAAGATGAATATTTTATTAAAAGAAAATTATACCCAAATGTTGATTTTTACTCAGGAATTATTTTACAAGCAATTGGCTTTCCAACAAGTATGTTTACTGTATTATTTGCCGTAGCCAGGACCGTAGGATGGGTAGCTCAATGGAATGAAATGATTGAAGATCCTAACCAAAGAATTGGAAGACCAAGGCAACTATACACTGGGCCAAACAAAAGAAATTATGTTAAATTAAATAAGAGAGGTTAGTGATATCAAACATTTAATTTAGCTTCAATTACATTTTTAATGTTTTCTTTAAAGGTTCTGTTATTAGCAGTAAGTAAATCTCTTAATTTTTTTGCATAAGCCAATAGCTCATTTGGTTTATTTTTATCATTAATTAATTGAATCATTTTCTCCGAAATATATTCAGGATTACATTTTTCCTGAAAAATAAAATCCATATACTTTTTACCAAGTATCCAATTAGGTAGTATAATTTTATCCATCTCTATTAATCTTCTACCAATGAAGGCTGACAAGAAATTTGTTTTATATAATGCTATACTAGGTATACCGTTCAGCGCATATTCTAGAGTGGCAGTACCTGATGTAATAATTGCATAATCAGAAGAACTTGTAAGTTCATTGCCTAATAAATCTTTATGTACTATTTTTATATCATTAGGTATTTTTTTTAAAATTTGATCAACTAACTTTTCTTGATTAGGTGTCACTTGGCATAAAAATAAAATTGGTTTATTTATTTTTTTACTCAATAGTTTAGATACAGATATCAATATAGGTAAAATATATTGAACTTCTTTTTTTCTGCTTCCTGGAAGAAGAGAAATTATTAATTGTCCATTATTTTTAATTTTTAATTTAGACAAAAGACTGGATTTTTTTTGTTGAAATGAAAATTTTTGAACAGCTGGATGGCCTATAAATATTGCTTCAATTTTATTTTTGTCAAAATAAAATGGTTCCCTTGGAAACAAACAAAGTAAGGTATCAACAATTATTGAAACTTTATCAGCTCTATTTGCTCTCCAAGCCCAAACAGTTGGTGCAACTATATGGATAAACTTAGGTATATTATTTTTATTTTTTAATTTATTTCTAATTAATTTTATTAGATAAAAATTAAATCCTTTTGTATCCACAGTTATAATAATCTTTGGATTAATTTTTATAATTTTATCTGCTATTTTTGATGCGTAGTAATAAAGTCTTGGCAAGCTAAATATTACATCACTTAAACCAAACGCGCTGATCTTATCCCAATCATAAATTTTATTTAATTTTTTTGCTCCCATTAAAGGGCCACCAATGCCATGCCATTCTATATTATTAATGGCTGACATAATTTCTACACCTATTACATCAGCAGAAAATTCGCCAGCAATAATTACACATTTGCTTTTCATATACTAAAAACCAAATAATGTTATCTGTCTTTTTTCAGCAAGTTTGATCACTTTTTCTAAATTTATAATCAGAACATTTTTATGCTTACACGCAATTCCTGAAAATCCACTTTTGTATGCATTTTCGATAGTTTGTTCACCAATTACAGGTTGATCAAACCTCATGTCTTGATTTATTTTAGGAGCTTTAACTAAAATTGGTCCCAAACCAGAAAATTTAAATTTTCCAGCTCTTTTAATCATTTCATCAGTCCCTTCAATAGCCTCTACTGCTAAAATAAGGCCATTCTGAATAACAACTGACTGTCCAACATCGCTTTTTGATAAACTTTTCAAAACTCCGTAACCCCTATTAATTTCTTTTTGAAAAGTAGAAAATGGTTTAGGGCCTGCAAAATGACCCTTTGGTGAAAATGATTTTTCTAAAAAATGATTTGCTGAAATAATATTGAAACCTTCATTTTCAATTTCTTCTGATAATATTTTCAGTGCACCATCATCACCTTTAAAGGCAATTTTAGACATTATATTCAGCCCTTTAAAATCAAATTTCATTTCATATAATTTAGGCCTACTTATACCTCCACATAAAACAATATGGGTTATTTTTTCTAAATGGAGTTTTTTAAAAATTTTACCAATATTACCAATTTTAAAATCATAAATTTTCCAATCAGACTGGGATTTTAATTTTTGATTATCTGCAATATCAATTACTACTCCATTCCAGCCATTTGAAACTGCACTTTCTAAAATATTATAAGGCAGATCGCCATTACCTGATATGATAGCCAATTTTTTATTTATAGGAGCGATTTCGGATGACATATTCCATTCTTAGTTTCTTTTAAAAGAAAGTCTTTAATAATATTATTAACTTTATTAGAAGAAATTAATTGTAATTTTTGCAGTCTCTTTTGATACGTATCAGTATCATTAAAAAATGACTTTAAAGTTCCTGAGGCACAATTTATTTCTTCCTTTGAAAACCCTTTTCTTTTCATACCAATTATATTTACGCCATTTATATAAGCTCTTGAACCATCAATTCCACTTGCAATAGTAAAAGGAGAAACATCCATGTCAACTGCACAAAGACCACCAATCATTGAGTAACTTCCTATTCTTCTAAATTGAACTACCCCAACCATTGCACTTAATATAGCATTATCATTGATTTCAACATGGCCAGCTAATGCTACATGATGTGATAAAACAGTATTATTACCTATTTTACAATCATGAGCCACATGGGCGCCAGTCATAATCAAATTGTTATTTCCAATTATTGTTGTTCCTCCACCACTTTCTGTTCCTAAATGTATTGTTGAATGCTCTCTAAAAATATTTTGATTTCCAATTTTTAAAAAGGTTTTTTCACCTTTATATTTTAAGTCCTGTGGCACCATTCCTATAACTGAAAAAGGATAAAATTCACAGCCATCTCCAATAGTAGTATTCCCATCAATAACAACGTTACTAATGAGTTTGCATTTTTTTCCAATTTTGACATTTTCGCCAATTACGCAATTAGGACCAATAATACAAGACGGGTCGATATTTGCCTTTAATGAAACAATTGATGTTGAATGAAAGTTGTTTTTCATTACTTTCCAGCGTCTACAATCATTGCGGAAAAAATACACTCAGAGACAACACTACCATTTACTTTTGCTGTTCCTGAAAATTTCCATAATGTGCCCCTACCTCTAATCTTTTCAATGTAAAGACTTAATATTTCACCTGGCCTTACTGGTTTTCTAAATTTTGCATTGTCAATACTTGCAAAGTAAACCAACTTTCCTTTAGATGATTTTTTTGAGCCATACCCCTCTGTAAAAGACACAAGACAACCAGCAGTTTGAGCCATTGCTTCAATAATTAAAACACCAGGCATAACTGGATAATTAGGAAAGTGGCCGGCAAAGTGAGGTTCAGTGACTGTTACAGACTTAATACCAACAGCTGACACATCTGGAACTAAATTTTCTACTCGATCAATAAGAAGGAATGGAAGCCTATGCGGTATTAATTTTAAAATTTCATTATAATCTAAATTAATTTCATTCATTTTTTTAACTTTTTTGTCATGATTCTAAGTGTTGCCTGTTGCTTTCTAAATTCTTTTATTGGAATAGCAGGAAAACCTCCCATCAATTCTGCATTATTAATATCCTTTGTAACGCCGCTACGGGCAGAAAGTATAGTATTAGATTTTATGTTAAGATGTCCAGAAATTCCTACTTGAGCAGCAATTACTACGTTATCTCCTATATTGGTGCTTCCTGCAATTCCTGATTGACCGCAAATAATTGAACCTTTACCAATTTTAACGTTGTGAGCTATATGAACTAAGTTATCTACCATTACAAAATCATTAATTATAGTATCTCCTAAAGAACCTCTATCTATTGTAGAATTAGCGCCTATCTCAACGTTATTTTTAATTATAACTCTCCCTCTATGAGGAAATTTATAAACTCCACTTTTATCATAATTAAAGCCAAATCCTGTCATGCCTATTCTTGCACCAGGATAAATAATACAATTTTTTCCAATAACTGAATATTGTATTGTGCAATTAGATCCAATTTCAGTTCCTTCAGAAATAATTACCCCATCACCAATTACACTATTTTCTCCAATAACAACATTGTTTTCTATCTCAACATTTTTTCCTATAGCTACACCTTTTTTTAATATAGCACTTTTTGAAATCTCAGAATTGATTTTTTTATCTACTTTGCCTGGAGAAATTAGATTTAATATATGAGCAAAAACTCTTCGTGGCTGTTTAGTTGCAATAAAATAATCTTTATTTGATAATTGATCTAAAACCTCTGGTTCAATAATCAAACATACTCCATTAGTATTATTCAAATATTTGAAATATTTTTTATTTTCTAAGAAAACTATATCTTTATTTTGAGCGTCTTGAATAGAAGAGCAACTGTTGACTGTCTGATCTTTTAAGAAATTGCAAGAATGAAAAAAATCAGGGAAGGTAGATTTAATAATTTTTGATAAATCAGAGAGTTTATAAGATTTAACTTCACCATAAAATCTTTTATCTATTTTCATTTTTCCAAATTTTCTATTAGATCAGTGTATATTTGTCTAAAGTTAAACTGACTTTCTCTCTTATTTAATTCTTCTAGAATTAATGTTGTATAATTAAAATCATCATTAACATAAATAATATTATCAGATTTAAAAACTATGAGTAAGTTTTCTTTTTTTGCCATATTAATCACTAATTCATTAATAGTATCAGCAATAAGTTTTTGTGAAAGTTGGAAATTAGTTTCGAGCTGCTGCCTACTTTTCTGAACCAACTTTTGTATTGAAGCAACTTTTTCCTCAAAGTCTTTTACTAATAATTGAAAATCTTCTTTACTTATAGTATCTCTTTTTTCATTTATTTCTTTTTCAGCCTGCCTTAATGCGTTTTCTTCTTGATTAATAGACTGCTGAAATAAATTCCTTCCTTTATCCATTTCAATTTGCAAGTTTTTTGAAGGAAGTGAGTTTTTAAGAATATATTTTAAGTCTACATACCCAAATTCTTGAATATCAGAAAATGAAAATAGTGGATAAAAAAAAATAAAGATTAAAATTAATAATCTCATTATTTTAAAAATATGACCCTAGTCGGAATTCAAACTTTTGAAGCTGATCATAAGATTCTTTCTTTATAGCATCCGCCCATGTGAAACTTAATGGACCTATTGGTGTCTCCCATTGAAAACCATATCCAAATGACATTCTTAAGCCTTTTTGATCTGTACTTACTGCATAATTATTAGCAGTATCATCAACACCCCATAAAGTACCAAAGTCAGTAAAAACCGTCCATTGAAGAGCAGTTTCACTAGGTATACCTATACCAGATCTTACAGCAACTCTTCCAGTGTAATAGTTGTTACCCCCAACTGCTGAAGCTGACGAATTTGCACTCACTCTTGGTCCAACTCCTGAAGAGTCAAATCCTCTAATTTTACGGCCTCCTAAAAAAAACCTATTTGATTTTGAAACATTCTCACCTAATCCTTCAATATTTCCATATTCAGCTCCAATGCCAACTATCAAATCTATGTAATCATATTTGTAATAATAGCTTCCTTTTAAAATTGAGCTTAGGTAATTTATATCTCCGCCCAAGCCTGCAAACTGTTCTGATAATGCATAATAATAACCACTGGTTGGGTTAAACCTATTATCTCTTGTATCTTTTGAAATACGATAACCTAAAGAAGATAAAACTTTTCCTCCATCAGAAGAAATTTTATTCTCTTGGCTGTCAAGAATTTCAGTTTCAACATTTTGAAGTGTATAACTAAAATTATGTGCAAAATCATTAGCAGAACTAAATCCTAGACTAGAACTAATTCCTAATGATTTTGTTCTTTGATCAGCGGAGCTGTCAGTATAAGTATTATTAAAAACATCGAAACTTCCAGTTAAATTTCTATTAAAAAGATATGGCTGTGTTAACCCTGTTGAAAAATTTTGTCTTTTGTCAGATAACGACAAACTAAATTTAGCCCTTTGGCCTCTACCCAAAAAATTTTTTTCTGATATTCCAAAAGAAGTACTAAATTCATCAAAAGTTGAGTAAGCAATTCCTAAAGAGATATCCCCTGTAGCTTGTTCTTCAACATCTATATTTAAATTTGCTAAATTTGATTTTGACCCAGCTTCTGCTTTAACATTAACTTTTTTAAAAAAGCCTAAATTTCTAATATTTCTCTCTGATCTTTTTATTTTAAGTCTGTTAAAAGGATCGCCTTCAACTAACAATATTTCCCTTCTAATCACACTATCTAATGTTCTGGTGTTGCCTGTAATATTAATATATTCAATGAAATTTTTTGTACCCTCATCAATATTAAAAGTTAATTCTATCGTTCCATTATCATCGTTAATTTTAAAAGAAGGTCTAATTTCAGAAAATGCAAAACCTAAATCGGCAAGTGTGTTATTTATATTTGCAATACCTTTTTCCAGTTTTTTAACATTATACCATTCACCATCATTAACTGGTATAAGATTTCTAAAATTAATATTCGGTAAATCAGATAACAATGTATCTATAGTTATTGAAGAAACTCTGTATCTTTTACCTTCATTGATAACAAATAAAACTGAAAATCCATTTTTATCAGGAAGTAAATCACCTTGTTTTTTTAGAACTCTGAAATTTACGTAACCCCTCGTAAAATAAAAGTCTCTTAACTTGGAAACATCAATCTCAAGGCGATCAGGATTAAAATTATCTGATGAAGTTATAAATCTCCACCAAGCTGTTTGCTTTGTAGAAATAACTTCTTTTAATATTCTATCTGAAAATACTTTATTACCTACAAAACTTATATTTCTTACAGTATAAAGTGGCCCCTCATCAATTTCAAAAACGAGATCTACTCGTTTTCCATCTAACTCTACTACTTTAGGAACAATTGATGCAGCAAACCTTCCTTGGGTTTTATATAATTCAATTAGTTTATTAGTTGCTTCAGAAACAATCTTTTTTGAATATATTTGATTCTTTTTTAAACTTATAATCTCATTTAGAACTTCATCTTCAAATCTTTTGTTTCCCTCAAATCCTATAAGGTTTAATATAGAATTTTCCTCAACTAAAATGACAAAAACACCATCCTTATTTGAAACCTGAACATTAGAAAAAAAACCAGTTTTATATAAATCTTTTAAAATAACATTAACATCAATATCAACATAACTTGAACCTTCAGATAAAGAAATAAAGGACAATATAGTATCATCATCAACTCTTTGGTTGCCTTCAATTAATATTTTTGAAACTTTTTGCTCAGCGTAAGCAATAAATAAATTAGAGTTTATTAAAACAAAAGCAAAAAATATTAGTTTTAAAAAAAATTTTATATTAAGCATTTTAAAGTCCTAATACTAATTATAGTTCTTAATTTTATAAAATGTCAAAAAAAGCGTGCTACATCATAAATTGTTATTAATATCATCAGCGCTAAAAGAAGACTTACTCCGCCTCTCATCAATATATTTTGTACATAAATTGGCAATGGCTTACCTAAAATAATTTCGATTATATATAGAATTATGTGGCCACCATCTAAAGCAGGAATTGGCAATAGATTGACTAGAGCAAGATTTAAAGAAATAAGAGCTCCAAAAAAAACCAAAGGTATAATTCCAGATACTAAGGCTTGACCTGATAACTCAGCTATTCTAACAGGACCACCAATTTCACCTTTCTGAGCATTACCTGAAAATAATTTGATTATACCTCTTATCATAGACTGTGTAATAAAAATTGTATCTATAAAACTGTTATAAATTGATTCAGAAAAGCCAAATTTTTTTAAAACACCTTTATTTGAAATTATTCCTAGTTTTCCAACATAAATTTTTAACTCTTCTGACCATTCGGCCTCAGGATTTACTTTCACAAAAATAGATTTGTCTTTTCTTGATATTTCTAATTCTAATAATTTATTTGGGCTCTCAAAAATTAACTGCCGAATTTCTTCAAAATTTTTAACTTTTATTCCATTTATCGAGATAATTTTATCACCTGGAATAATGCCTGCAATATCAGCAGGTGAATTTTCTACAATGTCATTAATGGTATTAGAAATTTCAACTTTACCAAAAAATAAATAAATACCTGCTATCAATACTATGGTTAACAAAAAATTAAATAGTGGCCCCCCAAAAACAATTAAAAGCCTTTGAAATGGATTTGCTAATTGAAAAGAACCAATTTCACAGTTTTTTGCATTAGATACACTTACACTTAGCTCCCCTTTCATTTTTACAAAACCACCTATTGGTATAGCTGCTATTTGCCATTTTGTTTTATTTTTATCATGAAAAAAAAATAATACTGGACCAAAGCCAATAGAGAATTTTTCAACTTCTACACCAAAAAATCTTGCAAAAATAAAATGCCCTAGTTCATGAATAAAAACGATTGGAGTTAAAATTATCAAAAAAGCTAAAAGTGATTCAAAAAATGTAAGGCTATCTATCATTTGAAAATTTTTTTACTTCATTAAGAGCATATTTTCGTGCTAATTTATCATATTCCAAAACATCTTCAATACTTTTGGGATCTCCAGGCTTTGATAATTTTGTAACATTTTCTACAATTGAAAAAATAGCCGTAAAATTTATCTTATCTTTAATAAAACTCTCAACAGCAATTTCGTTTGCTGCATTGAAAAAGTTAGTTGCTATAAACCCTTTTTCTAGAGCGTATCTAGCAATTTTTACAGATGGGAAAATATTTTCGTTTAAATCATGGAAACTTAAATTACCAAATTTATAACTTGGTAAAAAATGTTTAAAGGTGTAAGGAAAATTCATTGCATTATATATTGGCACCCTCATATCTGGCTGTGACATATAAGATATAATCCCACCATCAATTAAATGTACAATACCATGGATAATAGACTCAGGATGAACCAGAACACTTATTTTATTTGATGGAAGAGAGAATAAAACTGATGCTTCTATAACTTCTAATCCTTTATTCATTAAAGATGCACTATCAATAGTATTTTTTGTACCCATATTCCAAGTTGGATGATTAAGTGCTTCAGAATACTTTCTGTTAGATAACTCCTTATAAGTATCTCTTCTAAAAGGACCTCCAGATGCTGTCAGTGTTATTTTATCTATTTCATGTAACTCATAATTTTTCATTAATTGGAAAAGTGCATTATGCTCTGAGTCTATAGGTATAATTGTTGAACCTGATAATTTTGATTTATCAATAATAAGTTTTCCACCAGATACTATTGTTTCTTTATTTGCTATTGCAATATCTTTTCCCTTTTCAATAACTACAAAAGTTGGCATAATACCCGCAAAACCAGAAATACCATTTATAACAAGATCAAAATCAATATCAAAAAAATCCTGATAAAGATCATTCCCAAAAAAAAATTTTGCATCTTCATTAAATTCTGATTTCTGTAAATTATTTTGAACATTCTTATCAGTAAAAAGTATATTTTTTGGTCCAAATTTTTTACAAATTTCAGATAATTTTTTTTTATTTGAATTTGCAGAAACACCTACAACTTGAAATTTATCATCGCACTTCTCAAGAATATTTAATGTTGATTGTCCGATAGAGCCAGTTGCACCCAAAACTATTATTTTCTTTTTCATATTTATTAAATTAAATTAAAGTAAAAAGGTATATATATAAAACAAGTATTCAGTAATACACTATCACAACGATCAAGAAAACCACCGTGGCCAGGGATAAAATGTCCACTGTCTTTAAACCCCTGTTTCCTTTTAAACATAGATTCTAACAAATCACCTAATTGTCCAAAAATTGATATTAAAAAACCTAAAATAATGTTTATGTAAACAGTATCACCTAATTGCAAATTAACAGATATTATAATTGAACAAAAAACTGCAGACAATGAGCCTGAAAAAGTTTTATTTGGGCTAATTTTGGGAAAAATTTTTGGCCCTTTAAAGAAACTTCCAAAAATATAGGCACTTATATCAGATGTAGAATTCACAATTATTAAATATAATATAATTGTAG
>CACBIM010000011.1 GCA_902539295.1 uncultured SAR116 cluster alpha proteobacterium
ATCTAATTTAGATTTTTTTGAAAGATTTATAGTCTCATTGATAAGGCTAAGACTTACGCCAATTATTACAACATAAAAGAAATTGTTTTCTAACCATACCAACAGTAAAATCGGTAGCATCATTGCTACGGAAAACGAACGGATTATAAAATTCTTGTAATTAATTTACTTAAACCTAATTCAAGCTCAAACGCTCTTTATATCTTTTTCTTTTTGAGCTAACATATCATCAATTTCATTAATAAATTCATCAGTAATAAGTTGAATTTTACCTTCAGAATCTCTTTTTTCATCTTCACTAATTTCACTTTCTTTTTCAAGCTTCCTTATACTTTCTATTATATCCCTTCTAACATTTCTGATAGAAATTTTAGCCTGTTCTGAATACTTGCCAGCTACTTTAACTAATTCAATTCTTCTATCTTGAGATAGTTCCGGTATAGGAATGCGGATAGAACTTCCCTCAGTCTGAGGATTAAGTCCAAGATCAGATTCTCTTATAGATTTCTCTATTGAATTAACCATAGACTGATCCCAAACTTGTATTAATATTAAACGAGCTTCTGGTGTGCTTAACGAAGCTACTTGATTAATTGGCATTTTACTGCCATATGCATCAACTTTAAGGGAATCTAATAGTGCAGTTGATGCCCTACCAGTTCTTAAGCCAATAAATTCTTCTTTAAGAGAATTTAGTGCACCATTCATTCTTCTTCTTAGATCACTTTCATCAAATGACATATTATTACTCCTCATTTACTGAATTATAGTAAACTTTCCATCACCAGAAACAACTTTTGAAAAAGCACCTATTTCATGAATTGAAAAAACTATAACAGGAACATTATTTTCTCGAGCTAAAGAAATCGCTGCTGCATCCATAACTTTTAAATCCTTTCCTAATACGTCCATGTATTTAAGCATTTTATATCTAGTGGCGTTTTTATTTTTTTTCGGATCTGAAGAATATACTCCATCAACATTTGTTGCTTTAAACATTGCATTACATTTCATTTCTGAAGCCCTTAATGCTGCTGCTGTATCAGTAGTAAAGTAAGGATTTCCAGTACCAGCAGCAAAAATTATTACTCTCCCTTTCTCTAAGTGTCTTTCAGCCCTTCTCCTAATGTAAGTCTCACAAACAGAAGTAATTGGAAGCGCTGATTGAACTCTTGTATTAATGCCAATGAGTTCTAAAGCATTTTGTATCGCAAGAGCATTCATTACAGTAGCTAACATACCCATGTAGTCGCCAGTAGTTCTTTCAATTCCAGCCTCTTCAGCTGAAATGCCCCTAAAAATATTACCTCCACCTACAACTAAACATACTTCAACACCTAGTTTTACAACTGTCTTTATTTCCTTGGTTATTCTTGAAACAGTTGATGGATCAATCCCAAATGATTCATCACCCATAAGTGCTTCACCAGAAATTTTAAGTAAAACTCTTTTATACTTTAGTTTCATTCAACATTAAAAACTGTGGTTTATAAAAAGATAATATATTTTTAAATAAATTAACACGAATTTATTTATTAATTGGATAGTTGCTCAGCCACTTCATCTGCAAAACTTTTTTCATCTTTCTCAATTCCTTCACCTAAATTAAATCTAGCGAAATTTTTTATTTTAATATCAGAACCAAGTTCTTTTGACAGTTTATTTATAGCATCAATAACTTTTGTTTCACCATCCAATACAAATGTTTGTTCTAATAAAACAACTTCTGAGTAAAATTTTTTTAGTCTTCCCTCTACCATTTTCTTCGCAATTTCTTCTGGTTTGCCTGACGAAATTGCTTGTTCAATCAAAACACTTCTTTCTCTTTCAACAATATCTGGGGATAGATCATCAACGGAAATACTCGATGGCGAAGTTGCAGCAATATGCATAGCTAATTCTTTACCAAGCTTTTTTAATGCAGATTTATCTGCATTTGACTCTAATGATATTAGAACTCCTATTTTCCCAAGATTTTCGTTTACACTATTATGAATATATCCAGTTATAATTCCTTTTGAAACTGATAAAAATTCAGTTCTCCTTAAAGACATATTTTCGCCAATCTTAGCAATTTTGTCCGTAAGCACTTCCTGGACACTTTTATCAAAATCTAAATATTTTGATTTCAAAATATTGTCAAAATTACCCTTATTATTTAGGGAAATTTTAGCAACAGAGCTAACAAATTCCTGAAACTCAGTATTTCTTGCTACAAAATCAGTCTCAGAATTAACTTCAACAATAGAACCCAAATTATCTTCAATACAAATTCCAATTAATCCTTCAGAAGCAACACGGCTTGATTTTTTAGATGCAGTTGCAAGTCCTTTTTTTCTTAACCAATCAATTGCTGCATCCATATCACCGTTATTTTCTGATAAAGCTTTTTTGCAGTCCATCATTCCGGCACTTGACTTTATTCTTAACTCTTTAACCATTTGTGCAGTTATTGACATTTTTAATTCCTTTAAATTTTAGAGGTTTATTTTTTCGATTTAGGAGATTTAGATTTTGAAGTTGTTTTTAAGTCTTTTTCCTCTTCATTATTATCAGTTTTTTCTGCCTTAACTTTTACAGTGTTTTTCTTGGCAGAAGTACTTTTATCATTTTTTTCACTTTTATTTGTAGTAACTTTTTTTGATGGTTTTTTTTCGGGTTTATCAACTTTTTCTGATAAATTATCATCATTTCTAGATTTAGCTTTATTTTTTAATGATGTTTTATCTTCATTTTTTTTATTGTTATTTTTTATTTCCTTTTTTATATTCTTCTTTTCGTTAATTTCTAACTTTTTATCACTATTATCAGCCTTTTCTTCTTTATTAGTCAGTTCATCTTTTATTTCATTTTTTGATAAAGGTTCTGTTTTTTCATTAACTATATCTTTATCAATGTTAGTCTCTTCATTTTTAAATAATGTATTATCATTTTGATCTAGAAGTTTTTCAACAGGATCAAAATCTTTTTCTTGCTTAAGCATTTCAGCTTGCAATCCATCAATAATTGATTCTGAAACAAGGTTACAGTATAATGTTACTGCTCTTAAAGCATCATCATTACCTGGAATTGGGTGATCAATGCCATCAGGATTAGAATTTGTATCTAAAACTGCCACAACAGGAATATTAAGAGTTTTTGCTTCACTGATTGCAATTGAATCTTTAATAGTATCAATCACAAATAGCATATCAGGCAAACCACCCATATCCTTAATGCCTCCCAAAGAATTATTTAGCTTATCTCGGTCTCGTGTCATTTTGAGCACTTCTTTTTTTGATAAAGCATTAATATCTTCACTTTCTAACTTTTCATCTAATTCTTTGAGCCTTTTAATAGAGTTAGAAACTGTTGAAAAATTAGTCATCATTCCACCTAACCATCTATGATTAACGTAGTATTGACCACATGACTTGGCTGAATCAGCAATGATTTCTGAACAAGACTTTTTAGTACCTACAAATAATATTCTTCCACCAGCGGCTGCTACTTCTCTAATAGCGGATAATGCCTGTGTTAACAGAGGGACTGTTTCTTCTAAATTTATTATATGAATGTTATTTCTAACTCCAAAAATATATGGAGTCATTTTTGGGTTCCATCTACGTGTATGATGACCAAAATGAACACCAGATTCAAGAAGTTGTCTTATAGTAAAAGAGGGAATTGTCATAATTTTTCCTTTTCTGGTTAAACCTCCAACAAATATAAGCAATAGCTCACCAGATGGTTAAAAAACCTATTTGTTGTGTGAATTGATGCCTATTTAATTAATTTTTAAAAATTTTTCAAGAAATAAATAATAATTTATCAACATTTTATTTTTTTTTTTAATTTTTTTATAACATAAATATATGATTTCAGTTGTATTCCTGGCAAATGCTCGCCATAATTTTTTTCTAAGATCTCATAATTTGTGTCAATTATCCTAAAAATTTCATCCATAAAACTCTTATCTTCAACTGCATGGTCGTTTAAAGAGAATATTAGCAATCCTGAATCCAAGAGAATATTTAGACATTTTTCTAGACAACTTGGATTTGCATGATGTGGACTAATTATACCTGCTGCAACAATTGCTTCGTATCTAAAATTTACTCTGTAATATTTTCTATTTAAATCTAAATTAAAGAGTTTTTTATAAATGTTTTTTTTCTTAGCTTCATGAAGCATATTTTCTGAAAAATCGGAGCCATCTACATTATTAAACCCAACATTTAAAATTTCCTGACCTGATAGGCCAGTACCACATCCAATATCAAGTATATAAGAATTTGTGTTTTTGAGATATTTTCTTAATGCTTTAGCACATCGCTGTGGAGTTGAGTAGTTATTTAATTTTAGTTCATAATCATAAGACAAACACCATTTTTCGTATAAATCTTGTGTTTGTTTGTTTGATTTATACTTATATACTTCTGTTAAAAATTTTTTTGGGTTTGTAATTTCAAAAACCTTTTACTATTTTAACTATATACTTATATAAGATTATATAAATTATGCTTAACTTTGAAAATAGTTTTCATAAATTAAATAATAATTTTTATGAAAATGTTGTTCCATCTAAACCTCCTAAACCAGAAACTATATCATTTAATAAGCATTTATCTCAATTATTAGGAATTAAAACATCTTGGATAAAAGGTACTGAAGGCTTAGAATGTTTCACCGGAAAACAAATTATTAAAAGCTCAAATCCTCTAGCTATGGTTTATGCAGGGCATCAATTTGGTAATTGGGTTCCTCGCCTTGGTGATGGCAGAGCAATTCTATTGGGTGAAATTTTAGATCAAAATAATGAAAGGTGGGATATTCAATTAAAAGGTTCTGGCTTAACACCATTTTCAAGAAATGGTGACGGTAAAGCAACTTTAGGGCCTGTTTTACGTGAGTATCTAATGAGTGAAGCGATGTATAAATTAGGCATACCAACAACACATGCACTATTTATTGCTAAAACAGGTGAAAATGTTTACAGGGAAAAAGTTTATCCTGGGGCTATCATAACAAGGGTGGCAAAAAGTCATATTAGAGTAGGCACTTTTCAGTATTTTGCATCACAAGGACAATATGACCTAGTAAAAGTATTGATGGATTATGTAATTAGAAGAAATTTTCCAGAAATTAACAATGATAGAAATAAATATTTAAGTTTTCTAAAATTTGTAATAGATGCTCAAGCCAAGCTCATTTCAAAATGGATGAATGTTGGATTTATACATGGTGTTATGAATACTGATAACTGCTCAATTATTGGAGATACTATAGATTATGGACCTTGTGCTTTTATGGATAAATACAACGAAAATACAGTGTTTAGCTCTATAGATACATTTGGACGTTATAGTTATAAAAACCAACCAATAATTTGCCAATGGAATTTAGCTCAATTAGCAAATTGTATTTTGCCATTTTTATCAAATGAAAAAGAAAAAAGTATTAAGATAGCTCAACATGAAATCGATAGATTTCCTGAAGTTTATAATGATTACTTTTCTAAAGAGATTTTTAAAAAATTAGGCTTTTCTCACAAAATGGAAAATGACAACAAATTAAAAGATGAACTTTTTGACATAATGAAACAAGATGAACTTGACTTTACACTCTCATTTTCAAATTTATATTTTAAATTACTAAATAAAGATAATGACCTATTTGAATTCACTGATAAATCTAGAGCTTTTACTAAATGGATATCCAAATGGAAATTAAGGCTAAAAAAAGAAAAAAAATCAATTACTCAGATTGCAGAAAATTTAAAAAAATCTAATCCGATTATAATTCCACGTAATCATCTCGTAGAAGAAGCAATTAAATTTGCTTTAGAAAGAGATAATTTTTCGAAGTTTTTTAAGTTACTAAAATTAGTTTCTGATCCATTCAAATATAAAGAAAGTAATTTTAATTATTATAAACCACCTAATGTTTTAGATAAAAATTTTAAAACATACTGTGGGACATAGATAGAGTTTATACAATGCTATTTTATTGGTTTTTTCCATTTGCAATAATTACTACAAGCTTTAGTTGCGTCATTTTTTCAACTAAATTTTTTATAGTTCCATTTATTTGGGTCTTAATAATAGTCCCAATTATAGACTATTTTATGCCAAAATTGAGTGTGCCAAAATCTAAATTGACAAATTCCATTGGCCATAGTGCCGCACTTTTAGCTGTTGTACCAACAATACTTCTATTACTAATTTTAAGTTTGCTCAAGATTAAGGACGCTAATTTTGGTGCTATTGATGCACTTAGTATTGGTTTAGGTGCAGGCATTACTGGAGGAGCTGTTGGGATTACAACCGCTCATGAGTTTATTCACAGAAAATCAAAGTTTCTAAGAGGTTTGGGCGTTTTGTTATTAAGCGTCTGTTTTTACAGTCATTTTCGTATTGAACATATTTATGGTCATCATATGCATGTAGCCACCTTAAACGACCCTGCTACAGCAAGAAAGGGTGAAAATTTTTATGCATTTCTTTTAAGGTGTGTATTTTTAAGTATCGTTTCCGCATGGTCTATAGAAAAAAAACTATTATTATCTAAAAGTATTTCAATTTATAATTATAGAAATAGAATGTTCCAATACTTCTTTTTTCACTTATTTATATTATTAACTTGCTTTGCCTTCGCTGGTTTAAAAGGAATAATTTTTATTTTTTCTTATGCTTTGATTTCAATTATTTTATTAGAAGTTGTTGAATATATTCAACATTATGGCCTCAAAAGAGAAAATATCGATAAAAAACTCGAAAAGTACAACCAATCACACTCTTGGAATAGCCGTCATAGTATTGCCGATTGGTCAACATTTAATCTTGGTTTGCACTCTGAGCATCACTCAATTGCAAATAAAGAGTATCCTCTATTGTCTCATGATGAAAAACCAAAAGAAATGCCAGCTAATTATCCTACAATGATTTTAATGGCTTTAATTCCTCCTATCTGGTTTACGGTAATGGATAAAAAATTAAATCTTAGGAACTAAAACTAACAATTTTTTAGTTCCTAAACTTGTTGATACAGGTAAATTGCCTAAAAACTCTCCATCACCATAAACTAAACCTGCCCAAGAATTTTTTGAGCTAGTTGATATTTTAACACACTTAGAATGTAAACTTTTGACTAGTTGATGATGCAGGTGTTGACCAGAAAATACCTTCATTAATAAATTAAATGCTTGAAAATGATTTGTCTTATGAGCAAATAAAAGATTTATTTTTTTCTTTTCTTTAAGTGCATCAGGAGCAATCAACATTCCTCCTCCTGTATATTGTGATGCTGCAGAAGCGAGTATTAATAATTCTTCATTTACTACATTATTATTGTATGAAATTTTATATTTATGATTTTTTAAATTTATAAAACTTATTAATGTTGCAATAGTGTAGAGAGGCATGCCTCTCAAAATTGGTATTTTTGAAGCCCTAAAGGCAGCTTCACTCAATAATCCAACCCCTGTACATGTTAAACTTATTCTTGAATAATTATCAAACTTTACATCTATATATCTTGCGTTAAACAATTTAGGATAAAGAAAAGAGTTTATTAAATCTCTAGATGATTTTATGTTTAAAGAGTTAGCAAAATCATTGCCTCTTCCAAAAGGCAAAATGGCCATAATGCCTTTATTTATTATTGCTTGATGTGCAATAATATTTTGAAAGCCATCACCTCCACAAGCAACAACAATTCTATTATTCATCATAGAACTCTTACATTTGCTAATCGCATCATCAACAGAATTAGTTACTAAAATATTAGCACTAGACCCACTAATTATTTCATTAATAATATTGATTTTTTTATTTAATGATAATTTTCCAGAAGCTGGATTAACTAAAAAAATAGCATTATCTAGCGTTAAATTTGTCATTTATAAGTGCAAGTAAATTAATTACATTAATTATTCGGTAAACAAATTATTATGCCAATTAATATGATCATTCATAAAAGTTGATATAAAATAATAAGAGTGATCGTAACCTTTTCGCATTCTTAAAAGTATTTCTTGATTATGTTTTTGACAAATTTCTTTTAAAAGGTTGGGTTTTAAACCTTCTTCTAAAAATGGATCGTCTAAACCTTGGTCAATAAGAAAATTAGAAAATTTATGTCCATCCTCAATTAAAGAGGTTGCATCATATTTCCTCCAACTTGCAGTATCCTCACCTAAATATTTGGTAAAAGCAGTTTTTGACCATCCAGCTGTTGATGGCTGAGAAATAGGAGCCATTGCAGAACAAGATTTAAATTTATGTGGGTAGTTCAATGCTGTTATTAATGCACCATGGCCTCCCATAGAATGACCCATAATCCCCTGAATTTCTTCTTTTACTGGGAAATTTTCAAATACTAGTTTTGGTAATTCGTCTGTTATATATGAAAACATATTGTAGTTTTGATTATATGGATCTTGAGTTGCATCTAAATAAAACCCGGCACCAGATCCAAATTGCCAATTATCTTTTTCATCAGGTATGTCGTCGCCTCTGGGGCTAGTATCAGGACAAATAAAGGCTATTCCTAATTCAGATGATTTCTGCCTATACTCACCCTTTTCAGTTACGTTTGCATGAGAGCAAGTTAAACCTGACAAATACCATATAATTGGTACTTTCCCTGACTTTGATGCAGGAGGCAAAAATAATGAAAACTTCATTTCACATTTATTCAAAGAAGAATAATGCTTGACTATTAATTGTTCACCATCATGTGAACGAAATTTATCTATAACTTCCATTAAAAAATAACTACAGACCTTATTGATTTTCCTTGATGGAGCAAATCAAATCCCTTGTTTATTTCTTCAAATTTTAGGGCGTGAGTGATCATTGAATCAATTTCTATTTTTCCATCCATATACCAGTCTACGATCTTGGGTACATCAGTTCTTCCTCTCGCACCGCCAAAAGCTGTCCCTTTCCATGTTCTACCAGTGACAAGTTGAAAAGGTCGAGTACTAATTTCTTCACCAGAACCCGCTACGCCAATTATAATACTCTCACCCCATCCTTTGTGAGCGCACTCTAGAGCAGTTCTCATAACCTCAACATTTCCAATGCATTCAAAACTATAATCAGCTCCTCCTCCTGTAACTTCTACAATGTGATCAGTTAAATTTCCTTTTACATTTTTTGGATTTATAAAGTGTGTCATTCCATATTTTTTACCCCAGATTTCTTTGTCTGAATTTAAATCAACACCAACAATCATTTCAGCACCAATTAGTTTTAATCCCTGAATAACGTTTAAGCCTATACCACCAAGTCCAAACACTACTGCTCTGCATCCTGCTTCAGCCTTTGCTGTATTAATCACAGCACCAATGCCTGTTGTTACTCCACAGCCAACATAACAAACTTTATCAAAAGGCGCTGAAGGATTGATTTTAGCTAAGGCAATTTCAGGAAGAACTGTGAAATTAGAAAAGGTTGATGTACCCATATAATGGTAAATTGTTTTACCTTTGTGAGAAAACCTACTTGTTCCATTTGGCATTAATCCTTGTCCCTGGGTAGTTCTAATAGACTGACAAAGGTTAGTTTTTGGGTTTAGGCAATAATCACATTCTCTACACTCAGGAGTATAAAGTGGTATTACATGGTCACCTTGTTTTAAACCTTTTACATTCTTTCCAACTTCTTGAACTATACCTGCACCTTCATGGCCCATGATTGAAGGAAACAAACCTTCAGGGTCTTTGCCTGATAATGTATAAGCATCTGTATGGCATATACCAGTTGCTTTAATTTCAACTAAAACTTCACCCTCTTGAGGGCCTTCTAAATCAATTTCTAACAACTCTAATGGTTTTTTGGCTTCAAAAGCAACAGCAGCTCTAGTTTTCATAAATACTCCTTTTAAGGTGTAATTAATACTTTAATTATATTTATTTCGAAGAGCAAATATAAAAAGAAAAGTACAAATAAGTGAATAAATGGAAAAATATAAAAGAATAGTTTCAATTGTTAGGTCTAAATCCAATAGACCTCCAAAAATCACTGGCCCGATTGCAGAGCCAAAAACTGTCAAGGCACTCAATAAACTTTTTATTGAACCTAAAAATTGCGTACCATATAATTCTGCGATTATTGCTGGATGAGATGTATAAGTAAAACCAGAGCTCAGTCCAAGAAAAAACATATAAGGTATTACAGTATACGCTTCTCGAGATAATATTAAAAAAAATAAAGAAATGATTATAGGCACCAAACTATAAATCACTATTGTTTTTGCTGAAAATTTATCAATCAACGATCCTATAAATATCGCAAATAATGAAACTGAAATTGAATAAACAAAATAATTTCCAGTGATCCATAAATGTGACCATTCCTTACTATCTGCAATATTTAAGTGATGAAAGAATAACGTTGTAAGAATTATGCCAGGTGCCATTAGACCTGGCACCATTAAATAAAATCTAAAATCTTTTAAAACTTCTGCCCTTGTGAAAGATCTAGCCTTAGAAATATTATTATTTATACTAATTTGATCTTCAGGAATATTTGCAGTTTTTTCAATAAACCTCTCTTTGTATCCATTTAAAAGCAAAACAATTACTGGAAACAAACAAAAGAGAATAAAAATAGACGAGCTCAAATAAGTTAAACGCCAACCAATTAATGAAATTAATATAATTACTACAAAAGGTAGTATTGCCTCACCAATCGCCATTCCTAAAGATCCAATAGCAATAGCAATTCCTCTTTTTTCAGAAAAGTATCGAGCCATCGTGGTTACAGAAATATGTGACGTAAGCCCTTGTCCTGTTTGCCTAAGTAAAAATACTGCAAATATTAAAAAAAAATAACCAGATACTATTGAAATAAAAAAACAGGAGAAAACTAACGCTATTACTGAAAAGTAAGTATAAAAGTTTAATCTATAATAATCTATTAAACTACCAGAGTAAGTTAAAATAATAGCACTTAACAATGTTCCTATAAGATATATAGTTCCCCATGAAGTATGAGATAAGCCATATTCAAATTGTATAGATGGACCAAATAATGATATGAAAAAGGTTTGTCCAAAACTTGAAGTAAAGGACATAATAATTCCAAATAATAAAAGCCTAGAATTTTGATAAAAAAATTTAAAATGCATAAATTAAACTAAAAATTTTTGCATTTAAATTAAGAAATTAAAAAACATTAATTCTACCTTTTTTAATTTTTTTATTAGAAGATAAAATTTCAAATAAACTATAGAAAAACACACAAATCATTACTACTAAACCTCCATAGAGGGTATTTGTTGAAACTTTTTCATTAAGGAAAATAAAAACCCAAAATGGTCCTAATGCAAATTCAAATAACATAAAAAATGTTACTGATGATGCATATAAATACCTAGTTGCATAAATAAATATATAATTAACAAAACCTGATAAAATACCTCCCCAAATAAAACAAAGAAACATTTCATTGATTGGAATTTTAATAAAATTGTATGTCATAATTAATGTAATCCAAGATACCATTAATCCAGCAATCAATAGTGTTGGTAGCATATCTAATTTTCTAAACTTTCTTAAAGTAATGGCAAAACATGAAAAGAATAAAGCTGTTCCCAAAGCCATTATATTTCCAAAAAACTCATCTAATGCTAATCCTTCTGAAATCATCAAAACTATTCCAGCAAAGGCTATAATCATGATTATAATTGTTCTTATAGAAAGATTTTCATTTAAAAAATAAAAGGCTAATATAGCTGTAATAAAAGGTATTGCACTAAGAGTAAACAAAGCATTAGCAACTGTAGTATTTGCAAATGCATGTACAAACATAATATTCGCAAAAGTATAAAATATAGCAGCTAAAATGCCTGGAAATCCAATACTTTTAACGTTAATTAAAAAAAACTTTCTATATTGAAAAACTAAAATAATCGATATTGAAATACTAAAAAAAATTGACCTATAAAAAATAATTTGCCATGCATTAGCAACTTCAATATTCCTCATAATCAAGCCACCAAAACTTATGGCAATGGAAGAAAATAATAATAATAATATTGATATTGATCTACTGTTAAACATGTCTATAAAGTTGATTAAATTTGACTCTTGAGAACTAGTTTAAATTTTAATCAATGTCTAATACTTTATTTAAAACTTCTAATTGTAAAATATAATTAATAAGTTAAAAATTCGAAGTATATAATAAAATTTGCATTTACAGGATCAAGGCAATCAAAACTCTGAAAAATATGTACTTAAAAGGCATTTATGATGCCTCAAATGTTCCAGGCTTTGCTCTTGGCAGCACAATGATGGGATTTTCTATTATTGCTAAGGAAGCAGGCTTTAATTTTTGGATGGTTATGCTTACAACTGCTACTGTTTGGGGAATGCCAGGGCAAGTCGCATTTGCAGGCTTATATGCAGTTGGAGCTTCACTTTTTCTAATTTTTATAGCAGTAACACTCGCAAACATGAGAATGATGTTAATGGTTATATCTGGTGCAAACATTCTTAATATAAAAAAATATAAATTATCACTTTTTAGACAGGTAATAATTTTTCATTTAATGGCAATAACCAGCTGGGCTCAGATTGGGCATATGAAAGACAAGTTAATTGATGATGACTTAATAAAATATTATACTGGTTTTTCAGTTTCAATTTTTATGTTTGGAATGACAGGCACATTAATTGGATTTTATATTGGTGATATAATTTCAAATGAAATTCTGAGAGTTTTAATTTTTATCACACCTCTATATATTCTACTTTTAGTTGTAAACTCAAAAGAGACTTTTAACAAAATTTCAGTATATTTGGGTGGTCTCCTTGTAATAATTTTTTACCCTATTGCGGGCACTTGGAGTATTTTAATATCTGGAATATTTGGAGGATCTTTAGCTTTGTTATTAACATATAAATTAAAAAAATAAATTTATGAATATTGAATACACAAATTTAGAGAAAGTTTTAGCAATTGTATTAGCTTGTTTAGCAACAGGTATCTGGCGTTTAATTGGAGCTATATTTTATAATAAAATTTCTGAAGACGGCATTTTGATAAAATGGATTAATGCAGTTGCGTATTCTATGGTTTCAGCAGTAATGATGATGATATTAGTATATCCTTCAGGTATTTTAGCAAATACATCAATTGAACATAGGTTAATAGCACTTGGTATTGGAATTTTGTTAATGGTGTTATATGGAAGGCTAATTTACGCAATCTTAATTTCTATGATAAGTTTTGGTATTTTTGTAACTTATTTATAATTATTGATTAAATAAGCTTTCAATTCCAACGTCTTTTGATGCAACATCTTTAAGTAATTCAATTTCAATATTATTTTCTATAGTCCAACCTGAAGGTGCGAGTTCCATTTGACCACTTCGCATGGCAAAAATATAGGCTTTGAATGCTTTTTTAGCATTGTTTATATTGTATTCAGGAGAAGCAGTTCCTTTTAGTTCTTTACTAAATAAACCTGTTAAGTTTCTTTTTGTTTTAGGATTTACAAAATTTATTTTATAACAACAAAATCCTGTAAGATAACTTAATGAAGCTTCACCAACTTCTAATTCGTTAAGCATTAATATATACTGTTCTGCGGTTTCCTCGAGAAGTACAGGCTCAATTTTTTCATATTCTTTAGATATTGCATCAACATACTTATGAGACAAGGCAGGTAATGTTGTATTTTTAGAAATAAACTCTGTAGCAATCATACCACAACTAAGATTAAAAATCCAATCTGGACAGTAAGAACTCATAAATTACCTTACATAAACTCTGGTGTATAAATATGATTACTCATAGCATGTTTCAATAGATATATTTTAACATAAAATGTAAATTTTTCATAATTATTTAATATAATTATAATATGCACTAAGTTCATTATTATGACTAACAAAAATCCATATTTATGTATACTTATCATGGGTTTGCCTGGATCTGGCAAAACAACTGTAGGAAAAATTTTATCTGAACAATTGAAAGCAGTATTTATAGACGCAGATGATCATCACACCATACATAATATTAGAAAAATGTCTAATGGTCACCCTTTAACTGATCTAGATAGAAAAAATTGGTTATCGAACATTTTAAATAACGCAAGAGAAAAACTTAAAAATCAAAATGTAATTATTGCATGCTCAGCATTAAAAGAAAAATATAGAAAATTTTTAATCTCTTTAAACTTTAAGTTAGTATATCTTAAAATTAATCACAATGTAGCATTGGATAGAATCATAAAAAGAAAAAACCATTTTATGCCTTCATCTCTTTTAGAAAGTCAGATTAAAATTTTGGAAGAGCCTAGAAAAGCTTTAATAATAGATGCTAATATTGAGGTAAATAAAATAAAGAAAATTATTGTTAAGCATATATCTAAGTTTAGAAATAATTAAAAATTAATTATTGATACTGATCTAAATCTTCATTCTTGTAAAAAATAAACGGAAAACCACCAAACACAGCATCCCCCCAAGTATTACCATATATATTATAACTGGCATCAATCTCATTAATTTCTAAAGTATCTATTAGTCCATCATTATTATAATCTTCAAAAATATTATTAATTTTATTTTTATTTTCTGTGCTCCAGTAAACCTTTAATTTTTTTATTTTATTAAATTCTATATTTTGATTTGATATATTGTTTTTATATATAGAAACAAACCCAAACTGTGCTGTTTGCAAAAAATCAGCCTGTTCAAATTTATATTTAAATTCCTGACCTTTTGTAGGACATGTTTTAGTAGCATAAAATCCATTAATATTTTCTAAATATTTTTTTGGGTAAATTAAGAACTTATTAAAAATTGAGTCAATTATTTCAGAAATTTTAAAATTTCCAGATATTTCAGTATTAAAATAATCATATCCTTGTGTTTTTAGATTTTGAAGGATTGCAAAAATTGGATTTAATGAATGTATATGATAATGACTGCTGCAATGTTGTCTTTTTAGCTCAAAGAGAAACAAACCGTCTTTAGTTATATTCTTATTTAGAACAGTAAAAAACCTATTAACACTATGTTCAAACCTATTATTGTCATTTAGAAGTATCGACATCGTAATAAGAGAATTTGTTACATTATAAGTATGATTTCCAAAGCAAGAATTATTCATCATTAATTTGCAACCGTCATCATTATTTAAGTTATCATAAAGTTTCTTTATCCATTCATGCATATATTCTTGCTGATCATTATTTGCTAAATCTCTAACAAAGCTCCAAGCAAATAAAAAAGGGGGTAGATTTCTAGCATACCAGTAAGGTCCACTGTGATCTTCAATCCATTCTGGAGATATAGAATAGAAGTTTTCAAGTTTAGAGAGTTCAATTATAAAATTGAGTAATTCTATTTTATCATTTCTGTTACCATTGATCATTACTTTACAAACAATCAAAGCAAAATCATTCATTGCGTCTGCATGTTCATCCATTACATCCCAGTCAGTGAATGTTTTATTAAAAACTTTTTTAATATGATTTTTTTTATTTAAATTTTTGATACTAATTAGATCATTATCTGCGTCATCACTATTTTTTAGACAAAAAGAAAAACTTAAAAAATTATCCCTATAAAAATTCAAATTTTCAGATAATTTTTCTTTCGTAATAAAAACTTCATAAGGTTTATTAATTTTGAAATTTATCTCATTTGAATTTGATGATGAAATAAAGATTATTATAATTAAAATAGAAATAATATATTTCATAAATATATCAAAAGTTATTTAATGGTGAGCCGTGCAGGATTCGAACCTGCGACCCAGTGATTAAAAGTCACTTGCTCTACCAACTGAGCTAACGGCCCACAATATAATCAAATCAATAGTTTAACCTTAAATAGTTGTCAACTGATTAAAAAAGGTCAGTTGCTCCAACTATTTTTTTATCCACTATTGACCTAATTATGCCTATTAATTATTCCCTATCATAAAAAATATCAATAGAAATATTAGATTTATTTAATATATTTTGAGGCTAGCTCAGAGCTTTAATTTATTTTAATTTCTTTTTGATAAGGTTTTTATTCATCATTTAACTAAATCTCTAAAGATAACTTTCTTGGTACTGAACTTCTTTATCTGTGCCAATGTCATCCAGCATGAAAGGTAGAGTGTAGCCTGTTTAATATTATAACCTAAATCAGACTTGTTCATTTCTTTTGTATGAGGAGATGGATTGTTAACATTGTGGGCTTGGATTAAGTTTTCAACGACAGATGATTTAATTCCAAAATTTATGTTTTCAGGAATAGAACCAAACTCTTTCAATGCATATTGTATATCAAGTTTAGCAACTGCAACCCCAACTACATTTCCCTTTTCATCTAATATTGGTCCACCACTATTGCCCTGCTGTAAAGCTGCATCAATTTGGATGTTTGAATAATTATTTCCTACTCCTGCTTCGGAACTAACTACACCTTTAGTAACCTTTACTGATGATGAAATAGTATTGCCAAATGGAAAACCAGCAACATAAACATCCTGTAATAATGATGGGTTTTTATCACTTAAAGGAAAGATAACATTAGGTTTAAAATTACTCTTAATCAAAGCGAGGTCATTTAAAATATCATTAGCTATAACCTTGCCTTTATAAACATCACCATCTTTATGAACTTTTACTTCAGTACAGCCTTCTATCACATGATGATTGGTTACTATATGTCCATCTTTTGATACAATAAAGCCTGTTCCTGATGCTGCTTGAAGGACTTCTTCAGATTGAATTTCTTTTTTAGGTTCTGTTTTCTTGACATTTTGAAATTCACCGTCCTTAAAAATACCCTGCCTATATATGCTTCTATCAGCATTATATAGAATTCCTTCTCCATTATATTTATTATCCTTCCATTCTCCGATGTATTTTCTTCCATCGGCAAAGGTATAAGTGCCCCTTCCATTATATTTACCATCCTTCCATTCTCCGTCGTATTTTCTTCCATCGGCAAAGGTATAAGTGCCCTCTCCATGAAATTTACCACCCTTCCATTCTCCGAAGTATTCACTTCCATCACCAAATTCACCACCTCCTAATCCATCGGGAACACCAAATTTGAAATCTCCCCAAAATTTATATCCTTTATTCTTACCTTTTTTAATAACTACACCTCCTGTGCAATTATGCCACCGCTTTTCATATGGCTCATGAATGGTTTTAGCATAATAAGATTGACAATTAGGCAGTGCCCAACTCTGTGATGTCAAAAGAGTTGATGAAAATAATAATAGAATAATAAAATATAAAACTCTCATACCTAAAACCCTACCATCTCACCCTCATCTGTGACAAGTGTGACAAAATCACAGCGTTTCATAAGTAAACACCTTTTTTTCTGTCAACTTTGTCCATATCACCTACTAATAGTGGATGGACAAAATTCTATCCTATTGTATTTATTATATATTAAAAAAAAATGGTCGATTAAATTAGTTGACTAAACGATTAAAAGTCACTTGCTCTACCAACTGAGCTAACGGCCCATACCATAAACGCAAACTAGTAAATGATTTAGAATGAATCAAGTAATAAATTTAATAAATAAATTTTATTTTTTTTTACTTTTTAAATGATCCATCACAATTTTTGGAACAAAAGATGATACGTCACCTCCTAAAGAGTGAATCTCCTTAACAAACCTTGAAGCTACAAATTGCTGATTTTCTGATGCCATTAAAAAAATTGTTTCAAAATCGCTTGATAAACGCGTGTTGATACCTGCCATTTGAAACTCGTATTCAAAATCAGAAAGCGCTCTTAATCCCCTTAGGACAGCTACAGCTCCAACGTCAATCACATGATCAACAAGTAAACCTTTAAATCCTCTAATTTCAATTTTATCTAAGTCTTTTTCATTTGAAATCACGTCTGATATAATTTTAATTCTCTCATCCAAATTAAAAAGAGCACTTTTATTAATATTCTCAGCTACAGAAACAATTATTTTGTCGAAAAGCTTGGAAGATCTTTTTACAACATCAAGATGACCAAAAGTAAATGGATCAAAAGTTCCTGGATATACTGCAATTTTTACTGTCATAGTTTTCGTATATAAGTCTTTTGGTAAAACTTAATCTTCCTCTTCATCCTCTTCTTCCTTAACACGGTCAACGGAAACTACTTTTTCACCTTCACTTAGAGTAAAAAGATTTACACCTTGAGTTTTTCTTCCAGCAACGCGTATTGTATTCCCTTCACCTCCATCAACTGAAATCCTAATGATTTTACCCTGATCCGTGGCTAACATAAGTTGTTCACCCTCTAAAACAGGAAATGATGCAACAACATTACCGTTCTTTTTTGAAATTTCAATATTTGCAATACCTTGACCACCTCTTCCAGTTTTTCTGTACTCTGACGATTTAGAGCGTTTACCAAAACCATTTTCAGTAACTGCTAATATAAACTCTCTTTCGTCATTTGTTAAAACAGATAAACTTACGACATAATCTCCTTCTTTTAATTTTATACCACGAACACCCATTGAATCCCTACTATTGAATACTCTAAGGTCTTTAGTGGCAAATCTTATCGCCTTCCCTTTATTAGTAGCAAGAATGATATCACTATCATCAGTGCACGGAACAACGCCAATTAATCTATCGGAAGTTCCTAGTTTCATTGCAATTTTTCCATTTGCCCTTATGTTTGTAAAATCTGATAGTCTATTTCTTCTTATACTTCCTGATGATGTAGCAAAAACAACAGAAAGACTATCCCATTTCTCAGTTTCATTTGGCATTGGCATAATAGTCTGAATATTTTCTTCATTTGATATGGGCAATAAATTTATCATAGCTTTACCCATTGATGTGGGTGATGTTTCAGGTAATTTATAACATTTTAATTGGTGAACAATTCCTGATGATGTAAAGAAAAGAATTGGTGTATGGGTATTAGCAATAAAAAGTCGAGTTACAAAGTCCTCGTCTCTTGTTTTCATTCCAGCTTTACCTTTGCCACCCCTTCTTTGAGCTCTGTAGGAGTCTAATGGAACTCTTTTTATGTAACCTTTGTGACTAACTGTTACAACCATATCCTCCTGCTGAATAAGATCTTCATCATCTGCATCAATGGCATGATCACTTATTTCAGTTCTTCTTTTGCCATCTAATTTTTCTTTAGTGGCAATCAGCTCAGACTTTAATAATTTCACAAGAACTTCTTTTGAAGAGAGTATTTCTAAATATTCCGTAATTTTAACAGCAAGTTCTTGAGTTTCTTGAACAAGTTTGTCCCTTTCCATACCTGTTAATCTTTGTAGTCTAAGTTCTAAAATTGCTTTAGCTTGTTCCTCAGATAAATGGTACTTTCCATCTTTAACATTGTGTTGAGGATCATCAATAATTTTAATAAACTCTTCTATACCTAATACTGGCCATGCCTTGGATGTAAGAGATTTTTTTGCTGTATCTGCATCTGGGGATGAACGAATAAGTGATATAACTTCATCAATACTGGTTAATGCTACCATGAGCCCTGCAAGTATGTGTGCTCTTTCTCTAGCTTTATTTAAGTGAAACCGTGTTCTTTTATATATAACCTCTTCTCTAAACGCTACAAAAGCAGAAAGAACTTCTTTGAGCCCCATCTGCTCTGGCTTTCCTGCATTTAATGCAAGAAGATTTACAGAAAATGCTGTTTGAAATCGTGTATGCCTAAAGAGTTGGTTTAATATCACATTAGGATCACTATCACGTTTTATTTCAACTACTATTCTTAAACCATCTCTATCAGATTCATCTCGTAAATCTTGAATACCTTCAATTGTTTTTTCTCTAACTAATTCTCCTACTCTCTCCAATAACTGTGATTTATTTACTTGATAAGGAATTTCTGAAATGATTATTTGGGATCTATTGTTATTTTCTATTATTTCAGCTTTTGACCTCATTACAATGCTGCCTTTTCCAGTTTCATAAGCAGACCGAATGCCAGCTTGGCCCATTATCAATGCTCCAGTGGGAAAATCTGGACCAGGCAGAATTTTCATTAAATCTTCAATACTAATTTCAGGATTATCTACATATGAAATACACGCATCAATAACCTCAGCTGGATTATGCGGTGGAATGTTTGTTGCCATGCCAACAGCAATGCCACCAGCTCCATTAACTAATAAGTTAGGATATTCAGCAGGCAACACCTGTGGCTCTAGTTGGCTTTCATCATAATTTGGTGCATAGTCAACAGTTTCAAAGTCGATATCTCTTAATAAAAATTCAGAAACTTTATCTAATCTAGCCTCTGTATACCTCATTGCCGCTGCAGGATCGCCGTCAATTGAACCAAAATTACCTTGGCCATCTATTAATGGCACTCTCATTGAGAAATCTTGTGCTAATCTGACCATAGACTCATAAATAGCTGCATCACCATGAGGATGATATTTACCCATAACGTCACCAACAATTCTTGCTGACTTTTTATAAGGCTTTGACCAGTCATATCCCCCTTTTATCATAGCGTATAATATTCGGCGATGAACAGGTTTGAGGCCGTCTCTAACATCAGGCAAGGCTCGGCTTACAATTACACTCATAGCGTAATCTAAATAAGATTTTTTTAGCTCTTCAGCTATTGCTATTGTTTCGTGATTTTCGGTTATATTATCGTCTGACATTAAATTCTAAACAAATTATTATAACCCAATATAATGTATTAATACTTAAAAATGCAACTAAATATAGTTAATTTTACTTTAAAATGGAATTTCATCATCTAAATCACCTGCGCCACCCATAGGCGGCTCAATTTCTTTCGCAGGTAAACTATTTTGATTATTTTCATCAAGGTTTTCAGAAACATTATTAGGGGATAAATTATCATTTCTGCTACCTATCATAGCTAGTTCTCCTCTAAACCTGCCAAGGACGATTTCTGTGGTATATTTATCAACACCATTTTGATCTTGCCATTTACGCGTCTGCAATTGACCCTCAATATAAACTGTGTTTCCTTTTTTTAAATACTGTTCAGCAATGTTGCTCAAGCCTTCATTGAAAATTACAACTCTATGCCACTCTGTTCTCTCTCTTTGTTCACCGCTCATTCGATCTTTCCAACGTTCAGAAGTAGCAATACTCAATTGAACAATTTTATTTCCATCTTGTGATGTTCTTACTACAGGGTCCTGCCCTAGATTGCCCAATAATATTACTTTATTAACACTGCCAGCCATTTAATTTTCTCCAAACAAATTTATTTTTAGTCTTTATATTTTATATAATTAAACTAAATTATTTATTGTAAATTACTAGCATTAATTTAAATTAAAATCTTTTATTTGTTCATGAAAAATAAAAAAATTATTCATCAATCTGACCCTGATATTTTGCGGATCAAGGGTGCAAGAGAGCATAACCTTAAAAACATTAATATCGACATTCCTAAAGGCAAGATTGTTGTAATTACTGGCGTAAGTGGCTCAGGAAAATCTTCATTGGCTTTTGACACCATATATGCTGAAGGTCAAAGAAGATATGTTGAAAGTTTATCAGCCTACGCTAGACAATTTTTGGATATGATGCAAAAACCAGATGTCGACCTAATCGAAGGACTGTCTCCAGCTATATCAATTGAGCAAAAAACCACTCATAAAAACCCCAGATCTACTGTTGGAACAGTTACTGAAATCTATGATTACATGAGACTACTCTGGGCAAGAGTTGGCATTCCATACTCACCTGCTACTGGTCTTCAAATAAAGTCACAATCCGTTTCTCAAATAGTCGATAGCATATTGAATATAGAAGAAAATAGTAGGATTTATTTATTAGCACCAATAATAAGAGGAAGAAAAGGCGAATATAAGAAAGAAATCTCAGAACTTGCAAGAAAAGGTTTTCAAAGAATCCAAATTGATAAAGAAATTTATAATATAGAAGAAACCCCTGTTCTCGATAAAAATAAAAAACATGATATTGATGTTGTAGTTGACAGACTAGTAATAAAAAAAGAGCTTAGGGAAAATAAACAAAGAATAGCAGACTCAGTTGAGACATGCCTTAATTTAGCTGATGGTATTTTATATGTAGGATTTGCTGATAAGGATGAAAAAATAATATTTTCATCAAATTTTTCCTGCCCTGTTTCAGGATTTACAATAGATGAAATTGAGCCTAGGCTTTTTAGCTTCAATAATCCTTATGGCGCTTGCAAGAAGTGTGACGGGCTCGGAGTACAGAATAGTTTTGATATTACACTCGTTGTACCTAACACATCACTATCTTTACGAGGTGGTGCTATAGCGCCTTGGTCCTCTAGCACCTCAAAGTATTACATGCAAACACTTACTTCTATTTCAAGGTATCTTAAATTTAGCTTAGACACACCTTTTCAAGATCTTTCTGAAGAAGTTATAAACTTTTTATTATATGGTTCACAGAATGAACCTATTTTGATGAATTATGATGACGGCTTGAGAAGTTATGAGATTAACAGACCATTTGAAGGTGTTATTCCAAACTTAGAAAGAAGGTACAGAGAAACTGAGTCATCTTGGATAAGGGAGGAAATTTCAAAGTTCCAAATTGACACTCCTTGTGAGGAATGCTTTGGAAAGAGGTTAAAGCAAGAATCTTTGGCTGTAAAAATTGATAAATATGATATTTCTAGTATTACAGAATTATCAATAATTGAAGCTGAAAAATGGTTTTCCAGCCTTAAAGAAAAATTAACAGATACTGAAAATGAGATTGCAAGCCGTATCTTAAAAGAAATAATTGATAGGTTAAACTTTTTAATTAATGTAGGACTTGACTATTTATCTCTAAGTAGAAGTTCCGGAACTTTATCTGGAGGAGAGAGCCAGAGAATTAGACTAGCCTCTCAAATAGGTTCAGGATTAACTGGAGTATTATATGTATTAGATGAGCCTTCTATTGGCCTACATCAAAAAGACAATGAAAGGTTACTGGAAACTCTTATTGGTTTAAAAGACTTAGGAAATACGGTTATTGTTGTAGAACATGATGAAGAGGCTATAAGAAAAGCAGATTTTATAATTGATATAGGGCCAGGAGCTGGCGTTCACGGTGGTAATATCTCAGCATTTGGAGATATTTCTAAAATTATAAATTCAAAAAATAGCCTTACTGGAAAGTATCTCTCAAGAAAACTAGAAATTAAAATTCCAGAAAAAAGAAGGACAATTAAAAAAGATAAAAATATAACAATTTATGGTGCAAAAGGTAATAATCTTAAGAATATTGATGTTCAGTTTCCTTTAGGCACCTTTACATGTGTTACAGGTGTATCGGGTGGGGGAAAATCTACTTTAGTTTTAGAAACACTATGGAAAGGTTTAAGCAGAACAATCAATAAATCAAAAGTAATTCCTGCAGACCATAAAAAAATAGAAGGAATTGAGTTTATTGATAAAGTTGTTGATATAAATCAATCACCAATTGGCAGGACACCAAGATCAAACCCAGCAACCTACACAGGTGCATTTACTCCAATTAGAGAATGGTTTTCATCATTACCAGAATCTAAAGCGAGAGGATATTCGCCTGGAAGGTTTTCATTTAATGTCAAGGGTGGAAGATGTGAAGGTTGCCAAGGTGATGGTCTTATAAAAATAGAAATGCATTTTTTACCTGATGTTTATGTTCAATGTGATCAGTGTAAAGGAAAAAGATATAATAGAGAAACACTTGAGATAATTTGGCGTAATAAATCAATTTCAGATGTGTTAGAAATGACAGTGAGCGAAGGATTAGAATTTTTCAAAGCTGTTCCTTCCATCAAAGATAAATTAGAAACAATGAATAAAGTTGGCCTTGGCTATATAAAAATAGGTCAACAAGCTACAACTCTATCAGGAGGTGAAGCTCAAAGAATAAAATTATCAAAAGAATTATCAAAAAGAGCTACTGGAAAAACTATCTATATACTTGATGAACCTACAACGGGGCTACACTTTGAGGACATAAGAAAACTTCTAGAAGTTTTGGATCAATTAGTTTCTTATGGAAATACTGTTATTGTAATCGAACATAACTTAGACGTCATTAAAACAGCAGACTGGATTATTGATTTGGGACCTGACGGTGGAGATAAAGGTGGAGAAATTATAGCTCAAGGCACACCTGAAGAATTAATTAAGATAAATAATACTTATACTGGTCAGTTTCTAAAAAAATTATTATAGACTATTATTATGTCAAAAATTGATCCTGTAAATATTATTGGCGGTGGTTTAGCTGGCTCTGAAGCGGCCTGGCAACTCGCAAGCCATAACATTCCATCAATTATATATGAAATGCGTCCAAAAAGAATGACCGAAGCTCACCAGACCAATAAGTTAGGTGAGCTCGTTTGCTCTAATTCTTTTCGTTCAGATGATTTTGAAACAAATGCAGTTGGTTTATTACATCAGGAACTTAGATTGTCTAATTCATTAATTATGAAATGTGCTGACAAATGCAAAATTCCCGCTGGCAGTGCTTTAGCAGTAGACCGTGAAAAATTTTCATCTTTGGTCACAAAACATTTAAACAGTAACAAATTAATTTCCATAGAAAGGAAAGAAATTAAATCACTTGATGAATTTGAACATGATAGTCAAATTTTAGTTGCTACAGGTCCATTAACTTCAAGCGAATTAGCCAATGATATAATTAAAAAAACAGGACAAAGTTCTTTATCTTTCTTTGATGCAATAGCCCCAATTGTATATTTTGATAGTATTAACATGAATAAAGCTTGGTTTCAGTCTAGATATGATAAAGGTGATGGAAAAGACTATATCAATTGCCCATTATCCAAAGAAGAATACTATGACTTTGTTGACTCACTTATAAAGTCAAAAAAAATTGAGTTTAAAGAATGGGAAAAAAATACTCCATACTTTGAAGGGTGTATGCCTATAGAAGTTATGGCAGAGCGTGGCATTGAAACATTAAGACATGGACCAATGAAACCTTTTGGCCTTACAAATGCAAATGACCCTTCAACCAAACCTTATGCAGTTATTCAACTTAGGCAAGATAATTCTATTGGAAGTCTATGGAACATTGTTGGATTTCAAACAAAGATGACTTACGAAGAGCAAAAAAATGTTTTTAAGAAAATACCTGGATTAGAAAATGCAGCATTTGCAAGACTTGGGGGGTTACATAGAAACACATTTATTAACTCACCTGATATTTTAAGCTCAAAATTAAATTTGAAAACTAATTCAAAAATTTTCTTTGCTGGACAAATAACTGGAGTTGAAGGATATGTTGAGTCATCTGCAATGGGATTGTTGTCATCTATTTTTATTATCTTTGAAAGAAATAACATGAAGTGTTTACTGCCACCTGATGAAACTGCTTTAGCCTCTTTACTTAAGCACGTAACTAAAAATGCAAATAGGGAAACATTTCAACCAATGAACATAAATTTTGGACTTTTCCCTAATATTGAAAATAGTCAAAAAAATCAAAAAATAGATAAAAAATTGAAAAGAAAGGCTATTTCAGAGAAATCAATTAGTTTAATAAGTGAATGGTCAAAAGATTTAAAAAAAATTATATAAATTTACTTTAATTTTAAACACGCAAAAGCCCGCCTGCCTTCCGAAATTAATATATTCCAAGTTCTACATGCTGAAGGAGTTGTCATTATTTCAACTGCAATGGACAACTTAGACATTTTTGAACGAATATCTAGGTAGGGACTGCTTATAGTATCACCAACTCCAATTAATAATAGTTCAGGATATGATTTCAGAGTTTTAATAAAATCAAAATTTTTAACAGTAATTTTAGAATGAATATTCCAAGTGTAAATATTTTCTGAGCTAATTAAAATTGAATAATTATATGATTTGTTATCAATTAAAAAACCATCTTTACTTAAGTTTTTAATGGTTAATGATTTCTTTGTGCTTGAACTAAGTAAATCAACCATTTGAGTTTTTTCACTACTCATTATTAAAATAATTTAAATCTTCAGCTTCTTCTTCTCTTGTTCTCCTTAAATTAAAAAAAGTTAAAAAAGCAGAAGCAACGAAGATTGATGAGTAAGTTCCAATCATAACTCCCCATATCATAGCGAGGGTAAAGTCTGAAATTACTTCTCCACCAACAAAATAAATTGCTAATAATGCTAACAGAGTTGTAACTGATGTAGTAATTGTTCTACTAAGTGTTTCGTTCAACGATTTATTTATTATAGACAATTGATCAGAAGACTTAGTTTTTCTTAAGTTTTCTCTTACCCTGTCAAACACAACAACAGTATCATTTACAGAATAACCAGCAATAGTTAAAACAGCAGCCACTGTAGACAAATTAAACTCAAGTCCTGTAAAGGCAAACAGACCTATAGTTGCAATAACATCATGGAACAATGCCAAAATTGCAGAAACAGCAAACTGCCATTCGAATCTAAACCAAATATATAGAAGTATTCCTACAAGCGCCACGATGACTGCCCAAAAACCATTCTTTTTTAATTCATCACCAACAGTAGGGCCAACAAATTCAGTTCTGCGAATTTCATAAGAATTGCTTAATATGTTTTTAACTTCATTAAGCTTGGCATCTTGACTTTTTTCATCACCTTCTTGTTTTTGAATTCTTACAAGTGCGTCACTTGGCTGACCAAACTCTTGAATTGAAACTTCACCCAAATTGAAATCTTCTAGGTTCTTCCTTAATTCAGAAATATTAGCATTGCCATTTATTGATCTAAGTTCAAGTAAGACCCCTCCTCTAAAATCAATTCCAAAATTTAGCCCAATTATGAATGAAGCCAAAAGACTTATTATGACCATTGCCAAAGAACCCGATAAGAAAATTGATTTATTTCTTAGAAAATTAATTTTTGTATTTTCTGGTATGAGGTGAATGGGTCTTAACATAATTAGATTATCAGCTTTTTGGGTTTGTAATTTCTTAGATAAAATACGACCAGCATTCTAGTAACCATTATAGCAGTGAACATCGAAGTAAGAATTCCGATTGATAATGTTACTGCAAATCCTTTTATGGGTCCAGACCCTAAACCGTATAAACAAGCGGACGCAATAAGTGTTGTAAGGCTTGCATCTACAATTGTTCCAATTGCTCTTTTATAACCACTCTCAACACTTGATAAAACAGACCTACCGCCTCTAATTTCCTCTCTAATTCTTTCAAAAATCAAAACATTAGCATCGACAGCCATGCCCATTGTTAAAACAATTCCAGCAATTCCCGGAAGTGTTAGTGTTGCTTGAAGTACTGATAAAAGTGAAATGATCAAAGTAATATTTATGAATAGTGCAACATTCGCAAAAATTCCAAATACTCCATAAGTAAATAACATAAAAATAATAACTAATATCATACCAATAATAGAAGCAAGCTTACCTGCTTCAACAGAATCTCTTCCTAGCCCTGGGCCAACAGAACGTTCTTCCATTACAGTTAAAGGAGCAGGTAAGGCGCCTGCCCTCAAAAGTAATGCTAGGTCTTTAGTTTCGGTTACAGAAAATTGACCAGTTATTTGACCAGAAGAAAATATTTGCGCCTGAATAACAGGAGCGCTTACCACTTTTCCATCTAAAATTATAGCAAAAGGTCTTCCTATATTATTAGCAGTAACTCTTCCAAACCTCTTCCCACCCTCTGGTGTTAGAGAAAAACTGACTGATGGCCTACCATTTTGATCAAAAGATGATCGAGCATCTGTTAACATTTCTCCCGAAACCATTACTCTTCTTTGGACTACAAAATGTTGATCACTATTAGAATAAGATTCTAATAATTTCCTTCCAGGAGGAACTCTACCAGATAATTTAACCTCAAAAGGATCTGAATTAGTATCAACCAATTGGAATGTGAGCTTAGCCGTTTTGCCTAATAAAGATTTTATTCTTTCAGGATCATCAATACCAGGAAGTTGTATGAGTATTCTCTGCAAACCCTGACGTTGGATTAATGGCTCTTTTGTTCCTGTTTCATCAATCCTTCTTCTAACTATTTCTATGGCTTGCTCTATAGTTAAATCAATTATTTGTTTCCGAGCAGTTTCAGAATAATTTACCGTGATCTCAAGATTTTCTGATCCAATACTTAGTTCAGAACCAAAATTTTGCCTAATGATTATTTTAGCTCTCTCTGCAATTGAATTGTCATTAAAATATAATTTTAAAATTCCATTATCGATCTCTTTTTGGGAATATGGCAAGTCATATTCATTTAATTTCCGAGAAACATCATCACTTACTGTCTCAAGTCTTTCATTAATTACAGATTTTATATCTGCCTCAAGTAAAAGATATGACCCACCTTGCAGATCTAAACCTAAATTTATTGTTTTACCTGGTAAAAAACTGTTGTTATTAACTTTTAGAAAAGAAGTAAAGTTTGGTATTGCATATATAATACCTAAAAAACAAATCAATGAAATTAAACCAATATTCCAACTTTTAAAATTTAACATATTGTTTAAAGTTTACTTGTTTTTCTTTTCCTTAGAGTCAAACATGTCACTAACGAAACGTCTTTCTGTTTCTATTTTAACACCCTCTGAAATCTCAATACTTATTCTTTCTTCTCCTTCTTTAGCTTTGACAACAGCCCCATATAAGCCACCAATTGTTAGAATTTTATCACCACGTTTTAGAGATGACTGCATATTTCTTCGCTCTTTTTCTTTCTTTTGGTTGGGTCTAATTAAAAAAAAGTAGAAAATAATAAATATCCCTACCATTAAGAATAAGAAACCAAAATCAGGGCTACCAGCACCGGTTTGAGCATAAGCTGGAGATATAAACATAGTATCCTCTTTAGATTAGTATAAAGGTTTTTTGAATAATATAACTTTTAAAATTATTTTCAAATTATATTTCTAGAAAAATATATTTGTAATATAAATAATGAATTATGAAAGAAATTATACTTAAAAATATCGAAAAGGCATTATTAAGAATTGCTTTAAGTCTTGAGAAGAAAAATATAAATCAATTAAATTTCAAAATAGATGAAAAAAGTTCAGTTTTTATTTGGGATCCCGATGAAAATTATTTAAAAGCAGTAAATAAAGTAAATTACCTAGATTTAGAATTACTTAAAGGTATTGATCATCAAAAAGAAGTCCTATATCAGAACACATTAAATTTTAGTAAAGGTTACCAAGCTAATAATGCACTTTTATGGGGTGCAAAAGGAGCTGGAAAATCTTCCCTAATAAAATCAATTTTTTTTTCAATAATTAATAATAGTAAAAATAAATTATCATTAATTGAAATTAATAGAGAAGATTTAGAAAGCCTACCTAAGTTACTTAATTTAATAAAAAATTCAAATAGACAATTTATTTTGTATTGTGATGATTTATCTTTTGAAAAAGGTGAAACTAAATTCAAATCACTAAAATCAGTTTTGGAAGGAGGTATTGAGGGCAAACCAAATAATGTTGTATTCTATGCAACATCAAACATTAGGCATCTCATTTCTAGTAATTCTACCGAGATGGAACAATTAAATACTGTCGCTCAAAAAGATCATTTGAATGAAACTATATCTCTATCCGATAGATTTGGTTTATGGATAGGTTTTCATAATATTGATCAAAACACTTATTTAGAAATAATAAATAGTTACTTAAAATATTTTGAAATTGAAGATGCCAATAATGAAATAAGAGAAAATTCATTAAAGTGGTCAATTCAAAGAGGTTCTAGATCAGGAAGAGTTGCATGGCAATACATCGTTGATGTTGCAGGGAAACTAGAAAAAAAAATTTCATTCTAATCTAACTATCTAAGTAAGTAATTGGATCTAGAGCTTCATTATCCTGTCTGATTTCAAAGTAAAGTTGTGATTTTGTGACTTTGCCACTTGAACCTACTTCAGCAATAGGTTGACCACGTGTAATTATTTCACCTTCATGAACATATATTTTTGATAAATGTGCGTAACTCGTAATTAAATTTTCAGGATGTTTTATAATTAAAAGTTTTCCAAAATCTTTTAAATCAGATCCTACAAATATAACCTCACCATCAGCAGATGATTTTACAATTGTACCATAGTCAGCTTCAATATATATCCCCTCATTCATAACACCATCAGATTTAATTCCAAATTTTGTAATTATTTTACCATCTAATGGTGAATAAAACTTTACTTTTAGTATTCTCGAACTTGTTTTAAGAATATCTGGTTTTGGTTGAGGTAGAGTTACAATCTTTAAATTTTTATTTGAATTTAAAGTAACAGAGTTGGAACCAGAAATTTTCGGTATTTTTAAAACTTGTCCTGTAAAAATAACATTATTTAAACCTAGATTATTAATTTCAACTATTTTTTGAACTGAAACACCAAATCTTCTTGCTATTCCAAACATAGTATCACCAGATTTAACAACAATTGTATCAAATTCATTTAAAAATTTTTGTGTTTGTCTAATCTCAGTAACGTCTTTTAATTCCTCATCAAATAATGAGGGGTCTAAAGAACAAGCTTGCAAATATAAAAATATTGAAAATATAAAATAATATTTAAAGATTTTATAACATTGGAACAAACTTAACATCCTCAATTTTCTTCTTTTCAAATTTATTCTTATCAGTTTGATAATAAGAACTTAGTACTTGACTGCTGTCTTCCAAAATTTCAGGACCTATTAAAATTCCACCAATTTTTAGTTGAAGAAATAATTGTTTAGGAATTTGATTAATAGCACATGTTAAAATTATTCTATCAAATGGAGAAACTTCAGGCCAACCCAAAGACCCATTGCCAAATTTTGTAGTTATATTATTTAGTTTTAGTTCCTTAAATTTCTTATTTGAAAATTCATGTAAAGTTTTTATCCTTTCAATTGTGTAAACTCTTCTGCATAGAAGTGATAAAATTGAAGCTTGATAGCCACTTCCAGTTCCGATCTCTAGGACTATTTCTTTTCCAGATAAATTCAAAGCAGTAGTCATTAAAGCTACTATATATGGCTGACTAATGGTTTGTCCTTCTCCAATTGGAAGTGTGACATTTTCCCATGCATGATTTTTGAGAGCATTTTCTATGAATATGTCTCTTGGGACACTTTCTATAGCAGATAATACGCTGGCTGAACGAATTCCTTGTCCTCTAAGTTTCATGATAAGGTGAGCCCTTTGTTCCTCACCTTTATTAATCATAAAATATTCTCTCGCAATTGCTTTAAAACTTTATAATCTGTTACATTAAGAGCTAAAGGCGTAACCGATATATAACCCTTTTTAAGATAGTATAGATCACTCCCTTTTACTTGATGATCTCTAGTTATCATTGCTCCTATTCTAAAATTTTCACTGTTTTCGCTATACTCAATATTATCACTTAATTTGTGTGAGTCTAATTCAACAGTCTTGAGCCCTTTTACATTAACTTCGTCTACAGGAGGGAAGTTAATATTTATTACAGAATTTAATTTAGAGATTTTTGGAATAATTTTTTTCAAAACACTAGATCCATATGACATTGATGCAGAAAAATTCATTCCAAATCTTTTGTCATACATTTGGCTGAGTGCTATCCCCTGAACACCAAGAACTGTTGCTTCCCAAGCAGCACCCACAGTGCCTGAATATGTAACATCATCTGCTGCATTTCTACCAGCATTGACACCACTCAAAACTAGATCAGGTAAATTGCCTTTCATAAAATGGTTTAAACCTAAAATTACACAATCAGTAGGTGTGCCATCGACTTCAAATTCTCTATTGCTTCTTTTTTTGACTTTTATATCATTTCTAAGGGTTATTGACCTGCCAGCACCAGATTTATCATTCTTTGGCGCGAAAACCCAAATTTCATCAGAAATTTCTTCTGCTATAGATTTTAAAATTTTAAACCCAGGAGCATCAATTCCGTCATCATTGACAAGCAATACCTTACCTACTTTAGTGAATTTTTTATCTATATTATTCATATTAATCTTTTGATATCTTATCAGTACCCATATACTCGTGGAGTGCTTTTGGAAGCTGAATATCTCCATTAGACAATTGTCCATTCTCTAAAATAGCAATAATTGTTCTCCCTACGGCCAAACCAGAGCCGTTCAATGTATGAACAAATTTGTTATTATTGTTTTCATCTTTATACCTAGCTTTCATTCTTCTTCCTTGAAAAGAACCACAATTAGAGCAAGAGGAAATTTCTCTATAACAACCTTGGCCATCATTTTGACCTGGCAACCACACTTCCAAGTCATATGTTCTTTTAGCCGAAAAACCTATATCTTTAGAAGCCAATAAAACAACTCGATAAGGTAATTCAAGACTTTGAAGAATATTCTCTGCGGCCCCAGTCATCCTGTCTAATTCATCTACTGAGCTATCTTCATCACAAATAGAGACCATTTCAACTTTAGAGAATTGATGATTTCTTATCATTCCTCTTGTGTCTCTACCAGCGGCTCCTGCTTCAGCTCTAAAACACTGAGTATAAGCTGTAAAACGCATCGGAAGATTTTTTTTAGGTGTTATCATATCTGATACCAAATTAGTAAGAGGTACTTCAGCTGTCGGAATTAGCCATCTGTTATCGATTGTTTTAAATAAATCTTCAGAAAACTTGGGTAATTGACCAGTTCCAGTCATTGTTTTTTCATTTACTAAAACAGGTGGCATAACCTCAGTATATCCATATGAATTGGTTAACCTATCAATCATAAAGCTCTTAAGAGCTCTTTCTAATTTAGCGATTTTTCCATAAAGAACCACAAACCTACTACCTGATAATTTAGCAGCACTTGGGAAATCAATTTCTGAAAAATTCTCACCTAGAGCAACATGATCTTTTGGTGTGAAATCATATTTTTTAATTGTGCCCCATGTTTTAATTAATTTATTTTGCTCTTCAGTACCAATAGGTAAATCATTATCAATTAAATTTGGTAATTCTAGTAAATAACTATTTAATTTTTCAGAAAGTTGAGTTTCATTTTTCTCAAATTCAGAAATCTCTTTTTTAATTAAGGAAACCTGATCGAACAAAGAAGAAGCATCCTGACCTTTAGATTTAATTTCAGGTATTTTTTTTGAAATTTCATTCCTAGATTTCTGTTTTTCTTGAATAAGAGTTTGGAGTTTCCTTCTTTCATTGTCTATAAGAAGAATTTCGTTTGAAGACGCATCAATACCTCTTTTATTTAAATTAGCATCAAATAATTCTGGGTTTTCTCTTATGTACTTAATATCATGCATCTAGTTGTTCCTATAAATTTTGAATATAAATATCTAGTTATTATTTTTATACATTAATTTAGATGCTATAATTGAGATTTCATAAAGTAAAATTATTGGAGTAGCTAGCATAACTTGGCTTATAACATCAGGTGGTGTTAAAATGGCAGCTGCAATAAAGGAGATAAGAATGGCATACCTTCTCTTTGAAGCCAACCCCTCTGGAGTTACAAAACCAGATTTAACTAATAAAAGTAAAACAACTGGCAATTCAAAACTCAAACCAAAAGCAAACATTAGTCTCATTACTAAAGATAAGTATTCAGATATTCTTGGTTCAACTTCTATAGGAAGCGCACCTTGCCCTGGGCTTATTTCAAATGATAGAAAAAATTGCCAAGCCAATGGTATAACCATATAATAAACCATAGCTGCTCCCAAAACAAATAAAAATGGAGTTGCAATCATGAAGGGTAGCATTGCACTGCGTTCATTTTTGTATAGTCCGGGAGCAACAAATTTCCATACCTGAATAAGAATGATAGGCAATGAAATACTTATAGAGGTAAAGAAGGCAACTTTAATTTGAGTAAAAAATCCCTCGTGTAAACCTGTAAAAATCATCCTGCCTCCCCTTTCAGCCAAAAGATCAGCTAAAGGTTTTTGTAAAAATAAGTAAACTTGATCTGCAATACTAGTTGAGGGATCGCCAATTCTTACAAGGCAAATAACAAACAAAACTATAAAAATTATAATGCTTAACAGTAATCGAGATCTGAGCTCTGTTAAATGATCCATCAAGGACATTTGACCATCAGACAAGTCTTCTTTGGTAAGGTCTTCAGCCATTATAATTTAGTAGAAGACATATTGTCTTCATTATTAGATATTTCAATATTTTTATTTGGCTGAGATTCCAAATTATTTTCATCTTTTAAACTATCTTCTGCAGTTGTTTTTAATGTTTCTTTTACTTTATTTGTTTCATTAGCTAAATCAGCACTGTCCTTTGCTTGTTGCAGGGCTTTAGTAACTTCATTGTCAGGATCTAAATGACTTTGAATAGTTTTATCAATGTTATTATTCTTAAGCTCATTAAAACTATCTTTCAGATCAGCTTCATCAGCCATCTTTTCAATGCCACGATGGAATTCGGATGCCATCTGCCTCATATTTCTTATGTATTTAGTAACTGTTTTGAGAACTTTAGGCAAATCCTTAGGGCCAACAACTAAAACAAGTACAAATGCTATAACAAGAAATTCTTGCCATCCAAAATCAAACATTTAAAAAAACCTTAAAATTAGGATTTATTTTTATCAGTATTATCAGTAACTTCTTCTTCTATATTTTTTTTATCGTTACCTTCGTCCTTCATCCCTTTTCTAAAATTACTTAACCCTTTTCCAAAGTCTCCCATCAGTCCAGATATTTTGCCAGGACGAGCAAACAACAAAACCACAATTAACCCAACTACGAGCCATTGCCATATTCCAAAAATTCCACCACTCATTTTTTAACCTTTCTAAAGAAAAATTTATAAATTCTATTTTAACAAAAATTTATTAAAAAATTATATCTATACAGGAAATATATAGCTCTGTACACTGTCAACCTCAATACCAATTTTAGTTTGTGGCTTTAAATAACTTAATCCAGGTACTCTAGCGTGAAGATGAACTTTTGAATTTCCTTTTTCAACTTGAAGATGCACTAGACTGAATCTTCCAAGCAATCTAGTTTCAAGAACTTTAGCTTTAGGTAAAGTATGATCAATTTTATCAATTAATTTAATTCCTTCATGCCTAATAATTATATTTACCGGTGTTTCCTCTTCAAAATTCTTGGCCTCAAAACTACCTAAAATTGTTTGAATTCTACCATTTTTGATTTTACCTGGAATAAGATTAACTTCTCCAAAAAATTCAGCAACAAACTTTGATTTAGGTCTATTATATAAATCTCCTGGCCTACCAATCTGCATTAATTCTCCTTCATTTATAACAACTATTCTATCAGACATAAACATAGCTTCTTCTGCTTCGTGGGTAACTATTATAGCTGTAGTTTCTGAAATTTTTAAAAGATGGAGAACTTCATCCCTTACTTTCTCTCTTAATCTAATATCTAATCTCACAAATGGCTCATCAAGTAATAGTATTCTTGGTGATGGTGCAATCGCCCGAGCTAAAGCAACCCTTTGCTGCTGACCACCAGAAATTTGATGTGGGTAAGATTCTTTAAGATTTTCGATACCAAGCAACTCCATTACTTCAAACGCCCTATTTCTTTGGTCTCTTTTTAAACCAAATAAAATATTGTCAAGAACATTTAAATGCGGAAATAATGCATAATCTTGAAATACAAAACCTATTTTTCTTCTTTCAGGCGGTATGAAAGTTTCTTTACTTGAAACTAATTTATCATCAATCGATATTTTCCCAGAAATTATTCGCTCTAACCCTGCAATTGATCGCAAGATTGTAGTTTTTCCACTTCCTGATGGACCTAGCAATGAAATTATTTCACCTTTTGAAACATCAAAAGTAATATTCTTCAAACATGGGTTTTGACTATATGATTGATAAACTTCATTTATTGATAATTCAGGATAATTATTTGAAAAATTTAAATTATTATTATTCATAGGTATTTAAAATTTATTTTTCTTCTAAGTTAAGTTCTTCAATAAAATGACTTTCTTCAGTTTCGTTCTGATTTTGTAGGCTTATATCGTCAGATATTAAAAGTTTAGAACCAATTAGACCTGCTGATTTGAGTTCGGAAAGTCCTGGTAATGATGATAAGTCTTTCAAACCAAAAACATCTAAAAATTTTTCAGTAGTTCCCCATGTTAAAGGCCTTCCTGGTGACTTTCTCCTACCCTTAGGTTTTATCCATTCTAATTCTAAAAGGTTATCTAAAGTACCTTTTGAAATACTAACACCTCTAATATTTTCAATTTCTGCCCTTGTTACAGGCTGATGGTAAGCAATTATTGAGAGCGTTTCAAGCGCTGGCCTTGAAAGAGATTTTCTTACAACTCTCTCTATTATAAGGTTCTCAGATACAACTGGTGAAGTTCTAAAAGCCCATGAATTATTTATTTGTTCTAAGTTGATACCTCTTTCAGAGTATTCTTCTTTTAATTCATTTAAAAGATCAATCAGACTAATAGAAGCAGGAACTTTTTTTTCTAAAAGCTCTGTTTTAACTGGCTCAGAAGATGAAAATATTATTGCTTCTATAATATTTTTAAAAAATTTAAAATTATCTTTACTCATAATTTATTTCTATTTTTAAAAATTGTTTTTCATCCAAATAGTACCAAATGGATTTTCTTGCTTTATTTTTATTTCACCTGTATTTGCCAATTCCAAAGAGGCTAAAAAATGTGAAGATATAGAATTTTTTTTATTCAAATTGTCATCTATGGTTTCTGGTAAAAATTGCTTCAAGTCAATCCATTTATTAGTTTTTTTAATTAAATCTGATAGCCTTTCAATAGCTTCTTGAACAGAAATTAATTTTGAACTTTCTATTGTTAATTCAATATTTTTGGAATTATTTGTAATTTGTCCATAAACTACTAATAAATGATAAAGGTTTGCTTCATATTCATATTTTAGTTTCGTTTTTGTTAAGTTTTCAATACCTCTCCCAAACCTACTTTCTCCTAATTTTGGTAAAGACATTAGTTGCTCAGAGGCTTTTTGCATAGCCTGTAATTTTAAAAGTCTTGACCTTAATTCAGCTGAAATAAGTTCAACATTCTCTGCTTCATCTTCATTTTCAAGGTCCGGTAGCAAAGTTTTAGACTTTAAAAATGCAAGCCATGCTGCCATTACTAGATAATCTGCAGCAATTTCAATATTAAGAATTTTAACTCTTTCAATAAATTCTATATATTGATTTGCTAACTCAGCTATAGATATTGAAGTTAGATCAACTTTTTGCTCTCTTGATAAGTGCAATAAAAGGTCAATCGGCCCTTCAAAGCCGTCTAAATTCAAGAACAACGATAGTTGTTCACCAGAACTGTTATAATTATTAAAATTATTTTCTTCTTGCATAACTAAGGGTTAACCTCGAATTACCTTGATCTAACTATACAATTGTTTCCATCTGACTTAAGGAGTGCACAAACAGTCTCCGCTTCACCTCTAGGCATTGTGTTTGTTACAATTCGCCACCAAATACCTTTTCCATCACCTAAATCAACTCTCATAATTTGCAGCTTATTACCACTTAAAGACACTGCAAGTTTTTCATTTAAAACATCAACAGATACTTTTGCTTTTGTCTCATTATTAAATGAAGCTAATTGAACAAAATAGCCTTTTTTTGGTTTTGAAACAGGTTTTTCAATAATCTCTGATATATTGTCTTGATTAAAATTTGCCATTTTAACAACATTTTTATTCTCAGTATTAATATTTTCTTTTTCTTGAGAGGTTATTTCGAGATTTTGATTATTATTACTTGAATTTTCATCTTGATTATCATCAGATATTTCATTTTTATTTCTTTTATTGGTATTCTGACTTATATTGTCTTTTTCACTATTATTATCCAAATCTAATTCTATACTAGGTAATTCAGGCTCAGGTGCAGTTGGCTTTAATACTTCAACTACTTTATTATCAATATCTTTATCTAAAATTCCGTAAAAATCAGCGTCTTGATGGTCTATTATTTTTCCTCCTGAGTTTTTAGGTTTCTGTTTTATAGGGCCTTCAGGAGCTTTTAAAATTTGTATTTCTTTATTTCCTAGAAAATTAATATTGAAAAAAATGTAAATAGCTCCACTTAAGACAAATATAACAGACAGTAAACCACTTAACAGAGGCAATAAAATTCTAAATTTTTTACTATTCTCAACCATTACATTTCCTCAGGGGCTGAAACTGAAAATAAATCAAGGCCTGAACATATTACAATTTTTATAGCCATTAGAAGGCTTAAATTAGCATATGTAGAAGCATCATTTTCTTTTTGAAAAAACCTTAATTCATCATACTCTCTACCCAATGACCAGAGACTGTGGAAAACAGATGATAACTCTATTAAATAAAATGCTACTCGATGAGGTTCTTTATGAATTGCTGATGTCTCTATAACCTTTGGCCAGTAAGTAAGCATTTTACACAATTTTAAATGAACATCATGATTTAGATAGGATAAGTCATAATTATTTTTTTTTGTATCATATCCTAGCTGCTCAGCTTTATTTAAAACAGAGCAAATCCGTGCATGTGCATACTTAACATAAAAAACTGGATTATCTTTAGATTTCTCTGTTACTTTATCAAAATCAAAATCAAGAACCTGATCATTTTTCCGAGTTAACATTATGAAGCGTATTGCATCTGCGCCCACCTCATCAATAATTTCATTTAAAGTTATAAAATTACCAGCTCTTTTTGACATTTTTAGAGGCTTATTATTCTTTATTAGATTTACCATTTGGCAAAGTTTTATTTCTAACTGGCCATCTTTATCTGCAATTGCATTTACTGCAGCAGTCATTCTTTTCACATAACCACTATGATCTGCACCCCATATATTAATCAACTTTCCTTTAGTTCTAATTAACTTATCCCTATGATAAGCAACATCACTTGCAAAATATGTAAGAGCACCATCCGACTTAATTATAGTTCGATCCTCATCATCACCAAACTTCTTAGCTTTGAACAAAGTTTGCTCTTTTGGTTCCCAATCATCTGCAGTGCTTTTTGGAGACGGTAAAACCCCGATATAAATCAAACCCTTTTTATCAAGCTCTTGAATTGTTTTTTCAACTGACAGATCTTCAACTAATTTTTTTTCAGACGAATATCTATCCATTTCAATATTTAACTTTTTTAGATCATCCCTAATCTGATTAAGAAGGTATTTAATTGAAAATTTCTTTATAAGTTCTAATGATTTAAATTTTTCTCCATTAAGCAAGCTATCCCCATAAACATCATATAATGATTTTGCTAATTTAATTAAATATTCACCAGGATAATAACCATCAGGAATTTCAGCTTTATTTTTTGTAATTAACTCTTCATACCTAATAAAAACTGATGCAGCCAAGACATCAATTTGATTGCCTGCATCATTAATATAGTATTCTTTTGTAACATTATATCCAACCATCTTTAAAATATTTGACAGGACATCACCAATAACAGCGCCTCTAACATGTCCAACATGAAGTGGCCCGGTAGGATTTGCCGAAACAAATTCAACGTTAATATTATTGTTTAAAAAGATTTCAGACCTGCCAAATTTTGACTTGAGTTTTAAAATTTTCAAAATTTGCTCATGCCAAAATGAATTTTCCAAGTTTATATTGATGAATCCAGGTCCTTCAATAGAAATGTCATCAAAGTAGTCGAGCTTCTCTAATTTAGATTTCATTAAAATTGCTAATTCTTTGGGTTTGAAACCAACAATTTTTGATAATACTAAGCAAATATTAGTTGAAATATCACCATGGCTTTCTTCACGAGGAAGTTCAACGGCAAATTTTTTCTTAAGGGTATGGATATCATCTAAACTTTTATTATTATTTTTTATAACTTTTAAAAAAATATCAAAAATTTGATTTTTAAAATCATTATATATATTCATAAAATATAATTGCTCTTGAAGTATTTTTTATGCATTTCTAGTGCATTACGATCAGTTAGGCTAGCAATTTTATCAGCAACAAATCTTTCTAAGGATTTAGAAGATTTACCAGCCATTGTTTTTTTATTATTATATAATTTTTCTTCATTAATTAAAATATCAGGATCTTTAATAAAAAAATCAAAAAGATCAGAAATTACCTTTTTACCTAATGATTTTGATTTATCTACTTTTGGATGATGCCATAACTTATTAAGTAGAAAATCCCTAATTACTGATACATTAGATAAAGTTTTATTACTAAAGCAAACAATTGGTTTTGGACAGTGTCTTACATTTTCAACTGATTGAATGTTAGAGTTTTTAATATTCAATTTACTATTATTAATTGTGTCTTGAACTAAAACAGAGATCAACCTTCTAACCATTTCGTGAGCGAGAAATTGATCAGTAATATTTATAAATTTATTACTAATTTCCTTAATAATCATATCAATAATTGGTAAATTTTTAATTTGATTTATATTTAATATACCAGAGTTTAGGCCATCATCAAAATCATGTGTTAAATAAGCAATATCATCTGCAATTGCAGCTACCTGACCTTCTAAAGACGTGTTGGAATTTAGGTTAAATTGAAACTTACTGTCTAAAATTTTTACAAATAGTCTAGGCTTGTCAATTATGCCATTATGTTTAATGATACCATCCAAAGTTTCCCAACAAAGATTTAATCCATTAAAGTTTGGATATCTTCTTTCTAATTCACATAAAATTCTTAGTGCTTGTTCATTATGATCAAATCCTCCATAAGAAAGCATTTTTTCGTTTAAAATTTCCTCACCTGCATGGCCAAATGGTGGGTGACCTAAATCATGTGACAAGGCGATTGCTTCTGTAAGATCTTCATTTAAATTTAATACAAAAGAAATAGATCGTGAAATCTGAGACACTTCAATTGTATGAGTAAGTCTAGTTCTGTAATAATCACCTTGCTCATTAAGAAAAACCTGTGTTTTATGTTTCAATCTTCTGAAAGCAGCTGAATGAAGAATCCTATCTCTGTCTCTTTGAAAACAAGTTCGCTCATCAACATGATTCTCAAAAATCATTCGTCCTTTAGTCTTTTGAGAAAAAGTTGCATAATTTGATAGAATTCTATTGTCTGGGTTGGTCATATAAACTAAATATGTAGTAAATTGTTTAATATTTATTTGTTATATATTATATTAAAATTTTAATCATTGATTTTATATTTATGAGCACATTATCAGAAATTAAACAGAAATTCGCAGTCTCAAAAAATGCTGCTCTTAGAATACAATATTTGTTAAAACAAGAAGAAAAAAATAGTTTCTTTAGACTTAAAGTTAACGGAGGTGGATGCTCTGGCTTTCAATATGATTTTAGTTTTGATAAAAATAGAAATGAAGATGACCTAATATTTAAATACTTTAATACAGAGATATTAATTGATGAAATGTCATTAACGTTTTTAGATGGAAGCACACTTGATTTTATTGATGATTTATCAGGATCTTTTTTTCAAGTGAACAATCCAAATGCATCTTCTAGTTGCGGCTGCGGAACTTCTTTTTCTATTTAATGAAATTTGCAAGTTGGAACATTAATTCAATAAACTTAAGAAAAGAAGCTGTTCTTAATTGGATAATTACTCAAGACATAGATGTTTTAGGACTACAAGAAATAAAATGTGAAGAAGCTAATTTTCCAAAAAGTTTTTTTACAGATAATAATTATTTCGTCGAAGTAATTGGCCAAAAAGGATATAATGGTGTAGCTATCATTTCTAAATACCCAATTGAAGTTTTAAATAGAAATATACCAAATTTTATAGAAGAAATTTCTCAAGCAAGATACCTTGAAGTTAAAATTAAAGACTACGTTTTTTCATCAATTTATGTTCCAAATGGGAATCCAATAAATTCTGAAAAATTAGAATATAAATTATCTTGGATCGAGGCATTCATTGAGCATGCTAGATGTTTGTTAGAATTTGAAATGCCTGTAATACTTGCAGGTGACTATAATATAATTCCTGAAGAAATCGATTGCTGGGATGAACAGGTGTGGAAAAATGATGCTTTGGCAATACCAGATATAAGATTTAAATTTCGAGAAATTAAAAACTTAGGATACTTTGATTCCTTTAGATTAATAAATAAAAATAAATGTGAATGGAGTTTTTGGGATTATCAAAATGGGTCTTGGAATAAAGATCATGGGATCAGGATTGATCATATTTTAATAAATAGTTATGGCGCCGACAAAATAAAAGATTGCAAAATTGACAAGTCTCTACGAGGTCTGAGTAAACCAAGCGATCACACACCTATATTTGCTACTTTTTAAAATCTACCCTTTTCAAGGCCTCATTCAATTTATTTTTTTTATCAATTGAAGCATTTTTTTTATCTTTTAGTTCATTTACAACTTTTTCAGGAGCGCGATTAATAAAATTTTTATTACTAAGATTTTGCTCAAATTTTAATATTTCCTCTTCTACTTTATTAATTTCTTTTTTTAATCTTATAATTTCATCATCTAAATTTATCGTGCCTGATAATGGTATTCCAATTGACAACTCTCCAACAACTCCAGTTGCAGAACCATTTGGAAATTCGTGACTAATTATTTTAATTGAAGAAAGTTTACTAATGTCACAAATAATATCTTCATATTTTGAAATTATCGAAAGTTTCAGACTTTCATTATTTCTAATTAACAATTCTAATTTCTGTTTATAAGGAATATTTAATTCAGATCTAATTATCCTAATTTCGGTTAATAAAGATATTAAAAAATTAATCTCATTCTTAGCGATGTTATTGTCTTCAATTAAGCATGGTTCTGGCCATTTAGAAACAATTAATAATTCTTTGGAGCCAAAGTATTCTTTTGATAAAGTTTCTGTAACATAAGGCATAAATGGATTTATAATTGATATACTATTGAATAAAATCCAACTAGATACATTTCTAAATTCAGATATATTCTCTGAAACTGATTTTTCTGACAATGAAGGCTTTATAAGTTCTATGTACCAATCACAATAACTATTCCAAAAAAATTTATATATATTATCAGCTGCCTCATTAAATTTATAAGAGTTCAAATTTTCATATATTTTTTTTAAAGTTGAATTGAATTCATTAACAATCCAAATATTAATATTATTTTTTAATTTTTTTGGTCTATAGTCTTTATTGAAAATACATTTATTATACTCTAAAAATTTAGTAGCATTCCAAATTTTAGTAGAAAAATTTCTGTATCCTGCAATCCTAGTTTCAGATAATTTAATATCACTGCCTTGAGTTGCTAACGCAGCTAATGTAAACCTTAAAGCATCAGCACCATATTTTTCAGATAAATCTAACGGGTCCATAACATTCCCTTTAGACTTAGACATTTTTTGACCTTTTTCATCTCTGACTAAACCGTGAATGTATATATCTTTAAATGGAACTTTTTGATCCATAAAATGCATACCCATCATCATCATCCTTGCGACCCAAAAAAAGATAATATCAAAGCCAGTAACTAAAACAGAACCTGGGTAATACTTTTCAATTTCCTTAGTGTCATTGGGCCATCCTAAAGTAGAGAAAGGCCATAGAGCAGATGAAAACCAAGTATCTAAAACATCATTTTCTTGTTGTAGATCTACTTTTTTTCCATAATGCTCCTCAGCTTTTTCTAGTGCTGTTTCTTCATCTAACTCAACAAAAATTTTTTTATCTGGTCCATACCATACAGGTATTCTATGTCCCCACCATAATTGTCTTGAAATACACCATGGTTGAATATTACGCATCCACTCAAAAAATAAATTTTCCCAATTTTTTGGAATGAATTTCATTTTTCCTTCTTCTACAGCCTGGATAGTCGGTTTTGCAAGCTCCTTTGCATTAACATACCATTGCTCCATCAGCCATGGTTCAATAATTACGCCTGAGCGATCACCATAAGGAAGCACATTTTCAACTTCTTCAATTTTTACAATAAGCTTTTCTTTTTCTAAATCTTCAATAACTTTTTTTCTTGCTTCAAATCTATCTAAACCTATGTAATTTTTAGCAAATTTTTTATCCACGATGCAGGCATTTTCATCAAATATATTTATAATTTCCAGATTATGTCTTCTACCTACTTCAAAATCATTAAAGTCGTGTCCCGGAGTAATTTTTACGGCTCCAGACCCCTTATCAGGATCAGAATATTCGTCAGCTATAACTGGAATTTCTCTATTGACTAATGGTAAAATAAGAGTTTTACCCACTAAATCAATATACCTTTTATCTTGCGGATGAACTGCTACGGCAGTATCACCAAGCATTGTCTCTGGTCTAGTTGTAGCAACAATTAAAGAATTTTTTTTATCTTTTGTAGAATATTTTATATACCACATTTTAGATTTTTCTGATTTATTTTCAACTTCTAAATCAGAAATTGCTGTTAAAAGTTTAGGATCCCAATTTACCAGTCGGTTGTCTTTGTATATTAATCCTTCATTATAAAGTTGAACAAAAACTTTTCTTACTGCTTTTGATAAGCCTTTATCTAATGTAAAGCGTTCACGTCTCCAATCAGGAGTTGCACCCAAAGATCTAAGTTGTTTGGTTATCATTCCCCCAGATTCTTCTTTCCATTCCCATATTTTTTTTACAAATTCATCTCTGCCTAAATCTGTTCTTAATATTCCTTCTTTCAATAAATTTCTTTCTACAACCATTTGTGTTGCTATTCCTGCATGGTCCATTCCTGGTTGCCATAAAACATCAAAACCTAACTTCCTTTTAAAACGGATTAAAATATCTTGAAGAGTGAAGGTAAGAGCGTGTCCAATATGAAGGTTTCCAGTAACATTAGGAGGTGGCATCATTATAGTATAAGGTTTTTTTGAACTATCTGGAATTGCAGAAAAAGCGCCAGAGCTTTCCCAAATATTATACCACTCTTTTTCTTTGGTTTTATGATCGAATTGATTTTCAAGCATAACTTCTAATATACTTAACTTTTTAGCAACAAAGATATTAAAGTTTTTTTACCATTTCTTTTATCTAATTTTATACCTTTATTTACAACTTCCTTCTGCAGTTCTTCTAAGGTCATTTCTTCAAAATTTCTTTTATTTAATTTAGTTTTAATTTTTACTTTAGGTTGTGCATTACTATCTTTTGTTAGCTTTCTTTTATTTTGACTTGATGGATTTTTTCTAGAATTATGGAGATAATCTCTTAAAATAGGACTTATAGTAGAGGATAGGTTTTTTTCTAACCAAATTTTTAATTCTTGTGAAATAATATCTTTAATTACATTCTTAATCAAAAGATTGAGATTAGTAGATTGTAATAATTTATTTTTATCAGTTTTATTTTCATCAATAGAGATAATATCAGTTAAGAATAATGGATCTGTTACCTCTTGATGCATTTCCTTTTCAATGATCTCTCGAACATTTAATAAATCATCTTTACTTACATTAGATTTATTATTTTCACTCATTATTTAAAAAATTTTCTAGGATTAATTACTGAAAATGGCGATGGCAAAGGAGGTGCCACTATTTCAATATACTTATACTGTGGAGCTGTTGGCTTAAAACCAAGGCTCTCTGTATGCAACTCTCCAGTTTCAGAAAGAATTTCAAATGAAGACCTTACTAAATCGCATTTAGCTCTCCACAAACTTATTTCAGAATTTAAAACATTTATTTCAGAATCTAAAACATCAAGTATTGTTTTTGCGCCAAATTGGTTTTCTTTCAGAGTGGCCTCAGAAGCAATTCTTGCAGCATTTAATTCCTCTTCAACAGCAGAAATAATTGATCTTTTTGAAACTAAGTTATTAAGTTTCAACTTTACATTTAAATTTGTTAATTTAATTGCCTCATCTAAATTATAATTTAAAGCTCTAGCTTGTGCTACTATCTCTCTATTTTTTGATGAAGTAGCTGGAGTATAAAATATTGGACTGCTGAGTGAAAGAGATAAAGTCACACCCTCATTATTTCCATTCCTAGTAGATTCAGAAATTGTTCCTGACAATGAAGTAGTTACATTTGGCATTACAGACGAAATGAGAGAGTTATATTGTGCTTGGTTTATTAATAAATTTAATTTTGCGAGTGCTATATTTAATGAGAATTTTTCAGCTCTCAACACAGCATCTTCTTCATCTTGAGGAATATTCATTACTTCATTTGGAATTGTTAAATCACCAGGAGTTTCACCAACTTTTGAAATAAATTGTTCTATAGAATTATTTAAATTTAATTTAGCTTCAATAAGTTGTGAATTTGCCCGAGCTTGTCTGGCCTCTGATTCAGCCATCGATGTTTTGTTGATTGCTCCTGCAAGAAATCTAGCTTTATTTGCTTCTACCTGCTCTTTAACTCTTAAAAAATTCTTTTCTCGAAGCTCTCTAATTTTCTGAGATAAAAATACATTTAAATGAGAATTAATAATTTCAAGAATAACATTCTGTTCAAGTATTTTTATTTGAATAGATTTTTTATCAATATTTAAATTATTAATTTTTTTTGAAGATTTACTTACCCCACCATCATAAAGTTTTTTTGATATTGTAGCAGTTACACTATTACTAAAACTATTATTATAATCACCCGAAGTACCAGAATAAGTTTCTGACAAAGAGCCATTTAATGTTCCCATTATTTCTTTTCCTGCAGATGACTGTTTAAGTTTCTCATTTAAGGATGCCCACTCAAAACTTGCAGAATGTAAAGCATTTGAATTTTCCAGTCCTTTTTGAATAGAATCTTCGAGAGTTTGAGCAAAAATAAAGCTTCCTGGAATAAAAAAGATTAATATTATAATAAATTTTAATAAAAATTTTATAACCATTTCATACTCAATAATTTGTTATCTAACATTATATAAAAATTATTTAAATTTTGTTAGTAAATTTATAATTAAAATGAAAATTTAGTTTTTGATTTAAAAATTGATAATTTACTGACTTGAGCATCAAAGAGAATTTCTTGACCAATTTCATCTCTGATTTTAAAAAAAAGTTTTGCTTTCCCAATTTTAATATTAACTGGTCTAATTATAGCAATCAGTTTACCGTTATTATTTAATTGGTTAAAAAGCCCATTGGGCTCTGTTTCAATAGAACCTTCAATAAATATTATGTCAAAAGGTGCTTCTTTTTCTACTCCACTTTCCATTGAACCATGCAAAGGAACAACATTATCAAAACCCATATTAGAAAAAGTATGAATAGATTTTTCAAATAATTTTTTATCTGATTCTAAAGATATTACTGATGAACACATTCTAGATAAAATAGCAGAACCATAGCCTGTATTAGATCCAACATGAAGGATGTTTTCGTTTCCTTGTAAATTTAGTGACTGAAACAATCTAGCTAAAATCATTGGTTTCATCATAAAACGATTTCTAGATAACTGAATGTCTTCATCAACATATGATATTTCCTGTAATGGATCTGGAACAAAATTTTCTCTAGGAACATCTTTAAATGCATTAATAACACTTAAGTTTGTTACTTTATTTGCTCTAATTTGGTTTTCTACCATGTTGCTTCTAGCTGTTTTAAAATCCATAATTTATTCCAGAGTTAATATTATTAGTTTCTACGCTTTTTACTAACTGGATCATAACCAGAGCTCCCAAAGGGATGACACCTCAACACCCTTTTACAAGAAATATAAATTCCTTTTATTATACCTTTTTGTTCAATAGCCTGTATTGCATAGTCAGAACATGTAGGGACATATCTGCAATTAGCTCCTAAAAATGGTGATAAAAATATTTTATAAAACTTTATTAAAGAAATAAAAAAAGTTTTCAATGAATTCATTATAATTTATCAATTTTGTGAATATAAAGACTTGTTAGTCCTGAAATATAATATAGTCAAGAAATTGATAAATAGTGAACTAATTATTTAACAAAATATTCAAGTTTGAAAAATTTTTAATATCCTGAATATTATTATTTTTGAAAGATCCATTGAAAATATCCTGTTTAACTTGATAAATTGAATGATATTCCTGTTGATTATGATTAGTACTCATTGCATGGTTTGGATTAAAAGTTGCTAAATTTATAAAAAGCGAAATAATAGATAATGGCTCCATAAAATCTCCTTAATTTATAATATTTACAGCAAAAATTATGCCACCAAAAAAAAGGGTGTCTGACGACACCCTTAAGTTGATTTAGTTGTTTATATTATTTTTTATTTCCTCAACTAAACTCAGCTGCTTAACATAGCTGAGACTAGATGATATAAAATTTAAAATTTATTTCAAATAAAAAATAATATTTTTAAACTGAAATTTTTGAAATATCTGAAAGTTCGGAATAAACACAGATCTTATTGTAATCTAAATCTCTAAAATAAGAAAAATACATATTATCATAACCTTCCCTTACTCCAGGATTACCTTCATTTATAGCCCCGTTTTTGATTGCCAATTCATGAACGTTATCAACAATTTTTTGAGATGAAACTTTAAAGGCTACCATCGTTCCATTCCCAAATGATGCTTTTCCCCCATCAAAAGGTAAAGTTAAATAAAAAACTATTCTTTTAGGATCGTCTTTTTTAGCGTAACCAATAAATTCATTTTCATCTTCAACTTTAACCATTTGTATTTCTGATAAAAAAGAATCATAAAATTTTGAAGATTTTTTTAAATTATTTGTTCCATACATGAAATAACCAATCATTTTAGACCTCACTTAATTAATTAAATAATTTTATTAAAAGAATTATTGTATTTTTAAAATATATAAAAAAAATCCTATAGTTAGTTATTTTTAGTAACATCACGAAAAAATTTTTTAAAAATATAGCTTTTAATTGGAGGTTTACTTAGATGGAAAAGAGGACTATAAAAATACATCTTAGGCCGGATGGCAGAGTGGCTTATGCTCGGGCCTGCAAAGCCCGCTACCCCGGTTCGATTCCGGGTCCGGCCTCCATAAATTATAAAGTTTATTTAAATTTTTAATGGAATTAAAAAGTTTTTTAACAAGAAAAGCACCAAAGTCACATGATTTAGTTCTTATAGGCGGAGGTCATTCTCAAATTACTGTTTTAAAAAAATTTGGAATGAAACCAATTCCAGGTTTGAGAATTACGTTAATAAATAAAGATTTTATATCATCATATAGCGGAATGTTACCTGGATATATAGCTGAAACATATGACAAGTCTCAAACTGAAATTGATTTATTGAATTTATGTAAATTTTCAAATTCAAGGCTCGTAATTGATAACGTTATTGGTTTAGATTTAGATGAGAAATTGGTAATTCTTGAAAATAGGCCCCCTATTACTTTTGACACATTATCAATTAATTCAGGAGGGGAACCAAATCTAAGCTGCATAAGAGGTGCTAATAAATTCAGCATTCCTATAAAACCAATCTCGAAGTTAGTAAAAATTATTGATGGTATAAAAGAAAAAATAAAAAAATTAAGTGAAATATCTATTTCCGTTGTTGGAGGTGGAGCTGGAGGAATAGAATTAGCTTTAGCACTAACACAGTATTTAAAAACAAAACAAAATATTAAGGAAATTAAAGTTAATCTAATTTCAAAAGGCCAGTATTTAGCTAAAGCAAAAAATAAGATTTCTCAAAATACTATTTTAAATTTTTTAAAAAAAAATAATATCAATGTCACATTGAACGAAGAAGTTATTGAATTTGGTAAAAATTTCATAAAGACTTCAAAAGGAACTATAATAAATTCAAAATTTAATTTTTTAGTCACACCAATTTCTGCCCCAAAATGGATATCTGAAACTGGATTAAGAGTGGATAATTCAGGATTTATTAGTGTAAATAAATTTTTACAAACATCTAATGAAAACATTTTTGCATCTGGTGATGTGTGCTCTTTTGAAAATAAAAATCTCCCAAAAGCTGGTGTCTATGCTGTGAGACAAGGGCCAATTTTATTTAAAAACTTAAGAGCAAAAATTTTGAATTATAGTTTGACAAGTTTTAAACCTCAAAGCTCTTTTTTGTCATTAATAGGCAACGGTAAAGATGAGGCTATTTTTTCATGGAAGGGCATTTCTTTTAAAAGCAAGTTTGCTTGGATGCTTAAGAGATACATTGATGAAGACTTTATGAAAAAATATAATCATTTGAATTTAATGAAGATGGAAAATATTCAGCCTCATCCAAAATTAATTTCAAAGGAGAACAAAGGAGACCCTGCTTTAGAAAAAATCAGATGCCTAGGTTGTGGAGCAAAAGCACCATGGATTTCTCTAAATAAAGGAATTAATTCTATAACAGAAAATTTACATTCAAAGACTAATAAATTAAATAATGTCACAATTACCAGTGATGCTTCCATTATAGATGTGCCTAGTGGTAACAATCTAGTTCAGTCAGTTGATCTGATTTCTGCTATTGTAAATGACCCCTATACCCTTTCAAGAATTGCTGCAATTCATGCAATATCTGACGTACTATCTGCAAGTGCGAAACCTATGAACGCTGAAGCTATTTTTATATTACCCCCAGGCTTACAGAAAATTCAAAGTCGTTTAATCTCGGAACTGTTAAATGGAGCTACTTATGAATTTAATTCTCATAATATAAAATTAAATGGCGGGCACACTAGTGAAGGAGAAGAATTGCAAGTAGGATTTTGCATTAGTGGAATTAGGTCTAAAAGTTTTAAATCGAAAGAACCAAAAGTTGGTGATAAATTAATTTTAACCAAGCCACTTGGTACAGGGGTAATATTAGCAGCCAACATGAGACAAAGAATTAATCCTATTGAATATAAAAACACAATTGAAACAATGCTCAATTCAAATTTAAATGCAGCAAATATTATTAGAAATGAAAGTATATCAGCTATAACTGATGTAACAGGTTTTGGTTTAGCTCGTCATACTCTTAATCTTACCAAACCATTTGGAGCTAATTTAAGTATCAAAGATATTCCTGTGCTTTCTGGTGCACTTGAACACTTGTCTAATAATATTAACTCATCGTTGGCATTCTCAAATAAAAAGGCAATAAATTTTACAAGTAAAATTTCAAAACAGGACCACATTATTTTTGATCCTCAAACAAGTGGGGGACTATTAGTTTCTGTAAATAAAGTTAAAGCCAATCAAGTTTTAGAAAAATTAAAAAAAAGTAATCACCATGCTTCAATAATTGGTGAAGTTATTGAAAAACATGAAATAATATTAAATTAGATAAAGATGAAAGAGATAGAATATATTGATGACTGGAGAAAAGTAAAAAATGCCGAAATTATAGATGTAAGATCTCCATCGGAATTTAAAAATGACCATATACCAGGCTCTATAAATATACCAATTTTAAATGACAAACAAAGACACGATGTCGGAAAAACTTATAAAGAAGTAAACCCATTCAAAGCAAAAATAATGGGAGCTTCAATTATTTCTAAAAATATTTCTAAATTTTTAGATAATGAGTTTTTTTCAAGAAATGGATCTTGGCAAGCTTTAATATACTGTTGGAGAGGAGGTCAAAGAAGTAGATCTCTAGCTTTGGTTTTAAATGAGATTGGTTGGCGTATTTCAATTTTGAGAGGAGGCTATAAAAATTATCGAAAATTAGTTTTAGATGAATTAAATGACCTTAGTAAATATCAATTTAAAATTCTCCAAGGACAAACTGGGTCAGCAAAAACAAAGATTCTAAATTGTCTTAATAATATGAATGCTCAAGTTATTGATCTTGAAAATTTAGCGTGTCATAGAGGATCACTTCTAGGAAGTGAAATCAATAAAAAACAATATAGCCAAAGATACTTTGAAAGCCTTCTCCATAATGCTATTGATAAATTTGATTGTACTAAACCAATATTTATTGAATCTGAAAGTAGTAAAATTGGAAAATTACATTTGCCCAAGAAGTTATGGACAAAATTAAACGAGTCAGACAGATTATTATTAAATGTTCCAATCGATGAGCGTATTAAGTTTTTACTAAAAGAGTACAAGCATTTAACAAAAGATTGTAAATTAATTCAACCTTTTATAAGTGGCATGAAAGGTAAAATTGCCAATGAAAAATTATCAAATTGGACCAATTTAATTCAAAAACAAGATTGGAAAAATTTTGTTAAGGAAATTTTAGAAAATCATTATGATCCAAAATATAGTTTTTCTGCGATGAAACACAATAATAAAATCAAACACAAAATAGATGTAATTAAACTAAATAAATTAAGTATTGAAAATGCTAGTAAAAAAATATTAGAATATTTTAATTAATTTATTATTATTGCATGATGATTATTTTAGTGTATAAAACCAATTATTCCCCAGTAGCTCAGCGGTAGAGCAAGCGACTGTTAATCGCTTGGCCGGCGGTTCGAATCCGTCCTGGGGAGCCATTCCCACCATCAGATTAAATGTAACACATTGAATTATCAGCATAAATCTTAACTCGGCTTATGTGGCTAATAAATTAGATTAAAGTTAAATTATTAATATTACTTAAACTTGTTTTGAGGTTTAAAATTTCCCTTATCTGAATTTCTTGGGTCACTTATCCAAATTTGTCTATCGGGGTGCATGCCAGCACCATATACTGCAGAAACAGCAGAAGATCTCATTCTATTAAGAAGGCGCGTATCTGCTGAACCAACAGATGGGTGAATACCATTATTATGAGAAACCTTTTCATCCCATGATTGTTTTCTTTTCTTATAGGTTGTACTATCAGATAATTGAATACAGTTTATTTCATTAGAATTTAAATCTACAATAATTTCATCTCCCTCTTCAACTAAAGCAATAGGACCACCAATTGCAGCTTCAGGTCCTACGTGACCAATTACTAAACCTACTGAACCACCAGAAAACCTTCCATCAGTCATGAGGCCAACAACTATATTTTTTTCTCTACAAAGAGTTGTGATCCTTGATGTTGAATCGAGCATTTCAGGCATACCAGGCCCACCAACGGGACCTTCATATCTTACAATAATCATATCTAAGTTTTCAAATTGGTTAGGGGTCTCTTCTAATGATTTTAATAGTTTTTGCTCACTATCAAATATTTTTGCTTTACCTTTAAAGACGTTATTTTCTAGACCTCCCTCTACACCAGCTAATTTTAAAACTGCACTAAATTCTGGGGATAAATTACCACCTAAAACTCTTAAACCTCCTGACGGTTTAAAAGGGCTCTCAACACTAAAAATTACTTTCCCATCTGGTTTATCTGGATTCAAACTTTGAATTTGCTGCTCTAAACTTTCGCCTGTACAAGTAAGAACATCACCATTTAATAATCCCGCATCTAATAAGTCTTTAACAAAAACTTGAATACCTCCCTTATCATCAATATCAACCATAGAATATTCTCCAAATGGTCTTGCATTAATCACAACAGGTACAATTTTTTCAGATAAATGATTAAATTCATCTGGGCTCATAATATCATTAGCAAAGCTTTTATAACCTGCAGCTCTTGCAAGCTCAGGTGCGTGTAACATTACATTAGTAGATCCTCCTACAGCCATAGATACTATAATTGCATTTCTAATGGATTCTCTTGTTACTATATCTCTAGGTTTAATATCGTTTTTAATTAAATTATTTAATATCTTTATTAATTCATTAGGAAATTCGTTTACTCTTCTGGTATCCTCTGAGGCTGGTGAGACCATATGGAGTGGCTGCATTCCAACTACGCCAATAAATGTTTGCATAGTATTATAAGTAAACATACCTCCACAGCTTCCATAGCCAGGGCAAGCTTCACACGCTATTCTTTTCTTTAGTTCGTCATCATCACTTCCTGCAAGCTGATAACTTGTAATTATATCAATTGGCTCTTTTGTTATAGAATCTATACCTGGTCGAATTGAACCATCTGACATTATAATCGCAGGCCTATTATGCTCTAAAATTGCAGCAAGGGTCCCAACAGGAGGTTTATCACAAGCAACTACAGCAATTGTTCCTTCTAACCCACTAGCTGAAAGATGTTCACAAATAGAGTCATTTGTTACTTCGCGTCCAATTAATGAATAGCGCATTTCTTTAGTGCCATTTCTAATACCGTCTGAAGTAGCCACTGTAAATTCTGGCTGCACTAATCTCAGTTGCATCTGGTCATTGTTTTTGCCAATTTTATTTCTTAATGCTTCATGAATGACACGAACCTTTTTTTCTACTCCTATATAGCATTGAGAGTCACCTTTATTTCCTATAACACCCACTGAAGGCTCATGGATGAGATCTAAATCTGTTTTTAATTCTCTTGCGATACCAAATGTCTGAGCATTTCTCCCTGGATTTTTATCAATTAAAACAGTCTTAGAGTTTTTCATTTTACCCTCATAAAAAAATATAATAGTTGAGCTAATACTGGTTTATAAGAAAATATTATAGAACATAAATTAACTAAACTAAATCTTTTCTTATTCAGTTTAAAACTATTTATTAAAAAAAATTCATTTAAACACAAATAAATAATAGTATAATAACTGTTCATGTTATTTTTCTTACAAGCTTTTATTCTTGGTCTTATTTTCAATGCAGCACCTGGAGTTGTATTTACAGAAACAATTAAAAGAGGGATGAATGGCGGTTTTTTTCCAGCGCTTAATGTTCAAATAGGGTCACTAGTTGGAGATGCAATATGGGCAATTTTAGGCCTTTTAGGAATAGGAATTTTACTTAACATTGAATTTTTAAAAATTCCACTAAGTACAATTGGGATTTTATATCTTCTTTATTTAGCATATGATTCTTTTCAATCTTCAAACTTAAAAAATGAGAAGATTGAATTAAATAATAAATATGATCAGAATGCTCTTTTATCAGGTGTAATACTTTCAATTACTAACCCTCAAAATATTTTTTATTGGGCTGCACTTGGAAGTGCTTTTGGAGCATTAGGCGTTAAAGAACCTACAACATACCATTATTTTATTTTCTTTTTAGGGTTTATTTCTTCATCCATAATCTGGTGTTTTATATGTGCACTTGCGGTAGAAAAAATTTTTAGATTTACTAATAGCTTGATAAAAAAATATATTTTTAGAATATGTTCCTTAGTTTTTATATATTTAGCATTTGGAACATTATATTCACTTATTTAGGTAGCTTTAAATAATTAAATTTAAAAAACCTAAAATAGCACCTCCAAAGATAGAAAATAAAATTACTACAAAAATATTCTCACCAAATGCAATTCTTAAAGATGGAACCGAGAATAAATTAGAACATGTGATCACTGTCAATGATGCAACCGAGCTTAATGTTCCAGTACACCAGCCTATTAAATGTGCTTGCATTAAAAGTGCATGATTAATATCAAAAATAGAACTACTAAATATTGTTAATAATATAGTACTGCTTATAACTGGATGGATACATAATATAGATAGAACACACATTATTAGTGGTATCAAAATAAAAATTAAAAAATTAGGTACTAGTTTAAAGTCAAAATATCCATAGAAAAAATTTTGATTAGAAGTATTAGTTATAATAAAACCAATCATCATAGCTAAACTAATTATAACAATATCATCCATGTTTGTTCTCATAGAGTTAACAGTCAAAGAAAATATTTTTTGTAGTTTTTTTAGGTTTTCAATGAAATAAATTAAAATCAAAATTGGCATCACAAATATTACTGCTGATAGTGCTGTCAAGTTGAAGTAAAGAGAAAATAAAACTATTATACCCATTACAATAATGAGAAATTTAAATATTGGTCTCAAACAATTTAAAGATCTTTTAAGTAAAATAAAATTTAGATTTTTATTTAATGCAAAAACTGAAATAAGAGTAAACATTGAACCTATTAAAAGGCCAATAAGTAAACTGAGCCATGAATTATAATTGTCGATATAAATTTGGCCAACTGCAAAAGCAACAAAAAATGGTGACCAAACAACGGATGAAGCCATCCCTCTTATGGAAGCCTCGGCAATTTCTTTTCTAAATATTAAATTACTATTTTTGGGAACCGAGGCAGCAAGCATTGGAAAAACACCCGTATTCATAATTGAACCAGATATATGAGCTGTAATTTGAAATCCAGCTTTTGAATTTTGTCCTGATAGAGATGATAATAACTTTTGCGTTTCTTTAATTGGGTCTAATTGCAATGCAGCTGATTTAACTAAATTCATTGTAGGAATTAAACCTGCAAAGATGATAACAAACCTTCCCGCTTCATAAACTTCAATTAAAGATGGAATTTCTTCAAATAAAAAGAAGGAGAAAACAAATAATACAAAAATTATCAAATAACTCTGCTTAGATAAAAAAAACAGGTTTAACAGCAAAAAAATCGCAAAACAAACTATCCCAAAATCAACAATTACATTCTGTTTATTTATTATTGATATAAATGCACAAAACCAAGAAATTACAAAAATTATTAGTCTGAAATTATGAAAATAATTTATCAAGAATGAACTTTCTTTTGTGGGCTATACCCAATCTAGATTAATATTATTTATATTCAAATTATTAATGCGGAGTTTTAACTTAGCAGTTTCTAAACCAAGTTTATGTGAAAATCTTTCATGTGTTTCAACAAAAATATATTTGATTTTATCATGCATATTTAAATCAATAATTTTGTTTAGAATTTCAATCTCACTACCTTCAATATCCATTTTGAGTAATGATATTTCTTTTTTTTGTTTATTTATATGATTTATAAAATCAATGACTTTAATTTCTACAAAGGGTTTATTTGTTCCGCTTCGATAATCTAATAATGAAGAGCCTTGAGTTGAATAAGGATCATCTTCATCAAATTTTCTATATCTAAAAAGTTTTTGCGTATTATCTTTAAGTCCTACTGCTGACTGAAAAAGATTTAAATTCTTATTGTTTTTGCACTTTTTCTTAAGTTCATTTATAGCAATAGGGTCAGGCTCAAATGCATCAACAATAAAACCTTTCTCTAAAAAAAGTTTTGTAAACTCACCAACATTAGCACCACAATCTATAACATAGGATCCTTTATTTAAATTACTTAAGGCTCTATTAAATTCAATAAAAGCATTTTTTTTCCGTGATTTTCTTCCTATCTTCAATCGGCCAAAAAAATACCATTTAACTATGAATAAAAAATCAAACATTAAACTTTAACTTATAAATTTTTAAGTTCTATTAAAATCATCTTCATAACGTATAATATCATCTTCACCAAGGTAACTGCCAAACTGTATTTCGATAATAATAAGTTTGGATTTGCTTTTATTTGATAATCTATGAATTGCACCTAAAGGAATATCAATACTCTCTGCAATTGTTAATTTTGATATTTTATTATTAATTTCTACTTCTGCCTCACCACTAGAAACTACCCAATGTTCTTTTCTAAATTTATGACTTTGCAGGGAAAGTCTTTTACCAGGTAAGACGATTATCCTTTTGACCTGAAAGCCATCTCCACAATCAATTACCTGAAATTCACCCCAAGGTCTTTTATCGTGATCTAAAGATTTTTTTTGCATGTCTGTATTGTATCAGAGAGAATATATTTTGTTTAGTAAATCTGAATTGACTTCAATATTTTCTAGACTAGTACGATTTATATGACGTCTTTTTCCAGGCATTCTGACACCTTTTAGATTAGATAATTTATTTATAAATGGTTCAGCATTTTTATCCCAATCATCTAGGCCAGAAATGATCTCGGGAGACATGGCTAGTATAAATTGACCTCCAAGGGGGGGGGCCACCATCATCAATATTGTTTTCTTCCGTTATGTCACTTGTAGTTTCTCCTACAAGTGGCCCTGCTAAAAGCTCAATCATCATAGACAAATGAGAACCTTTATAACCACCAAAAGGAAGGAGCATTCCCTCTAAAACCTGATTTGGATCAGTAGTAGCATTTCCATTAACATCTATGCCTGTCCCAACTGGAAGTTCGTGTCCATCTCTCGCAGCTATTTGAACATCCCCAAGTGCTAAAGATGATGTAGCCATATCAAAAACAACTGGATGATCATTTTTTCTTGGCCATGCAAAGGAAATAGGATTAGTTCCAAATAGTTTTTCACTAGCACCAAAAGGTGACACTACAGGTAAATAAGAAGTACATGCTATTCCAATCAGACCACTCTCTGCTAAAGTTTCTGTTTCTGGCCATAAAGAGGCAAAGTGAGCTACTCTTTGAATAGATAGAACACCAATACCGATTTCCTTAGTGCTTTTTATTAGTTCGTTAAGGTACAATTTATGAATTAATGGTGCAAAAGATCTATCTCCATCACACTTTAGTACTGCTTTCGTTACTTTATTTAATGAAGGATTAGGGTTTAAATTGACTTTACCACTTTTCAGAGAATTGAAATAACCAGGCAATCGAAAAAGACCATGTGAGACTGATCCATCTTGCTCAGCACTCAAGATCGTTTGAGCTACTGCTTCAGCTTGTTTAGAGCAAGACCCACATTTAGTTAGGGTATTATATGCTAAATTATAAATATCCTCTAAAGAAAGAGAATTTTTCAAATAATACTCTTTTAATCAAGATCTTTAAGAACACCTGAGACTGTTTCAAATATTTGATCTATTTCAGATTTTTCAATAATTAATGGTGGCGATAAGGCTATAATGTCACCAGTTGTTCTTATTAAAAGACCTTTTTCAAATGCTTTTACCATAGCGTTCATTGCTCTTTTTGTAGGCTCACCAGGAATCGTTTCTAATTCTATAGCTCCTACTAAACCAATATTTCTAATATCAATTACGTGTGGATGACCTTTTAAACTGTGAATTGAACTTTCCCAATAGTCAGCCAATTCAGATGCTCTGGTTAATAATCCCTCTTCCTCATAAGTATCTAAGGTTCCAAGGGCCGCAGCGCATGCCATAGGATGACCAGAATATGTATAACCATGAAAAAATTCTATCAAATGCTCAGGTCCATGCATAAAAGCATCATGAATATGATTTTTAACATAAACAGCTCCCATAGGAAGTACGCCATTTGTCAATCCTTTAGCTGAGACAATCATATCTGGAATTACATCAAAATACTGAGCTGCAAACGGAGCACCAAGTCTTCCGTATCCTGTAATAACCTCATCAAAAATTAAAAGAATATTGTGTTTGTCACATATTTCTCTCAATCTCTTAAGGTAACCCTTAGGTGGAACTAGGACACCGGTTGAACCTGATACTGGTTCAACAATTACGGCAGCAACAGTTGATGGGTCATGTAATGCTAAAATCCTCTCAAGATCTTCAGCAAACTCAACACCGTGCTCAGGTTGGCCTTTACTAAATGCGTTTCTTTGAGGATCATGTGTGTGTCTCATATGATCAACACCAGCGAGCATAGTCCCAAACATTTTTCTATTTGCAACAATTCCACCTACAGAGATACCTCCAAAATTAACTCCGTGATAGCCTCTTTCTCTACCAATAAGCCTGAATCTTTGCCCCTCACCTTTAGCTCTGTGATAAGCTATTGCTGTTTTTAGAGCAGTCTCAACAGATTCTGAACCTGAGTTAGTAAACATAACATGATCGAGACCATCTGGAGCGAGGTTATTTAATCTGTTAGCCAATTCAAATGCTTTCGGATGACCCATTTGAAATGTTGGCGCAAAATCAAGTTCTTCAGCTTGGCGTTGAATTGCTTCAACAATTTTTGGCCTTTTATGACCAGCGTTTACGCACCATAGACCAGCTGTACCATCTAAAATCTCTCTTCCTTCAGGAGTTTTGTAATGCATCCTATCTGCAGATGCTAGTATACGCGGATTTTTCTTAAACTGCCTATTAGCAGTGAATGGCATCCAAAAAGAACTTAAATCATTTGGTACTATAGTTGAATCTGGCATAATTTTTCCTTTATTAATTTATATATTTATTCTGCTGCATCAGGAATTTTTGATGGATTGTTTGGATGAGTAGTCCAATTACCATAATCTTTACTTATTTCTTCCTTTGTCCTTGGATCTACACCTGAAGATATATGTTCCATGGTGATACAATCTTGTACAGGGCAAACACTTACACAAAGATTACATCCTACACATTCCTCATCAATTACTTCGAAATGTCTCTTTCCATCAACAATATTTGTTATCGCTTGATGAGATGTATCTTCACATACAATATGGCACCTTCCACATTTTATACATGAATCTTGGTCAATTCTCGCTTTAACAACATAATTAAGATTTAAGTATTGCCAATCTGTTACGTTTGGAACAGCTTTACCAATTATTTGATCAACTGAGGTATATCCTTTACTATCCATCCAATTAGATAATCCAGTAGTCATTTCCTGAACAATATTAAAACCATATGCCATCGCTGCTGTACAAACCTGGACATTGCCTGCTCCAAGTGCCATAAATTCTGCTGCGTCTTTCCAAACTGTAACGCCCCCAATTCCTGAAATAGGGAGGTTTTTCATTTCAGGGTCACGAGCTAACTGAGCTACCATATTTAGAGCAATTGGCTTTACTGCTGGACCGCAATAACCGCCACTTGTTCCTTTTCCGTCTGTATGAGGCTCTGGGCTCATTTCATCTAAATCAACACCAACAATCGAACTAATAGTATTAATTAATGAAACGGCATCTGCGCCACCTTTAAGAGCTGCTCTGGCAGGTTGTCTAATATCAGATATATTTGGAGTTAATTTTACTATTACTGGCATCCTTGTATTTTGTTTACACCATCTAGCCACCATTTCAACATAGTCTGGAACTTGGCCAACTGCAGAACCCATCCCTCTTTCCGACATTCCATGGGGGCAGCCAAAATTTAATTCAATGCCATCAGCTTCTGTTTCCTCAACCCTTTTAAGAATATCAATCCAACACTGCTCTTCACAAGGGACCATTAAAGATACTACCATAGCTCTATCTGGCCATTTCTTTTTAACCTCTTTAATCTCTTTTAAATTTATCTCAAGTGGCCTATCGGTTATTAATTCAATATTATTTAAACCAAGTAATCTTCTATCATTAGAATGAATAGCTCCGTATCTTGGACCTTGAACGTTAACAATTGGGGGACCTTCAGCACCTAGTGTCTTCCATACAACACCACCCCAACCTGCTTTAAATGCTCTTTCAACATTATATTGTTTGTCTGTTGGAGGAGCAGATGCCAACCAAAAAGGATTTGGTGATTTTATTCCTAGAAACGAACTTGTTAAATTTGCCATAATACTCTCCAGATCTTCTTTTAACTTAATTCCATGTGAATTGATTCTGCAGCCTTTTTTCCTGCCTCAACAGCAGATACTGTTAAATCCTCACCTTCATTTACACAATCACCACCAGCCCAAATGCCAGAGATGCTTGTTTTATAATTTTCATCAACACTAATTCTGCCACTTCCCAAAGTTGGTAGACCATCGGCATCATCTTCAAATGTTTGACCTATTGCTCTAAACACCATATCAGAGTCGATTTTGTATTTCTCGCCAGTGCCAACCAATTTTCCATCTTTCACGCTTGTATATTCGAATTCTACACCACAAACCGAATTATCATTTGTAATTAAACGAACAGGTTTTGACCAATGCTTAATTAAAACTCCATTATTTTGAGCATTTTGCTGTTCAACTAATGAAGCTGACATTTCTTTCTGACCTCTTCTGTAAACTATAGTAACATCTTCGGAGCCCAATTTTTTAATTTGAACAGCCATATCAATTGCGGTCATTCCACCACCAATAACAATTACTTTTCTTCCAACTGGTAATTCACCAAGATCTTTTGCTTGACGAATATCCTCAATATACCTAACTGCATCGTCAATTCCATTATTATCCTCTCCATCCACAAGTAAAGAATTAACACCGGTCAATCCCATGCCAAGAAATACTGCATCAAAGTCTTTCCTTATTTGATCAACACTAAGGTCTTTTCCAATTGTAGTATTTAATTTATAGTCAATGCCTCCCAAAGATAATACGAATTTGGTTTCTCTTTCTGCAAAATTATCTAAGCTTTTATATGCAGCAATCCCATATTCATTTAAACCACCAAGTTTTGACTTGGAATCAAAAATTGTTACAGAATATCCTTTCATTGAAAGTCTATGAGCACATGACAAACCTGCAGGTCCACCTCCTACAATTGCCACTTTTTTTCCATTATCTTCACTTCTCTTATAAGGATGATCACTGCTATTCATCAGGCTATCAGTAGCGTATCTTTGCAAAAGACCAATTTTGACTGGCCTATCCTCTCCTGTGTTTCTAACACATGCTTCTTCACATAATGTCTCAGTAGGACAAACTCTTGCGCTCATTCCTCCAAGGATGTTTTCATCAAAGATTGTTTTAGCAGCGCCTTCAGGATTTTTAGAGGTTATTTGTCTAATGAATAGAGGAATATTTATCCCTGTTGGACAAGCCTCAATACAAGGTGCATCATAACAATAATAGCAACGATCACCCTCTACGTAAGCTTCATGTTCATTTAGAGGAGGATGAATTTCATCAAAGTTTTCATCGTATTCTTTTTCGCTAAGTCTCTGCTTTTTAATATCATTAAGCACTATTTAAATCCTCCAAACTCGTAAAGTTATAGTATATAACAAATTTTAGAATTTTTAAATATAATTTAATAAACATAAATATTTTAAAATATAAAAAAATTAGGCGTTATAAAACGCCTAATTTAGAGTATTTACTAATTTAAAGCTAAGTCAGTTATTGCATGTGTCCATGCACCATCTGGTTTTTTTGTTATAACAGGATCTGAATCCCCTGCTAATAAACTATTAACTGTCCTATCAAAATCAGCAGGCATAAGGGTACCATTTGAACCAGCAGTTAACTTTGCTACTTCTCCCATCATTCTTTTTTGATGTCTAAGATCAGTACCACCTGTCATTTCATTATCCATAACAATTTGAGCTGCTTTATCAGGATTTTTTTCAGCCCACTTCCAACCTTTCATTGATGCTCTTACAAAACGAACCATTTTATCTTTAAAAGCTGGGTCTTCTAGACTTTTCTCAAGAACATACATACCATCTTCCAAAGACGCCACACCTTCATCCTCATATTTGAAATTAACTAAATCATCTGGTGTTAAGCCTGCATCTAAAACTAAAAAGTATTCATTATATGTCATAGTTGAAATGCAATCAGCTTGTTTTTGTATCAACGGATCAACATTCCAACCTTGTCTTAGTACAGTTACTCCATCAGAACCACCGTTTGTTGGAATTCCTAACTTAGACATCCAAGATAAGAATGGATACTCATTTCCAAAAAACCAAACTGCAATAGTTTTCCCTCTAAAATCCTGAGGTGTTTTTATACCTGTTTCTTTTCTACAAGTTAGCTGCAAACCAGAAGATTTAAATGGTTGAGCAATATTAACTAATGGAACACCATTTTCTCTAGCAGAAAGAGCTGATGGCATCCAGTTAAGCATTACATCAGCACCACCAGCTGCCATAACTTGTGGTGGTGAGATATCAACTCCACCAGGTTTAATTGTTACATCGAGGCCTTCATCGGAATAATATCCATTGTCAAGTGCCACATAATATCCAGCAAATTGAGCTTGTGTAAACCATTGTAGTTGAAGTGTCACTTTATCAGCTGCTGATGCAACAACACTTGTAGATACAAAGATAAAAAAGC
>CACBIM010000012.1 GCA_902539295.1 uncultured SAR116 cluster alpha proteobacterium
GCCCAAAATGAACGATTAAATTCGGGGGGATCATCACTTATTTTTTCCCAAGGCACTGGTATTTTTGATAATACCGTTACAGCAGATAAAATATCTTTCAATAAATCAAATATATCTAACTTTTCATTTTTCATTCATTGCTCTTTTGAACATAAAGTATCTATAATCTTAAAATTATAAAATAATAGCAATAAAAACTATAAAATAAAATTTTGGTATTAATAAAGTCTAATTTGTCTGGCATTCAAAAATTTTCTGTCTTCTTTTTGATGGCTAACAATTATTAATGTTAGGTTATATTTTAAGGCAGTTTTTTTTATAACTTCAAGTGTTTCAAAGCGTGTTCTTTCATCTAAAGAGCTTACAGGCTCATCTAGTAAGAGGATAGGTTTGTTTGCCAAAAGAGCCCTAACAATTGAAACTCTTGCCTGCTGCCCACCTGATATTTCACCGGGGAACCTACTTTGTAAATTACCTATGCCCATTTCAAGAAAATAATTATTGATTTGTTCAACTCTGCTATTAGAAATTTTCCCATCAGATGATGAAGCTAAAGATACATTTTGAAAGCATGATAAGTGCTCAAAAAGATTATCAGTTTGAAAAATTGTTGAAACTGGTCTGTCAACAGGATCAAGAGAGTCAATTCTTTCTTTATGCCAATAGATTTCTCCTTTTTCAGGTTGTAAAAATCCAGCAATCAAATTGACAAGTGTTGTTTTGCCAATGCCACTTGGCCCCTCTAAAGTTACTATTTCACCCTCTTTTACGGAAAAATTAAATTGAAATTTTTCTTTTGTTGGCCAACTGAATTCAAGATTTTCAATTATTAACATTTTTGCTACCTAGCATTTTTGAAAAAAATATAAAAAACAAATAACAAATAATAATTAGTAAGCATGAAACAGAAGCTGCCTCATTAATTCTGTATGTCGACATATATTGAAAAATTAGCCATGGGATAGTTTGAAAATTTTGACTTCCGAATAATGCAATAACACTCAAATCTCCCAGAGACAAACAAGCGCATAGGGCAAGAGATAACCCAAAAACATTTTTCATAGCAGGGAAATCGATAATAATAAATCTATTCCACCCCCTTATACCAAGTGAAGAACATAATTTATCGTGTTTTTTTCTCAGATAAATGGAGTGAGATTGAATTATATTTACACAAAAAGGCAAACAAAGCATTACATTTGAAAAAACCAGTATCAAAATAGGAAAATAATTGTAACTAACAAAACCTTTTAACAATATAAATAATCCAGTACCTAAAACTATTGCAGGAACTGCAAGGTAAAGCATAATACTCAAATTAATAAATTTTTTCATTAAAATATCTTTAAATGTATTGTCGTATTTCATAACAATGTTTGCCCTTGTTTCTGATATAAACCAAGAAATGGAAACAGTAATAAAGGACGAAATTATAGCTATTAAAATACTGTTCAAAAAAACATTATAGGTATTTTGATTTTTCAATATTTCAAAAACTTTTAAACTTAAACCAGAAACCACCAATGCAATTAAAGGCAATATAATAATTAAAAAATAAGCAAACAGTATTATAAATTTTTGAATATTATTTTTAAAAGTATTTTTTTTGTATAAATTATAACTCAAATAATTTGTTTTAATTTGTAAATTTGAAATTTTATTACTGCTAAAAAGATCTAAAAATAAAATTACTATTAAACAAATAAATAGTTGAAATGAAGCAAGAACAGCAGCTGACTTAAGATCAAAGTCATATCTCACAGCTGTGTAAATGGCTACTTCAAGTGTAGTAGCAGATGGGCCACCTCCTAACATTAAAATTAGTGAAAATGAAGTAAAGCATTGTAAAAAGACAACACCACATAGCAAAGGAAGTGTTTCTTTGATAAATGGCCATTCTATAAGCTTAAAAAATCTAATTCCAGTAATATTAAACTGCTTTGCATTTTTTAAATAGTTTATGGGGATTATTTGAAAACAATTGAAGAAGACTCTTAAAAACAGTGGAGCATTAAAAAATATATGCGCTAATAAAATACCAAATAGTCCGTAAAGCGTTAGTTCGTTTTTATTTAAATTAAGTGAAAGTCTAATCAGATGTAATACACCATCCCCACCCCATACTTTTATTAATCCTATGCAAGCTACAACTGTAGGAAGAACGAAAGCAATAGAAGTTAGAGAAATAACAATTTTTTTAAATAAAACTGATTTTATATCAAAAAGTATTTTTGCACCTAAAAATCCTAGTAATAGAGACAAAAAAACAGAAAAGAATGATTGAACAAAAGTGAATTTTATAATTTCAAAAATATCCTCATTTGTTAAAAAGGCATCCTCACTTTTAAAACCAGAATTTAAAAGGGAAAAAATTGATAGACCAATAATTGAAATTAAAAATATAGAAACAAATAAACTTACTCTGTTTATAAAATTTGTTTTATATTTGAAGGTTATTTCATTGAAGCTCTTCGCCACTCGCTAATCCATTTTTTTCTATTTTTCTCGATGACACTAGAATCCATTAACAAAACCTTTTTTGGTTTTGGAATTTTTTCAAAAGTTTCTGGCACTTTAATATCAATCACGGGGAACATCCAATTAGTTGTAGGAATTACAGATTGAAAATTTTCACTAAGAATGAACTTCATAAAGTCTCTTGAAAGTTTATTTTTTTCACCTTTTGTAGTAATTGCCGCAACTTCAACCTGAAGATAATGGCCCTCATTAAAAATTGCTGCCTTATATTTTTTTTCGTCTTCAGCCATAATATGATAAGCAGGAGACGTAGTGTAAGATAATACCAAGTCAGCCTCACCCTCTAGAAACAATCCATACGCTTCTGACCAACCTTTTGTTACAGTTACAATTTTTGGACTAAGTCTTGTCCATATTTTATCTGAGTTTTCTTTGAAAATTGATTTTACCCATAATAGCAATCCCAAACCAGGCGTTGATGTTCTTGGGTCCTGGATTATCAAGCTCAAAGATTTTTTATCATCTGATAATTCCTCAAAACTAGTTGGAGGTGATTTTAATTTTTCTGAGTTATAGATAAAAGCAAAATGTCCCCAATCAAAGGGAACAAAAATTTCATCATTCCATTTTATTGGCAAGTCAATTTTTGATGTATCAATTTTGTGTTTTGCAAGAAGTTTTGTATTTTTGGCAGTTGCTAAAAGATTAGTGTCTAACCCTAATATTATATCAGCATTCGTTTCATCAGCTTCAATTTTTAAACGACCAAGTATACCTATTGATGAATCTATTCCAATAAATTGCAAGTCGCAGCTGCAAATTTTTTCAAACTCTTCTTCTATTTGAGGACCAGGACCCCAATCAGATATAAAACTTTCGTAGGTATGTACAACAAGTGTATTCTCATTTGCATGTAATTTGTTGATAGAGAATATTGTGATTATAACAGTTAATATGAAGTATATTTTTTTCATTTGATGCTCCAATTATATTGGTTAGCAACTAGAAAGGATTTATTGGAATAAATTCTGAATTCCTCTTTCCTACGCTAGCACTAACTAGTTCAGGTTCAATGGGTTTTTTCTCAGCTTAAATAGCACCCCAAGAGTTAATTAAATTTAACTATAAATATTCTTTTATGACAAGTATAAATAATTATGAAAATATTTATGCATGATGAACCAATTATTTTAGTTGGCGGAAGTAAAATAAATTCCTACCTATTAAAAAAAATTTATAAGAAACACAAAATCTATGCTGCTGATAGTGGAGCGAATTTTTTATTAAGTAACGAAATGGATTTTGAGGCTGTTATTGGAGACATGGACTCGATTGACAGTCAAAAATTGTCATATATAAAAAATGAAAAAAAAATTTTGATTTCAGATCAAAATACTACCGACCTACAAAAATGTCTTTCAAAAATCAATTCAAAAATTTTTATTGGTTTTGGTTTTATTGATTTAAGACTAGACCATACTCTAGCGTCACTTACAGCGATAAATAGAAAGCATTCAGCAAGAGTAATTATTCTGGTTGGTGAAATTGACACAGTTATTTGGGTTAAGGGTAAATGGTCCTGTGAAATTCCTGTAGGAACAAGGTTATCCCTTTGGCCACTTGGAGAACAATTTTTCCACAGTTCAACAGGATTGAAGTATTCGCTTAAAGATTTGACTTTGCATCCTTTAAATTTAATTGGGACATCAAATAAAACTATAGAAAGAAAATTTTCGGTACATCCATCTGAAAATTACTCCTCAAGATATGTAACAATTATACCAAGCAAATATTTTTTGAATCTTTATAATTCTTTAATCGGTGAATAATTTCTAAATATATTTACCAATTTCTACTGCAGTATCAGACATCCTATTAGAAAATCCCCACTCATTATCATACCAAGATAGAACTCTGACCAAATTACTACCTGTAACAAATGTTTGATCTGTATGAAATATAGAGGAATAAGGGTTATGATAAAAGTCAGACGAAACTAGTTTCTCGTCAGTGTAACTTAAAACTTTTCCCAACTGTTTATCTTTTGTGGCATTGCGTACTACATTATTTATATCTTCAGCATTAGTTTTTGTCTTGGATGAAAAAGTTAAATCAACCATTGATACATTTGCAGTTGGAACTCTTACTGCAACACCACTTAATTTACCGTTTAGCTCAGGCAAGACCTGACCAACCGCTTGAGCTGCGCCTGTAGAAGTTGGTATCATATTCACTGCAGCTGCCCTTGCACGGTATACGTCTTTATGGTCTCTATCAATCGTTGGCTGATCACCTGTGTAACTGTGTACTGTTGTCATAAAGCCTTCTTGAATTCCAAAATTATCATTTAAAACTTTGGCTATAGGGGCTAGGCAGTTTGTTGTACAAGATGCATTTGAAATTATGTTGTGACTAGAATTTATATCTTGCTCATTGACACCGTATACTACTGTTAAGTCTGCATCTTTTGCTGGTGCAGAAATTAAAACTTTTTTTGCACCAGCAGAAATATGTTTTTGGCATTCTTTTGCAGAGTTAAACTTACCTGTGCACTCCATGACTAGATCAACATCATTTTTATCCCATCGAATTTCATCAATAGTTAGTTCATTTGAAACATGAATATTATTATTGTTTACTGTTATAATATTTTCAGTTGTACTTACATCAAATGGAAATCTTCCATGAATTGAGTCGTACTTCAAAAGATGAGCACAAACCTGAATTGATGATCTGTTGTTTATTGCAACAACCTTGATATCTTCTCTTTGAGATTCAATTATAGCCCTGAGAACATTCCTGCCGATGCGACCAAAGCCATTTATCCCTACTCTTAACGTCATAATTTTAATCCAATTTTTTTATGATTTAATTATTAGAATTTTGTATTTTATTCAAGAGTAATAAAGAGAAAAATTAAATTTACAACATAACAATATAAATTTTGATTTTCTTACTTAATAGTATTAGTTATTAATAAAACTTATTCGATTATTGAATGATCAAATAACTTACAGATTTTAATTTTTGAATTTTCTATATGGCAACTAAAAGTCCTGTTTTTACTCCAATACTGATTGGTGGAAGCATTATTTTAATGATAAGCTTTGCTATCCGATCATCTTTTGGATTATTTCAGATACCAATAGCAGATGAATTCTTATGGCCTAGAGCAGAATTTTCTATGGCTATTGCAATCCAAAACCTAGCTTGGGGCATAGCAACACCTTTTTTTGGTGCTTTGGCAGAAAAGTTTGGAGACAGAAAGGCAATTTCTTTTGGCATAGTTTTATACACGGTTGGATTATTAATTAGCAGTAATGCTGTAACTCCAGAAGCTCATCAATTCTTGAATTTAATAATTGGGTGCGGCATTGCTGGCACTGGGTTTGGACCAATACTGGCGGTCGTTGGCAGGTCAACTTCACCAGAAAGAAGATCATTGGTTCTTGGTATTACAACTGCAGCTGGCTCTGCGGGACAGGTTATTGGTCCTCCTTTTACAAGCGCACTTTTAAATAGTATGTCATGGTCAACTGTTATGATGGTTCTTGCTATTATTGTTTTCGCAACACTTTTATGCCTATTAGCAATTCATCCAAATAAAACAAACATCGATACTGGACCAAAAGAGAAACTGGGAGACGCTTTAGTAAATGCTGCGAAGGACCCTACATTTTCGATGCTCTTCTTAGGGTTTTTTTCTTGTGGCTTTCAACTTGGCTTCATAACTGCGCATTTTCCTGCTTTTATAACAGAAGCATGCGCTACCATACCGCCAAACAGTCTGATAAGATCTTTGGGCATCAATACAACCTCTTCTCTGGGAGCCTTTTCAATTGCAGTAATTGGTCTATTTAATATTATTGGCGCAATAACTGCTGGTTATCTTGGTAAAAACTTTACAAAAAAATATTTACTTTCTTTAATTTATACAGGCAGAACATTAGCCTCTATTTTCTTTATTATGACACCAATGACAGTTGAAACAGTGATACTATTTTCTATTGCTATGGGCGGTCTGTGGCTTGCAACTGTACCACTTACATCTGGGGTGATTGGATATATTTACGGGATGCAGTACATGGGTACTTTGTATGGAATAGTTTTCTTGTCTCACCAAATTGGATCCTTTGTAGGTATTTGGCTAGGTGGTTCACTTTACGATATGTTTGGAAATTATAATCTAGTATGGTGGGTTGGTATTGGAGTTGGAGCTTTTTCCGCAATCATTCATTTACCTGTAAATGAAAAGCCTCTCTCTGAAAGAACTTCAGTTGCAACAACTTGATTTTACTAATCTAAAACAGTTAAAATTTCTTTAATATCTTTCTTGATTTTTGCAACCTTAGGTACTGTAGCATCTTCTGAAGCATGACCAACTGTAAGTATCATGACAGGCTTATTACTTTTAGGTCTCTTGCAAAGGCCATTTAAAAAACTCATTGGATTAGGAGTATGTGTTAATACTGACAAACCAGCTTTATGGAGTGCAGCAATCAAAAATCCAGTCGCAATGCCTACACTTTCAGGCACGTAATAATTTTTATATTTAGATCCATCATCAAAAGTTCCAAATCTCTCTGCAAAAATGATAATTAGCCATGGAGCAATTTCTAAATGCGGCTTATTTGCATTTGTACCAATTGGCTCAAGTGCTTTAATCCACTCATCACTTGCACCGCCTGAGTAAAATTTATTTTCTTCAATTTCTGCTGCCTCTCTTATTGTTTTCTTAATATCTTTGTTCGATATAACAACAAAGTGCCATGGCTGGTGATTAGCTCCGCTTGGAGCAGAACCAGCAATCTGAATTGCTTTTTTAATAATTGCAAAATCAACACTTCTTTTCGAAAAGTCACGAACAGTGTGCCTTTTGAGCATATACTCTCTGAAACTTTCTATTGAAGACATCATTTCAAAATCGGACATTGAAACTTTATGAGGGAGAGGTAATTTTTGATATTCAAGATTTTTTTTAATAAACATAATAATTTTAAGTTACAATTTTTCGACTTTGATTTGAAAATTTCCTCCAAAGGCTGTTCCTTGAAACTTTTCCAATTATAGCAACAGCATTAATAATATCTTTCTCATCTAAGTATAATGGAGAAAAACCAAACCTAATTAAATTTGGAGATCTAAAGTCGCCAATTAAATTTTCTTGAATAAGTGCCTGCATAAATGCATATCCATTTTCAAGGCTATATGAAACTTGATTTCCTCGAAAATAAGGATCTCTTGGACTGACTAAATTTAAATCTATTGATAACTTATCTATTTCAGAAATAAACAACTCTGATAATTCAATTGATTTTAATCGTAATTCGTTCATATCAATATTGTCCCAAATATCCAAAGCATGCTTTAGAGAGGCAAATGATATAATTGAGGGAGAGCCTATCTTCATTTTTTCTATACCACTTGATGGGAGATAGTTTAAATTAAATTCGAATGGATTTTTGTGTCCATGCCAGCCAAATAAAGCTGGCTCTACTTTGTTTATATGATTTGGAGCAATGTAAATAAATGCAGGTGAGCCTGGGCCACCATTTAAATACTTATAAGTACACCCAACTGCAAAATCTGCCTTTGTTTCACTGAGTTTAATTGGTACAACCCCAGCAGTATGTGCGAGATCCCAAATGACCAAAGCACCAGAGCTATGAGCAAGTTGAGTAATATTTTTCATGTCGTAAATTCTACCTGTTCTGTAATCAGCTTCTGTAAGCATAATTACGGCAACTTCATCATTAATATGCTCAATAATATCTTCGGGCTTTACTATTTTAAGTTCATGCTTATCACCTAAAAGTTTTAATAATCCTTCAGCAATATAAATATCGGCAGGAAAGTTACCATTGTCTGTTAGTACATATCTTCTATTTTGATTTAGTTTCAGTGCACAAGTTAAAGCTTGAAAGACCTGAGTGGAGAGTGTGTCTCCTACAATAATAGTTTCTTTATCTGCGCCTACTATTTTAGCTATTTGATTTCCTATTTTTTTTGATTGCTCGAACCAACCTTTCGAGTTCCATCCCTTAACAAGTTCTTTTGCCCATTCCTCATCAACAAATTTTTTTACTTCATTGCCCATGGATTTCAGAGGTGGCCCAAGTGAATTACCACATAAATAAATAGTACCCTTAGGAATAGAAAAGTTTTTCTTTAGGTTCAAAAAATTAGACTTCATCTTAGTTACGATAGCTCATTTCTAATTTCCCATAATTCAGGAAAAAATTGATGTGATGTTACTTTTTCTAGCCATTCAACACCAGATGATCCACCTGTCCCAGACTTAAAGCCAATGATTTTTTTTACAAGAGTGTAATGCCTCCATCTATATATTGAAAATTGCTCATCAAAAGATATTAAGCTTTCACCAAGTTTATATATTAAATTAGCATTGCTAGGTTCTCGATATACAGACAACCAAGCATCCTTAACTGATTGGTTAGACTTGTAAGTTTCCTTCCAATCTCTATCTAAAACAGCCTCTGAAATAGCGTGTCCTTTTCTATTTAGATAAAAAATCACTTCATCATACAGACTAGGTGTCTCTAAGTTTTTTTTAATTTCTGGCCAAACATGAGGAACATTTTTATGGGCTGAAGCCATTTTTTCACTTTTATTACCTAATATAAATTCAACATGACGATACATAAATGAAAGTTGACCTGATGCAGTGCCTAAGTAATCTCTAAATTGGTTAAAGCCTTCAGGTTTAATTGTAGATAAAATGTTCCATGCGTCTGCTATGAATTTTACATACTCTATTGATCGTTCAAGTATAGTTATTGCATTATTAATTTCATCGAGTTTTATTTGCTCTCGAGCATTAAAAAGTTCAAAGTGAAGTCCTTTAAATAAAATCTCCTTTACCTGACCCATAACATAAAAACACATTTCATCATAACCTTCAGATCTTGGATGTTGTAGCGATAAGAGAAGGTCTATACTTTGATAATCAATATATGGATTTGATTTTCCTTCATAATTTATCAAAGGATCACCCATAGTCTGCTTAGATGTTTTATATCTGCTCTTATCCGTTGAAAAATCAATTTTTCTAGGATAAGGAGATCCGTCTACTTTTGAAATATCTACAACTGCTGGTGTTTTGGGTTTATATTCAGGCATAATTTAGTCTTGAAAATCGAGTAACATTTTTAATTCCATACCTAATGGAGTATCATAATCAGCTAAATCTAGTATAACATCAAAATGATTTTTATTTTTCACTTCTAAAGTTCTTACAGGAATTTTATCTTCAATCAATTTATTTGCAAAAATTTTACTTTGTTTTTTGAATTGGTCAGTTTCTATTTCACCCCATGCAACAATTGTTGGAGGGAAGTCTTTTAATTCATAGAATAATGGGCTATTTCTCAAAGCTTCATCTGGATCTAAACAAAGAGCCTCATCAACTGATGTCTTAATTAATGGTTGAATGTCATATATTCCGGAAACTAAAATATTTCCAAAGTGATTGTATAGAGGTTTTCTTTTCAATGAATACATTGCTGCAAGATGCGCACCTGCTGAACTTCCAGATATAACAATTTTTTTACTATCAAATCCTAATTCATTGCAATGCGTAAATATCCACTCAATTGCAGATTGGCATTCGTAAACAATTTGATCAATTGTTGCCTTTGGAGCCAAAGTATAATTTATTGCAGCAAATCCTATTTTATTTTTATTAGTATGAATTGCAGAGAAAAAAGATTCCTCCAAAGATAACTCTTGCCAATACCCTCCATGAATAAATATAAGAAGAGGCTTAAGTTCATTATCAGGAGATGTGTCAGATACAGTAATCTCTATTTTGTGACTAGAACTTTTACCATATTGATAAATTTCAGATTTGTTTTTTGATCTTGCAAGATGACTTTTGTTTTTATATTCATCGATGAATGGTTTGTAATTACCTCCAATCACAGAACTGGGGGAATATTCAGTTTCTCTTTTCTCTAAAGAGTACTTCAACCAACCTAATTCATTTTCATTTCTAAATATTTCATTTTGCCAATTATTTTTCATAAATACTTACTCTAAGGATTATTCATTAAAGATAATAATGATTATTATTCAAATTTGGAAAATTTATAATCAAAATTCGATTAGTCGCTCACATAACTTTGATGTAAAACTTTAAGTAATTTTTAAATTTCACCAAGATTAAACAAATTTTAATTTTAAACAAATTAATTTACAATTTGCTCATCTTCATGAATATTTATTTCTGGCTTGCAAGCAGTCTATTTAAATAGATTTAAGCTTTTAATTGTTTTTAGAGATCGGTATAACGTTTTCTGTTTCAGCTGATTCATTATGAGTTTCATTTTCGCCAGCAATTAATTTGTCGATTTTTCGCTTTACTAATACTTTATAAATAAAATCTCTAAAACCAATATATTGTGACTTGTAATTTTGAGGTAAATTTGAAATCTTTTTCGATAAGCCCTTCAAATCATTTTTAAATACAGCTAGATCTGAAATTGTTGGACCTATAACAACGTCCACTTCTGATAGTGCGTCAACAAGCTGATTTATATGAACCTGCTTTGGTGGAACCTTATTTGGTATAATGATTAGATGCGGTGAACCGGATCCTTGAAGTTTTTTAAGACTGTCTAGCATTTTAACAAATTCAATTGTTGCTAAGATTTCAATTTCACTTAAGTTACACGGTATTAAGATTGAATCACATTGCATAATACAATTGACGAGCTGCCTTGGCGGATGAGCCATAGTATCAATTAAAATTATTTCCTCTTTAACTGAGTATGTCTTTAATTTTTGATCTAAAAGGCTTACACCTAAATTTGGTGATGCATGGTTAAATGGAATAAAATCCAATTCAATTTTTGATGACACCTGATTGAGTATACTTAATGAACTCTTTTGACTATCTGTATCAATTAATTTAATTTTTCCATCAAATCTAGTTTGAGATAGGCCTAATGCAGACAAAATACAGAGTGTGGACTTCCCAACTCCACCTTTGGAATTAAGAAAAGCGATTTTATAACTGTTCATACTTTGTATCCTCACTTATGATTTTTGAAACAATATTTGCAGATTGACTATAAATTTCATTGATAGACTCAAGTTGAGCTATTTTATCTTCGTATAATTTTTTATTTTTATAAATTTTTTCCTGAAGCTTGATCAGTTCATCGTCAACTTTATGTAAGCTGTCCTTAATCTGAGATCTTTTTTCAGTTAATGTTCTTAACTCGCCTATAAAAATAGAAAGATTATCTTTTGTGGGTTCCTCTAATAAAGTTTTATGGTCGTCATTTCTTGTACTTAATCCAGCTAAGTTTTCAATCTGCTTCAAATTAATTTTAGCTTCATTTAAAAACTCTGGTTCTTCATCAATACTAACATCTATATTGTCTTCAGATGGATTTATGTTTTCCTGGGAATTTAAATTTTCATGATTTTCATTTGGTAGATTTGTATCTGTTAGAATATGAGAGAAATTATCATGAAGTTTGAATTTAAGATCTGAAATTGCTTCTTCTCTTAAGTTACTTTCTTCTTGCCTAATTTCATCCTTAGGAGATAAATTTTCAACATTTGACAAACTATCTTTATCATTATTTTGCATTGATTGAAGATCAAGTTTTTGAAATTTCATTTTCCTTTTTACAGAATTCACATAAAAATTTGACATAATGATTTTCTTTCAAATAAAAATTTAATAATAACAGATAATTAACAAACTTACATCACCTACATGTTGAAAAGTGAACCCTATGTAATCATATATATTGTGTTTTGCGAATTTTAAGATTTTTATTTTTTTTTGAATTATAAAGACAAATAATATGTTTTTTCTTCCACTTTTTGATGAAAATCCCTCAAAGAATGTGCCCTTAGTCACATGGTTTTTTATTGGCTTGTGTTTTATAATTTTTTTCTACCAGTCTAATTTAACTGATTACTTAGAGTTAAAATTTATTTACAAGTATTCTTTTATTCCATTTTTTTTTAATGACTTTAACAACCAAAACCCAGTCAGTTTCTTAAATCCTTATTTAACTCTTGTAACATCAGCATTTTTACATGCTGGTTGGATGCATATTTTAGGCAATATGCTCTACTTATGGATTTTTGGAGATAATGTCGAAGACAGTATGGGAAGTATTAAATTTTTTGTATTTTATCTTCTGTGCGCAATTGGTGGCTCTCTTCTTCAATACTTTTCAAATCCAACATCTGATATTCCAATTGTTGGAGCCTCAGGAGCAATTGCAGGTGTCCTTGGAAGTTATTTAATACTTTATCCTAAAGCAAATATAAAAGTTTTTATGTGGGTAATAATTATAATTAGAACTGTAAATGTTCCTGCTTGGATAGTCTTAGGCATTTGGATTTTAGGGCAATTTTTCTCTGTTTCTGCTGGTAGCTCGTCCGGTGGAGGAGGCGTAGCTTATTTTGCACATATTGGAGGGTTTATCACTGGTATGGCATTAACACCACTTATGAGGAAAAAGGGTACACCATTATTTAATGAGCAGTTAACCTCACCATGGGAAATATCCAAAGCTAATAAATCAGATATTAAAAGAACATTTACTCATAACAGAAGTTCTTCACTGCCCTCATTTAAAAGGACACGAAGTTCCCTGCCTAAATTCAGGAAATAATATCATTACTTGATAATTGTGAATGTTTTACCAAAGTCTATAATTAATGTTTTAACTTTATCTGCTGCCCTGTTACATATATCTTCATTTATAGACCGCACAACAATATTAGTACCTATTACACCTGATTTAAACCAAGGGTAACAACCTATTTCCAGATCACTTTCAGTTTCTTCAATTTCACCAATACCCTTTGCGAGGTTCCCCTCCCCAATTTCACATGCAATTGAGATAGAAAAAGTTTTTTTGCCAAACTTGATATTTTTTAAAATACCGTCGAGCATTGCCTGCATGATTTTTGGCACCCCTGCCATAACGTAAACGTTTTGAATATTGAACCCTGGTGCCGCACTCACTGGGTTGTCAATGAGGGTTGCTCCCTTTGGTATATCAGCCATTTTCAGTCTAGCTGAATTTAATTCAATATTGGTACCTTTGTAGTGTTCTTGTAATCGCCTTAAAGCCTCTTTATTGCGTTCTACTGAAACGTCAAAAGCTTTCGCGATTGATGGCGTTGTTATGTCATCATGTGTTGGGCCAATACCACCAGACGTAAATACATAGTCAACTAATTTAAAAATTTCTTTAATTGTAGAAATAATAGTCTCTTGATCATCTCGGATAATTCTTGCTTCAACCAATTTGATTCCGTTTTGCTCGAGTTGTTCGGCCACCCATCCAATATTCTTGTCTTTTGTTCTACCAGATAATACTTCATTCCCAATTACAATCATGGCAGCTGTTGGTTGCTTATTGCTTGTCACTAAATTCTCCTTTAAGTTCACAATTAAATTGGGATTTAAATTTTAATGAAATTACCAAATACTTTAAGATCAGGAAAGCTAATTAGACGTTACAAAAGATTTTTCGCTGATATAGAATATGAAAATAATAGTATAACTGCCCACTGTCCCAACCCAGGTTCAATGACTGGACTTTGCACCCCTGGCCAAGATGTCTTGTTCTCATTATCAGATAATAAAAAAAGGAAATTACCTTACACACTTGAATTTGTAAAATCTAATAGTCATTGGGTTGGTGTCAATACACAATACCCAAACAAAATTGTGGCGGAAGCTTTACAAAATAAAATCATTCCAAGATTACAAAAATATTCATCAATTCAAAATGAATTTAAATTCCGCGAAGGAGTGAGATTTGATTTTCTCTTGAAAGGTGAAGACTTAAAACCTTGCATCATAGAAGTTAAGAATGTTCAACTAAGAAGAGACTTAACTAGTAAAGTCGGGGTCGCTGAGTTTCCTGACTCAGTTACCGAAAGAGGGTCAAAGCATCTCAAGAATTTAGTTAGTGCAATTTCTGATGGTTATGACTGTGTCATGCTTTACGTTGTCCAACGAATGGACTGCCAAAGTTTTTCAATTGCAAATGATGTTGACACTGAATACGCAAAAAATTTTGATATTGCAAAAAAAAATGGTGTGAAAATTGAAGTATGGGCTTGTGATATATCTTATAAGGAAATAAAACTGTCACATTCCATTAAAGTAATTTAAACAAATCATATGAATAATCATTCAATAAAAATTCATGGACCTGACAATTTTGAGAGCATGAGGAAAGCAGGACAGTTAGCTTCAGACGTTCTCGATTACATTACTCCATATGTTAAGCCAGAAGTAACAACAGGCTATTTAAATGACCTTGCGCATGATTACATTTTAAACAATAACGCTATACCTGCCCCTCTAAATTATAAGGGATTTCCTAAATCGACCTGTATTTCAGTTAACCATGTTGTTTGCCATGGAATTCCAGGAGATAAGAAATTGCAATCAGGCGACATATTAAATATTGACGTGACTGTTATACTTGATGGCTGGTATGGTGATACCAGCAGAATGTTTTTTGCAGGAGAACCTTCAGTCAAAGCAAAGAGACTTTGCGATGTAACATACAAATGTCTAATGGCAGGAATAGAAGTTTCAAAACCAGGAGCGACACTTGGTGATATTGGGTACGCTATTCAAACCCTGGCAGAAAAAGAAAGATTTTCAGTTGTAAGGGATTTTACAGGTCATGGTCTAGGCCAGGTGTTTCATTGTCCACCATCCGTATTACACTTTGGAAACCCTGGAGAAGGAATAAGGTTGGAGCCCGGAATGATATTTACAATAGAGCCAATGATAAATGCTGGAGGGTACGCGACTAAAATTTTATCTGACGGATGGACCGCCGTTACAAGGGACAGATCACTTTCTGCTCAATTTGAACACTCTATTGGAATAACTAAAAATGGAGCAGAAATTTTTACTTTGTCAAAAAAAAATTACGACTTTCCACCATACAAGTAAATACTTCAATACAATTGCTTTTAAATTTTCTATTGCTTAGGTTCTATTTTTTTCTTTATAGATCCAACAAATGTGCCCATAAATTTATATATATTTTCATTGGGTGGAGACTTTTTGGCTGCTTCATCTGCTGCTTCTTTAATATTTTCATTTGCTTTATTGATATATGGTTTAGCTTTAGTATACGATGCCTCAGCAGCTTTTTGAACCTCTTTACGAAGTTTTGGATTAGAAGCAACTATTCGAGCTGCCATAAATAATAGTCTTGATAGAGCCATAACTAAATATAAAAAATTTGCAAATTCAATCTAACTCTTGCATAAAAAAACTTCAATATTAAAATAATCTTCAAAGCAATCCATAAAGGAAAATAATGATACCTCGATACTCACGTCCCGTAATGAAAAAAATCTGGGACGAAGAAAATAAGTTTAAAATTTGGTTTGAAATTGAGGCTCACGCTGCTGATGGGATGGCAAGTAATGGAACCATTCCAAAAGAGGCAGCTAAGAAAATATGGGAATTAGGAAAATTTGAAATTGATAGAATTAATGAAATTGAAAAGGAAACAAAGCACGATGTTATAGCGTTTTTAACAAATTTGAGCGAAAACATTGGACCAGAAGCGCGCTTTCTTCATCAGGGCATGACTTCATCTGATGTGCTGGATACAACTCTTTCAGTTCAAATGGTGCAAGCTACAGATATATTACTAGACGGATTAAAAAAACTACTTAGATCAATAAAAAAACGAGCCTTTGAACATAAAAACTCAATTTGTATTGGAAGAAGCCATGGTATACATGCAGAACCCACGACGTTTGGATTGAAACTAGCCAGTTTCTATGCGGAATTTGATCGCTCCTATGAAAGACTATCGAGAGCAAGAGATGAAATTTCTGTTTGCGCAATTTCAGGTGCCGTTGGTACGTTTGCAAATATTGATCCTTCAGTAGAAACATATGTTGCCTCAAAAATGGGATTGAAGCCGGAAACGATCTCAACACAAGTAATTCCCCGTGACAGGCATGCCTCATGGTTTTCATGTCTGTCAATAATCGCCTCTTCAATTGAACGATTTGCTATAGAAATACGGAGTCTACAAAGGACAGAAATCAGAGAAGTTGAAGAGTATTTTTCATCTGGGCAAAAAGGCTCATCCGCCATGCCTCATAAGAGGAACCCCGTTCTGACTGAAAATTTATCTGGCATTGCACGCATTGTCCGGGCAAGCGTTATCCCAGCTATGGAGAATGTTGCATTGTGGCATGAAAGAGATATCTCTCATTCATCTGTCGAAAGAGTTTTTGCACCAGATGCCTCAATTGCTTTGGATTTTGCCATAGCTAGAATGGATAATGTTATAGAAAATTTGCTAATTTATCCAGACAGAATGAAAAAAAATATGGATCAATTAAAGGGCTTGGTTAATTCTCAGCAAGTCTTACTTAAACTGACACAATCTAATATTAGCAGAGAAGATGCTTACTCAATTGTACAAGAAATAGCCATGCAAGTTTGGGATGGAGATGGTTCATTTTTATCACTTTTAAAAGAAAATAAAACAATCAAAGATAAAATCAGTGAAGAAGAGTTAGTAGAGCTTTTTGACGAGAACTACCACACAAAAAATACAGATTTTATTTTTAATCGTGTTTTCAAAGATGAATAACATTGAAAGAAAGGATTTGATTTACAAGGGTAAGGCTAAAGACATCTTCTCATGTGAAGATGAAAACTTAGTTATACAATATTTCAAGGATGATACAACTGCCAACAATGCTCAAAAGCATTCTGTTATTTTAGGTAAAGGTGAAATTAATAACGTTATCAGTGAAAAACTAATGACCAGCCTTCAAAATATTGGAATTCCGACGCATTTCATAAAAAGGCTAAATTTGAGAGAGCAACTTGTAAAAAAGGTTGAGATAATACCTGTTGAATTTGTTATTAGAAACATTGCTGCTGGAAGCATATCAAAGAAGTTTGGATTGCCTGTAGGCAAAGAATTTAAAAAACCGATTGTTGAATACTATTTCAAAAATGATGATCTCGGCGACCCAATGATGTCAGAAAATCATTTAATCGAATTTGGTTATACTTCAGAGGAAGAATTAGAACTTATTACAAATTATTCATTGCAAATTAATAAATATCTCAAAGATTTATTTCTGAAAATTGGTATCAAATTAGTTGATTTTAAATTAGAATTCGGAAGACTAAATTCTCAAGAAAAAAATGAAATTGTTTTAGCTGATGAGATTAGCCCTGACAATTGCAGACTTTGGAATGAACAAGACAATGCGTCGCTTGATAAAGATCTTTTCAGGCAAAGTAAGGGTGATATAAAGGAAGCGTATATTGAAGTTGCAAATAGATTAGGTGTTTTGACACAAAAAGTTTCATCAAAACTATCAGAAAATAAATTATCACACTAGCATTAAAGAATTGTCATATGAAATTCAAAATTAATATTTTTCTTAAAAAAGGTGTCCTCGATCCAGAAGGTAAAGCCATAGAAAATGCGCTTTTAAATAATGGATATAATAAAGTTAATGATGTACGTGTAGGCAAAACAATATCACTAAATATAAAAAGTGATATCAAATCAGATGCACTTGAACAAGTGACACTTATGTGCAAAGAAATGCTCGTCAACAATGTTATAGAAGACTTTGAAATAGTACCCTCCGAAGAGGACAAATGAGAGTAACTATAATAACTTTTCCAGGTTCAAATTGTGATCGTGATGTTTCAGTTGCAATAAAAAAAATAACTGGGAAAAATCCATCCAATATTTGGCATCAAGAGAATGAAGTTCCTAATTGCGACTTAATAATACTTCCGGGAGGTTTTTCTTATGGAGATTACCTGCGTTGCGGAGCCGTTGCTGCACACTCACCTGTTATGAAAGAAGTAAAAAATCATGCTGCAAGAGGAGGAGCCGTTCTAGGAATTTGTAATGGGTTTCAAATACTGCTTGAAGCAAAGTTACTTGAAGGGGCTCTCATCAGAAATTCAGGATTAAAATTTGTTTGTAAAAGAGTTGCTCTCAAAATTAACAAACAAATTAATTCTCCATTTCTACATCACTTCAAACAAAATGACATAATTCATTTGCCAATAGCGCATAATGAAGGAAATTACTTTGCTGACAGTGAAACACTCAAGCAAATAGAGGATAAGGGCCTTGTAGCCTTAAGGTATCATACTTCTTCAGATGGTAATTCATTTAACCCAAATGGCTCAGTTAATAATATTGCTGCAATACTATCAGATAATGGGAAAGTCTTAGGAATGATGCCTCACCCAGAAAGGTACGTCGACAATGAGCTAGGCGGCCTTGACGGATTTGAATTCTTAAAAAGCACTTTAGAGCAGTTGTCATGAGCAATTTGCGCGAAGGTCTTTCAACTTTTGAAATCGCAGAAGACCTAGGCCTTAAAAAGGACGAGTACGAGCAAATTTGTTCACTCATGGGTAGAATTCCCAACATCCACGAAATCTCAATATTTTCTGCAATGTGGTCTGAGCATTGTTCTTACAAATCATCAAGGAAATGGTTGAAGACTTTACCAACTAAAGGTGAAGTTGTGATCCATGGCCCAGGTGAAAATGCAGGAGTAATAGACATTGGTGATGGCAAGGTTGCTATATTTAAAATTGAATCTCACAATCACCCGTCATTTATAGAGCCCTATCAGGGTGCAGCTACTGGTGTTGGTGGAATACTCAGAGACGTTTTTACAATGGGCGCAAGACCTGTAGCACTTCTAAATGCACTAAGATTTGGTTCTATTGAAAATAATAAAACGAAATATTTATTAGAGGGGGTTGTTTCAGGCATTGGAGGATACGGTAATTGTATTGGCATACCAACAATCGGTGGAGAAACTAATTTTGACAAAAGTTATGACAGCAACATCCTTGTAAATGCAATGGCTATAGGAATTACTGAAAAAAATAAAATATTTTTATCAGCTGCTAGGGGAATAGGATATCCATTAATTTATGTGGGAGCAAAAACGGGAAGAGACGGAATTCATGGTGCGTCTATGTCATCAACAGAATTTGATGATAAAACTGAAGAAAAAAGACCAACGGTTCAAGTGGGTGACCCTTTCACTGGTAAATTACTAATGGAAGCATGCCTTGAGTTAATGACAACAGATAGCGTAGTTGCTATTCAAGATATGGGTGCGGCCGGGCTTACATCAAGTGCTGTAGAAATGGGGTCTAAAGGAAAATTAGGAGTAAAACTTGATTTAGATCTTGTCCCTCTTAGAGAGGAAAACATGAGCACAGCGGAAATTATGCTGTCTGAATCTCAGGAAAGAATGCTCATGGTTATAAAGCCAGATAAAATGGATAAGGCGAATAGCATTTTCAAAAAATGGAATTTAGACATTGCTAAAATAGGTGAAATTACCAACTCTCAAAATCTTGAAATATATAAAAATAATATTTTAGATGCACAAATCCCTATAACTTATCTAGTCGATCAAGCACCTGAATACGATAGAGACTGGACGACACCAGAAAAAGCTCCTGAACTCCAAATAAAAAATGCTCCTATTAAATCTGTATCCAAGGTAATTGAGAAACTTTTCAGTTCTCACAATCTTTGCAGTAGGAATTGGATATGGGAACAATATGATACATCCGTTATGGGTGATACAGTAATACCTCCAGGTCAAAACTCTGGTGTAATCAGAGTACACAGAACAAATAAAAAATTGTGTGCAAGTGTTGACTGTACACCGAGATATGTGAGTGCTGATCCATTTTTAGGTTCAATGCAGGCAGTATGTGAAGCATATAGAAATATTATCTCGGTTGGCGGTAAACCACTCGCAATTACAAATAATTTAAACTTTGGAAACCCAGAGAAAAAAGAAATTATGGGGCAAATTGTTCATTCTATTAAAGGTATAAGCGAAGCATCTTTAAAGCTTAATATGCCCGTAATTTCTGGAAATGTATCATTATATAACGAAACTAATGGTAAAGCAATTTTACCTACACCTGTCATAGGCGCAGTTGGCGTAATTGATGAAAATAAAAATTCTGTATCTTTATCAAATGCAGTTGACGGTAACAGTATTTTTGTTATTGGCCAAGATAACAGTCATTCTGACGGTTGGGTTGGGCAAAGTATTTACGCTCAGGAAATTTTGGATATAGAAAAAGACTACGCGCCACCACCTGTAAATATTGATGCCGAATTAGCAAATGGTAATTTTATTTCAAAAGTCATTGAACAGAAACTCACTAACTGCGTTCATGATATTTCAGACGGGGGACTGGCAATAGCGATTTCAGAAATTCTTCTTTCATCCCAAACTAAAGGAATTGGCGCAGTAATAAATAAAAATTATAATCATAATTCAGAAAGTTTTTGGTTTGGAGAGGATCAAGGTAGGTATTTAGTATGCACTTCTAAAAATAAAGAAATAGAAGAGCTTGCTGAAAGTAATAAAATTAAAATTACGAATATTGCTACAATAAACTTGAGCGACAGATTGACCTTTTCAAATGAAGATTTCATATGTATAAGTGAATTAGATGTGAAGAATAAGAATTGGTTTAAAAACTTCATGTCATAAAGAAATTTAAAAGGGGTTGTTTAAATGGCAATGGAAGCATCTGAAATTGAAAAATTAATTAAAGATAGTTTGCCTGATGCTATTGTAACTATCGAAGACCTGCGTGGAGACGGCGACCATTATTCTTGTCATGTTATTTCTAAAGAATTTGAAGGCAAAACAAGAGTAAAGCAACATCAAATGGTTTATGAATCATTGCAAGGAAGAATGGGCAATGAACTTCATGCAATGGCCCTACAGACCTCTGTACCAAAGTAAGGAAAGTTATTATGGATGAAAATACAAAAAATGAAATTGAAAATGAAATTCAATCTAATGACGTTGTGTTATATATGAAAGGAACCCCAGTGTTTCCTCAATGTGGTTTTTCAGCTTCAACTGTAGGCGTTTTAAATCATTTAGGAATTAAGTTTAGTACAGTTAACGTACTTGAAAATGAAAATATCAGGCAAGGTATCAAAGAATACGCTAATTGGCCTACTATACCACAACTATACGTCAAAGGTGAGTTTGTCGGGGGCTGTGATATAATTAGAGAAATGTACGAGAGTGGCGAATTAAATGAGTTAATATCCTCAAAAGGAATAGAAACTAACTAATTCTAACTATCTAGAATAATATTCCACAACTAAATTTGGTTCCATTTGCGTAGCGTATGGCACGTCTTCTAATAATGGTACACGCGTGATTGAGCCAGACATTTTTTTGTGATCAACATCACAATAATCTGGAACGTCTCTCTCTGGCGAACCAATAGCCTCAATAACCATTGGTATTTGCTGAGATTTTTCTTTTAAACTAACAACATCTCCCACTTTTACCATGGCTGAAGGGATATTGCATTTTTTTCCATTTAGTAAAATGTGACAGTGATTAACTAACTGTCTAGCTGCAAATACAGTTGGGGCTAACTTCAATCTGTAAACAATTGCGTCTAGCCTGCATTCGAGAATACCAATCAAATTCTGACCTGTGTCACCTCTTCTTCTCTCTGCCTCTGCAAAATATTTTCTAAATTGCTTTTCACCAATATTGCCGTAATAGCCTTTGAGTTTTTGTTTAGCCATTAATTGCACACCAAAGTCTGTAGGCTTTTTTCTTCTTTGCCCATGTTGACCAGGAGCATAACTTCTCAAATTTACAGGTGATTTTGGTCTACCCCAGAGGTTAACACCAAGACGTCGATCAATTTTATATTTTGCCGACTTACGTTTATGTTCTGACTTAGGTGCCATTCTATTCTCCAGTCCAGTTTAAGTGGTTTTTATTTTTGTTCCGGTATTTCAAATTAATGAAGGGTCCTATATAGCACCACATTCCCAGAAGTGTTTGCTTTATATATTAAAAGGCCAATTTGTCAATAATATATTAACTTTTACCTTTAGTTTTAAGTTTTCTCTCAATAGCAGAAATGATACCATTAAGGGTTCCTAGTTCTTGCTGGCTTAAATTTGACCTTGCGAACATAGATTTTAAATTATTCATAACAGATGGCTGCATCTCTTTTGTAGCAAAGAAGTTATTCATTTCTAGGAATTCTTCTAATCTTGAAAAAAAGTAATCTCTTTCGCTTACAGATGAAATAGGTGTTTTATGATACAGTTTAGGATCGGATATATCTTTATACTCTTCTTCTGATAATGAATTTTTTAAGTGAACTTTTTTCCATTCCCATGACATTAAGAGGACAGCTTGCGCAAGGTTCAATGAAGAAAAATTTATTTCTGTAGGCACCTTTACTAAAGCATTCGAAATTGATATTTCGTCATTGGTTAGACCTGACTGCTCAGGCCCAAAGATAATGGCTGATTTCTCATTTTTCTCACTATAATAAAGTATTTTTTTTACAGCATGCTCAGGACCAAATTCAATTTTCGTAATATCTCTATTTCTAGCTGTTAAAGAAACAGTGTATGATACATCATGTAATGCTTCAGGAATACTTTCAAATACCTGAATATTTTCAAGTATACTGTCTGCACCTGCAGCCATAGACTTAGCGCCTTTATTTGGCCAGCTTTCTCGAGGGCTAACGAGCCTGAGATCTGATAAACCGAAATTTTTCATAGCTCGAGCAGTTGACCCGATATTCTCAGGTAACTGCGTTCTAACAAGTACAATTACTGGATATGGTATATTTGATTTCAAAACAGTGTTTTAATTTGCTGGTGCTTCTGGTGTTATACCTAGGGATAATAATCTCCAGGTGAGAGAGTCATAAAGTGCCATGACTGAGGCATCAATAATATTCGTTGACAATCCAACTGATCTCCACCGATCACCGTTATTATCTTCACACTCAATTAACACCCTCGTTGTAGCCTCAGTACCTGAACCACTATCAATAATTCTTACTTTATAGTCTACTAGGCTGACTGAATTTAAACTTGGATAAATTTTAGTGAGTGCTTTTCTTAGAGCTGTGTCAACTGCATTAACCGGTCCATTACCTATTGCAACTTCATGGAATGATTGTCCTCCCACATTAAGTGTAACAGATGCCTCAGACTCAACTACTAAATCCCCTTTCGCGTTAAATCTTCTTTCATCCATGACACGAAACCTGCCAATTACAAAATAATCAGGAACCTTTTCAAGAGTTCTCCTAGCTATTAATTCGAAACTAGCTTCAGCAGTATCGTATGAAAATCCTTTAAATTCATTTTCTTTTATATTCTCAATAAGTTTGTCTAACCGGCTGTCTTTCACATCAAATTTTAAGCCCACCTCTTTTAATCTCGCGATAATATTTGATTTTCCAGTTTGATCTGAAACTACGAAACTTCTTTGATTGCCAACTATTTCTGGTTCTATATGTTCATAAGACCTACTGTCTTTCTGAACACCTGACGCATGTAATCCTCCTTTATGAGCGAAAGCCGCTTCGCCAACATATGGCTGTGTTAAATTTGGTGACCTGTTTAATCTGTCATCAATGAGCCTAGACAAGTGCTTAAGCTTATATAAATTTTCTTTTTTAATTCCAGTTTCATAATTTAATTTGAGCATTAAATTAGGAATTAAAGCTATTAAGTCAGCATTCCCACATCTCTCACCAAGACCGTTTATTGTGCCCTGAACGTGACGAACACCAGCTTCAATTGCGGCTAAACTGCAGGCAACAGCAGTTCCTGAATCATTGTGACAGTGGATCCCCAATGGCACACCAGGAATGCTTTCATTAACTTCATTTATTATCTTAGTAACCTCATGTGGAAGAGTGCCTCCATTGGTATCACAAAGTACAACCCATTTAGCCCCAGCTTCAAAAGCAGAACTAACACATTCTAACGCAAATTTTTTATTATTTTTAAAGCCATCAAAAAAGTGCTCGCAATCAAATAGTGCTTGCTTGCCTCTTTTATTAATCTCATTGATAGACTCACTTATCATATCAATATTTTCTTCGAGGGTAATATTTAGTGCTTTACTTACATGAAAGTCCCATGTTTTTCCCACCAAGCAAACAGAATCAGATTTCCCACTTAGAACTGCATTTAAACCTGGATCATTGGCAGCACTTGTGTTTGGCCTTCTAGTCATTCCAAACGCGACAAAATTAGAAACTTTTAATTTTGGCGGAGAGCCAAATAATTTATCATCAGTTGGATTTGCACCTGGCCAACCACCCTCTATGTAATCAATTCCTAAATCATCTAAAGCTTCACTAATAGCAATCTTATCAGCAAAAGAAAAATCAACTCCTTTAGTTTGTCCGCCATCCCTAAGTGTTGTATCAAATATGTAAACGCGTTCCATTTAGAAATCTCTATATATATAATCAACAATGTAATACTATATTATTTATAATAATTGTACCTAAACTTTTTAATCAACTCGCCATTTCGTTCCTGAATTACTATCTTCAATCGAAACACCCTTTTCTTTTAGTTTATCTCTTATTTCATCAGCTAACTTAAAATTTTTATCGCTTCTTGCTTTATCTCTTTCCGCAATTAAATTATTAATTTCATATTCGTCATCCCTGACATTCTTGGTAAACCATTTCGAAGTGTCGTAATTAAGTAAACCTAGAATTTTTGCACTTGATTTGAGTAATTGTCCTGCATTCTTATTACCTTTATTGTATTCACTTGCTAATTCATGAAGCCTAGAAATTGCTTGAGGTGAATTCAGATCACTAGACAGACACGATAAAAATTTCTCATCAATTACGTTGTCATACTCAAAATTTTCTGATGCACGATACAGTCTATCCAGTGCAGACTTGGCTTCTTTTAATGCTTTGAAACTAAAGTCAATCGGTGACCTATAGTGACCAGAAAGTATTGAATAACGAATGGTTTCACCATCGTGTTTCTTTAAGGCATCTCTGACAGTTATAAAATTTCCCTCAGACTTTGACATCTTCTCATTATTCACTGTTATATAACCATTATGCATCCAATACTTCGCCATAAATTTTGTATTAAAAGCGCAACAGGATTGAGCAATTTCATTTTCATGATGAGGAAAAATCAAATCTAAACCACCAGCATGAATATCAAATTGTTTTCCTAAGTATTTTTCACTCATTGCACTGCACTCGATATGCCATCCTGGCCTACCAAATCCAAAATCTGAATGCCAACCTAGTTCTCCTGTTTTTGACGGTTTCCACAACACAAAATCAGCTGGCTCCTTTTTATAGTCACTTACTTCAACTCTTGCTCCATCAATCATTTCACTTAAATTCATACCTGAGAGTTTGCCGTAATTTGGCATAGATGAAACAGAAAAGAGAACATGACCATCTGATAAATAAGCATTACCGCTCTCTAATAAAACTTTAATCATTTTAAGCATTTCTTGAATATGTTCAGTAGCGCGAGGTTCAAAATCTGGTTTTTTGACAAATAATGCATCGGCATCATTTGAAAAAGCCTTTATAGTTCTTTCAGTCAAGTTATTAATGCTCTCTTTATTTTGATTTGCCTGAACAATAATTTTGTCATCAACGTCTGTAATATTTCTTACATACGTAACCTTTGGGTAAATTAATTTTAGAAACCTCACTAGAACGTCAAAGATAATTAACGGCCTTGCGTTGCCAACATGAATATAATCATAAACCGTGGGGCCACATGCGTATATGCGAATGTCATTATCATCTAATGGTATGAATAATTCCGTTTTATTTGAATAAGTATTAAATAATTCAAAATCCATTACGATTTTTTTCCAGACATCCGTGAAAGGATTTTATCCTTACCTATTAATGGGAGTAAATTAGATAGCTCCGGGCCGAACTCAAAACCGGTTATAGCTTTTCTAAGCGAAATAAAAAGATCTCTACCTTTGTAGTCAGTGTTGCCAGAAATACTTTTACACCATGATCCCCAACTAGTGTTATCTAGATTATTTTCAGGGAAAAATTCTATGGCTTTTTCAATTAAATTTGAATTATCAATAATTGGATCAATTTCACCGTAAACAACATCCCACCAAATTCTCGCTTCATTTAATTTATTTAAATTGCCCGAAATTGTCCGCCAAAATTCCTCATTTATATCTAATCCTATTTCAGTTAGTCTACTTTTAGCCTCTTTAAATTCCATGAATTGAATAGATTTTTTGTTCATAATATACAAATCATTGGAATCAAATTTGGCTGTGTTCCTACTAAACTTAGACAAGTCAAAGTCTTTAATTAATTCATCAGTATTAATAAAAGCTTTTATTGGATCAGAAGTTCCTATCTTAGCTAGCAGAGAAGACAGAGTGATACTCTCAAAGCCTTCTTGTTTTAATTCACCTAAATTTAAGCTACCTAGTCTTTTTGACAGTCCCTCACCTTCGGAGCCAGCAAGTAAAGATAAATGACCTAGTTCTGGAACTTTTCCACCTAATGCTTTAAACAACTGTATTTGAGCAGCTGAGTTTGTAACATGATCCTCACCTCTTATAATGTGTGAGATATTATGATCAATATCGTCAACCACAGAAGCTAGAGTGTATATCGGCCTTCCATCCTCACGCATAATAACTGGATCAGATAATGACTTCATATCATAAGTGCAATTACCTCTCACCATGTCAATCCATGATACTTCTTCATGAATTAACTTAAATCGCCAGTGAGGAAGCCTACCTTCTTTTTGGAATTTTTGGTGATCATTGTCTACTAAGCTTAATCCTTGTCGATCATATACTGGAGGATTTCCTGACATTAATTGTGCTTTTCTTTTTAAAGATAGTTCTTCTTGAGTTTCATAACATCTATATGCTCGACCGATATCAAACAGATGTTGCAGTGCATCATTATAGTTTTTTAATCTAGAAGATTGTCTGTCTGTCTTTTCCCAGAATATACCTAGCCAGTTCAAATCCTCTTTTATACTTTTCTCGTATTCTGGTTTTGACCTTTCTTGATCTGTGTCATCAATTCTTAAAAGCATTTCACCATTTTTGGATTTGCAAAATAAATAATTTACGAGAGCAGTTCTTGCATTACCAACATGTAATTTTCCGGTGGGACTAGGAGCAAATCTTAATTTAACTGTCATAAATTTTTCCTAAAATTTATTTGTGAGAGGGTACATTCTGTCTCTTCCAAATGCTTTTTTTCCAAGTTTTGGTCCAGGTGGCGCTTGAAATCTTTTATACTCAGAAATTCTTAGCAACTTTAGTACTTGACTGACAACTTCCCTTTCAAAACCTTTTTGTATTATTTCCTCTTCGCTTTTCATTTCTTCTATATTTAAAGCTAATATTTCATCAAGTATTTTATAATCAGGCAAACTGTCACTGTCTTTTTGATTTTCCCTTAATTCGGCTGTAGGTGGCTTAACGATAATATTTGATGGTATTATATCAAGCTTTGGATACTTAGAGGACTGAGGTTTATTCTTATTTCTCCAATTACAAAGCCCAACAACGTCTGTTTTCCAAACATCTTTCAGAGGTGCAAAACCCCCTGACATATCGCCATATAATGTAGAATAGCCAACTGCAGATTCAGATTTATTGCTAGTTGAAATTAACATATTTCCAAATTTATTAGATACAGCCATTAAGAGTAATGCCCTCAATCTAGATTGAATATTTTCCTCAGTAATGTCTCTTTCTAAAGAATTAAAAGTTTTTTTAAGAGTGTTCTCTACAGAATTATAAAGTTCTTCAATGCTTAAAGCTTCTAGTTTTATATCAAGTCTATCAGAAATATCCTTTGCATCATTTGTTGAATCTTGCGATGTAAATTTTGAGGGCAACATAAAGCATCTTACGTTCTCTGGTCCTAGTGCGTCAACTGCTACAGCGGATACCAAAGCGGAATCAATTCCCCCAGACAAGCCTAAAATAACATTTTTAAAACTATTTTTGGTAACGTAATCTCTGAGTGACAGCATGATTGCAGAATATAGTGATTCATAGCCTGTTTGATCTTTAAATATATGCTTAGATGAAATTTTTAAGGAACTTGAATTGTTTTCAATCTCTATTACTCCATCAAAAGTTTCAAACATTGGCAATTGGAAAGCTAATTGTCCATCACTATTAACTGCAAAACTTCCTCCATCAAAAATTAATTCGTCCTGACCACCAACTAAATTGAGGTAAATTAAAGGTATGTCGTTTTCTACTGCTCTTGAAACGACATTATTAACCCTTTTCTCCATTTTATCGATATTATAAGTTGAGCCATTAATAGATAAGATAATTTCAGCGCCTGACTCTTTTAAACATTCACAAACTTCAGGATCCCAAATATCTTCACAAATTGGCACACCAAATCTAATTCCTCTGATTAAAATTGGACCTGGTAAATCACCAGGGACAAATTGACGATTGTCATAAAATTCATGCTCATTAGGAAGTTTAGCTTTGTCTCTGAAACCCAAAATTTCACCATTGTCTAAAATGAAAACAGAGTTTCTTATTATCCCATTATCGTTTCTAGGGCATCCGACAATAATTGCTGGACCATTTAAAGTTAGTTTAGCTAATTTGCTAATATGCTTTTCTATAGAAGAAATAAAATCACCCCGAAGCACTAGATCATCAATTGGATAACCAGATAAAAACATCTCGGGTAAAGCAATTATATCTATTTTAGATTCACATGCTCTTTTCCAAGCGTCTTCTAATTTTTTAAAGTTACCTTTTACGTCCCCACCAATTGGATTTAATTGAGCTAAAAGAATTTTTAATTTTTTTTTCATTTATTTTGATTTGAACTTTTTTTTGTTTTTTGAAGGAATTCACGCCCAACTTTAACAAGAGGTTTACCATCATATTCGATTATATCTGCAGTTGCGTATGTTTCAGACCAGCTATCTGGTAAAAAGGACCCTGTCCCAACCACATTTACAGGTGTTGATGCAAGGGCAAAAACTCTACATTTTTCAGGGTCAAATCCACTTGAGCAAGTGATACCTACTTTCTTGAAACCTTCTTGGTCAAGTTTCTCTCTTAAGTGCCAAACTGATGCCGCTGAAACTCCACTTCCTATTAAATATTTTAACTCGTTATCTGTTCTGAAGCCTCTCAAAGCTTCAGGCGCTCTTCTATCAAGAACAGCGTATGACTCAGGAACATCAAGACCTTCAACGTACCTACCTCCGTGTGTATCTAACCTCAGTGATAACTTACCCGATTTCGCCAATTTTTCGAAAAAATTACATACTTCCAAACCATCAGTAATCTCTTTACCAAAGTAATCAATCAAAACAGTAAGTGGTTCATAAGGATAAATTTCATGAAACATTTTTGCTGCTTCAATAGTTGAACCAGCGTAACCTATCAGTGCATGTGGCATAGAGCCAATACCCTTTTTTTTACCAAAATAATGAGAAGTGGCATCTGCTGCACATCCAATAAACCCCTTTGCACCTAACTTTCTAATAGCCTTTTCAGATCCAACAGATGCGCCATAGGACATAAGATCTGACATTTCTGATCCAGCGCAGTGCCGCGCATCCATTGCTATAAATTTTGTTTGTTTCATTTCAATACACATATTGTAAGCATTGTATGCTGCTACACATGGCGGACCAAGCTTCTGAAGGAAAATTGTTTCTAAGTCAACAATACACGACATTTTACCTGTTACATATAACATAGGTTCACCAGCTCCAACCCAAGAGCCTTCACGAAAATTTTCTCTAATTTCAATTGTTTCATTTCTGTCAGAGATTACTTTTTGCAACCAGTTTAATGCTAATTTTGGAGCATATGTTACAGGCCTACGCATAAATATTGCATAGGTAACTTTTGCTTCACCTTTTTCCTGAACTATTTTTCTAGTTCTTATAAAATAACTGTCAGTATATGGGGTATGTTTTTCCATAATCAATTCCTGTAATTCTTAAAATTGATTTTTAACTGCCTTTTCCATTACGAAATGATTTTATCAAATCGGACACAAGAAAAGCTAATTCTAGAGATTGAGAACCATTTAATCTTGGGTCACAGTGAGTATGGTAACGAGAGCCTAAGTCACTCTCTTTAACTTCATTAGCACCACCGAGACACTCTGTAACGTTTGACCCTGTCATCTCAAAATGAACTCCGCCTGGGAGAGTGCCCTCAGACTTATGAACAAGAAAAAAGTTATTAACTTCATTTAAAATTTCTGCAACACGTCTTGTTTTATATCCATTTGACGCTTTTATTGTGTTCCCATGCATTGGATCACAACACCAAGTTACATTTTTACCATTAACCTTAATATTTTTAATTAGTTTTGGTAAATGTTCATTTACTTTTTCAGAACCCATTCTACAAATTAAAACTACTTTTCCGGACTCATTGTTAGGATTAACTTTATCCAAAAGTCTTATCAGGTCATCTTTTTCAAGTGATGGTCCACATTTAATTCCAACAGGATTTTGTATACCAGATAAATACTCAATATGACCATGATCAAACTGTCGGGTTCTATCACCAACCCACAGCAAATGTGCTGATGTTGCATACCACCCTTTTTCAGCTGTAATTGTATCTTCTCTAGTGAGAGCTTCTTCATAATTCAATAGAAGTGCCTCATGACTAGTAAAAAAATCAGTTTCCCTCAATTGAGGCACAGAACTGGAAGTTAGGCCACAGGCTTTCATAAAATTTAAGCTTTCAGAAATCCTATTTGCAATTTCTCTATATTTGTCAGTTTCCGGAGTGTCATTTAAGAAACCCAAAGTCCATTCATGTACTTTTTCTAAATTTGCCATACCACCTTGAGCAAACGCTCTGATTAAATTCAAAGTTGCCGCAGATTGTTCGTAACCATCAATTAATCTCTGTGGATCTGGTTGCCTTGCTGTTTTGTTGAATTCCATGTCATTAATCATATCCCCTCTGTAACTGGGTAATTCAATGCCATCAATAATTTCAACATCAGATGATCTGGGTTTTGCAAATTGTCCAGCAATTCTTCCGATTTTAATAATTGGAATAGATGATCCATAGGTTAATATTACAGCCATTTGTAATAAAACTTTAAAAGTATCTCTAATACCGTTGGCTGAAAATTGACTAAAACTTTCAGCACAATCACCACCCTGCAAAATAAATGCATTACCCTTTTCCGCGAGAGCTAGAGACTTCTTCAAAGCCTGAACCTCTCCAGCAAAAACCAGAGGCGGTTTAAAAGATAATTTTGCCTCAACTGAATTAACCTTACTCTCATCAGGGTATGTTGGCATTTGAACTACTGGGTAATTTCTCCAGCTATTTGGTTTCCATGTCATAGCAATTATTCAAATCAATTTTTTAAATAGGGTCTTATCATAAATAAGTGAAATAAAAAAGCTTAGGTTTGATTAATCTCTTTGTGACCGCATAGTTACAAACTCTTCTGCTGCAGAAGGATGAATTCCAACTGTTAAGTCAAAATCACTTTTCTTTAATTTTGCTTTAACTGCAATTGCAATACTTTGCATAATTTCAGGTGCATCAGATCCTATCATATGAGCTCCAATTACTACATTATCCTCTTTACGAACAATCAGTTTAATGAAAGATCTCTCTGTATTGCCTGAAATAGTATTTTTAAGAGGTTTAAAATTACTTGTATATATTTCACAATTTATTCCTTGATTAACAGCTTCTTCTTCTGTTAAGCCCACAGACGAAATTGGTGGCTGTGAGAATACTGCACAAGGCACATTATCATACTCAAAAAATCTTTTTTTATTTCCAAATTCTCTATCAGCAAATGCATGGCCTTCACCTAAAGCAACTGGAGTCAAATTTATCCTATCTGTAACATCACCAATGGCAAAAACAGTTTCAATATTTGTTCTTGAATTTTCATTTACTAAAATTGATCTATCATGAGAAATTTCTACACCAATATTTTCTAGTTTTAAATTATCAGTATTTGCTTTTCTTCCAGTAGCAACTAAAAGCTCGTCCGAGGATAAAATTCTTCCATCATCTAGTTCGATTTCTAATTTTGAATTTTTAGAAACTTTTTTTATTTTTGTTTTTGGATAAATTTTAACTCCCTTATTCAATAATTCTTTTTCAAGACATCCTCTTATTTCATTATCAAACCCCCTAAGAGGCAAATCAGATCTGTATATAAGGTTAACATTTGATCCAAATCCCCTGAAAATAAATGCAAACTCAATAGCAATATAACCACTTCCAAGTATTGAAATATTTTTTGGTAATTTAGGCAACTTCAGAGCCTCATTTGAAGTAATAGCATGCTCTTTAACACCACTTATATCAGGGGTCCAAGGGTGTCCCCCCGTTGCTATCAATATTTTTTTTCCTTCAATAACATTGTCATTAACTTTAACCCTTGTTGGGCTAATAAAATTTGCAACTCCTTTAATAATTGTACAGCCTGAGTTTTTAAGAATATTGTCATATATTCCAGCAAGCCTATCTAGTTCCTCTTTTAGAGATTTATTAAGTAAGTCCCAGTCATGAGAACATTCATCTATTTTCCAACCATATTTTTTTGCATCAGACATTTGTTTGTTAAATTCAGATGCATAAACCATCAGTTTTTTTGGTATACAACCTCTCAGAACACAAGTCCCTCCGGGCCTATCTTCTTCAATTACAGCAACTTTTGCTCCATAAGAGGCAGAAATTCTAGCAGCTCTTACTCCACCAGATCCAGCACCAATTACAACAAGGTCATATATTTTATTTGAATTATTCATAAAAAAGTAAAGTTTTTGGAATAAAGTATATATAAACAAAAATAAACTATATATAATTTATTTTATATAAACAAAACTTGAAAGTTTAATTATGCCAGAAAATTTAAATGATTTAAAAAACCTTGGCAAGGAAAGCAAAATACCTCAAAAGCCAGACATTAGTTTTCTGGAAAAAGTAAATAACCCAAAACCCAATGTTACTTACTCTGTTAGATTTACATGTCCGGAGTTTACTTCTATATGCCCAGTTACAAGCCAACCTGATTTTGGATATTTAATAATTGACTATGTGCCTAAAGATTTCCTTGTTGAGTCAAAATCATTGAAGTTATACCTACTGGGATATAGAAATCATGGTGCTTTTCATGAAGACTGTTCAATATCTATTGCACAAGATATTATTCAAACTATCAAACCTACTTGGTTAAGAATTGGAGCATATTGGTACCCTAGAGGTGGCATTCCAATTGACGTTTTTTGGCAAACAGGAAATCCTCCCAAAGGGTTATTTTTACCTGAACAAAACTTTCCACTGTACAATGGAAGAGGCTAGCTAATCCTTTTAGCAAACAACCTTTGAACAATTGATTTTTTTGAATTTTCTATTTTTATTCCTTCAAAAAATTCTATTGTATCAAAATTATCTGGTTTAAATAATAGTAATTCATTTTTCTTTAATAAATAATTTGGATTTGAAGGTCTGCCATACTTTTCATTTCCTATCGCAAATGTTTCATAGATTATATATCCATTGAGATCAACTAGACTGAAGATAGCATTTAACTTTTCTCTGAAAAGATAATTAGTTACTAATACTACGTTGAATTTTTTATCTGAAAAAGACCATTTTTGTTGATTTTCCAAATCTTGGCATATTGTTTTAATATTCATATTGTTTTTTAAATTGTTTAAAAACTCATTGTTTTTATCAACTGAATATATAAAAAATTTTTTAGAAAACTCTATTGAATGTCTACCTCTACCACAAGCTATATCAATTAGTGTTCCTCCTGGCTCAATCCTAGCTATCATTTCACTCACCCATTTTGATGGAGGGCTTATAATATTATTCATTTTTATGGTGCCCTCTTATAAGGATCTCTAGATTGTTTAAAAAATTAGATTTATATTTTTTTAAAAAGGGCTTGCTTTTAGACAAATGGAAGGGGTCAGATGATCTAATTTCAGTCATTAGGTTTCTTTTTGAAACTTCATTTGCAATATTCGTTTTATTAAGTATTTCACCACTGTACTTTAATACTGAGGCAAATTTTTTAATGCATTCATGTGCTAAAAGTATGTCATTTGTAACTACAATATCTTTTTCAGATAATAAATCTAAAATATATTCATCCGCTTCATTAAATCCCTGACCAACATATACATTCTTGATTAAAGGGTGCTTGTAAGGTTTAATCCCTCCGTTAGAAACAACAACTACATTCAAATTATTTCTTATTGCAACTTTGTATACTTCATCCTTGACAGGACAGGCATCGGCATCAATTAATATTTTAAACATTACTCAAATTCAAAAATTATATATAAATATAAACAAACCATAAAAGCTTAATTGTATGAATGCAAAAGACTTATTCATTGCGTTGTTTGTTCCTTTATCATGGGGACTGGGTTTTGTTGCGGCTAAAGCGGGCTTGGGCCACTTTCCTCCACTTCTACTTATGAGTTTAAGATTTTTCATTTCGTCAATTTTAATTGTATGGTTTTTGCCCATCCCTAAAGAGTATTTATTAAAAATTTTTTATATTTCCTTAGTATCTGCAACACTTCAATATGGGTTAACATTTTCAGGTTTGAAAATTTTAGACACCTCAACTGCGGCACTTTTGGTTCAAACCGAAGTTGTTTTTGGTATAATAACAGCTGCAATTTTTTTAAAAGAAATACCTACAAAGAAACAATTATTAGGTATAGTGATCGCTTGTAGTGGAACTATTATACTACTTGGAACTCCTTCAGTTGAAGGAAAAGCTTTAGGAGCTTCATTAGTCTTATCAGGAGCATTCTGCTGGTCATTAGGTCAGGTTATGGTTAGAGGACTTAATGGCAAGGTTGGCGGATTTACTCTAATTTGTTGGATTGGAATTTTTTCTAGTCCTCAAATGTTTATTATGTCACTACTTATTGATGGCAACCCTATACCTATTATTATTTCGGCTAGTATCATTAATTGGCTTACAATTTTATATTTGGGAATAGTAATGACAATTTTAGGCTATGGAGCATGGTTTTACATTATTTCAAAACACGCGATGCCAGTTGCCATGCCTTTTTTATTACTCATACCTGTAAGCGCAATTATTGGTGCAATGATTTTTTTTGGAGAAGTCCCACCCTTAGAAGTTATGTTTGGTGGATTTATTATAATTTTAGGGATAGGTTTAATTATAATTGAACCAAAACATTTTTCCAAAAAAAATAATGTTGGATAAATTACAAGAGTATTTTGAAACACCAATAGAGATAGTTTTTTCAAAAAAAAGAAAAACTATTTCAATACAAGTAAAACCAGACAGTATAAGAGTTTTATCAACTTACTGGATTTCAAAAAATTCAGTAAGGGAATTTATTCTAAAAAATGAAAACTGGATTAGGAAAAAATTAGCTGATCAAAAGTTAAGAGTTAAGCCAGTTACTAATTTAGTGAATAATGAGAAATTAACTTTATGTGGAAAGAATTATACATTGAAAGTTAATTCAGAACCAATTAAAGAACCTGAAATAAGAAGTGAAGCTATAATTATTAGCAACAATTTTAAAACTAGAAAAGCATTTGGTAGTATTGAAAGCCAAATTCTAAAGCTGTTAAAAGATTTTTCTTTTAGAATTTTGCAAAAAAAAACATTCGAATTTTCTCAAATTATGAATGTCAGATATAATTCAGTAAAAATTAAGAATTATAAATCTCGTTGGGGCAGTTGTTCATCCAAAGGGGATATATCCTTTAATTGGAAAATTATTTTTGCACCAGAAAACATTATTGAATACTTAGTGGTTCATGAATTAAGCCATTTAATTCATTTTAACCATTCAAAATTATTTTGGAATAAAGTTAAAGAGTTTCAATATAATTATAAAGAAAATAGAAAATGGCTTAAAGAAAATGGTTATAAGTTAGATTTATAAAAAAAACGCCCGCAAAAGCGGGCGTCATTAATTTATGTTTTGACTAAATAATTAAGCAGTCTTTTCAGATGATGATGTAGCAGCTGCCCAAATCATTAAACCAAAAGCTATCTTATTTACAAAATCAGCAATATTGTAAATTGCGTTAAGTGATGCAGCATCAACTTGGTTTCCTGCATAACCAAAAACGTAACCTAATGGGTAAATTGCCCAACCAACTAAAACAATAAGTCTCATTGTTCTAAAAGCTGATTGTACTCCTTCAGGTGCACTTGATAGATTTTCCTGAGCATCCCCAGCAAAAATTGCATAAAGAATATAAATCCATCCTAGCATACCAACGATGAAGGCGAGCCAAACATTCACATATCCAACTTCACCTACATAACCTGCAATAAGCATTACAAGTGAAGCAACTAATAAATTCCAGAATACTCTACCAGCAACAGCTCCAACAGCTGCAAGTATCAAATAGAATTCTACAATTTGAAGTGGAACAGTTAAAATCCAGTCAATATATCTATACACTGTTGGTGTATCAGCTGTTTCAATCCATACTGCTCTCATATAAAAATAGTGAACAGCAGCAATCATTGTAACAAGACCAGCAACAACTAAGGATGTTCTCCATTTTGCATCAACTTTCATTGATTCCATAAAAAAGAAAACAGTAGCAGCTACCATTCCAATTGAAATAATCCAAAAACTCATTCCAACAAAATCATTAGCCTCAAGATTACCAGATGCAAAAGCTGCAAAAGGAATTAAACTAACAATACCAGCAGGAATAAGAAATTTTGCTAATTTAGAAATAACATTAATCATTATTTAAAACTCCCGATTTGTCTAATCAGTACTATATTATTCCTGATTAAAAATTCAATACAAAATTAATTTTATAAATCTAATGCTTTTTATAACAAAAAAAGTATAATTATCAATAGATTTTAAATATTTATTAGTAACAATTATAAAAATTGCATAACTTATTTAAAATATTAAATTAGATATGCAGTTATTTCATCTCAGGGGTTGGATATGCTTTCAGATAATGTATTAATTAGTTCTTTTATTTTTTTTATAACATGCGGTGTAGTGTGGTTAATTATATCACGTATAGAAAAATCAAATCTTTCACCAAGAATCAAAAGAGTTTTATCATACGGTTGTTTTGCTGTTATTTTTGCCTTAATAGTATTTATTTTTAATCATCATTCAGAAAATTACTTGGCCCTTAATACTTAATTAATGACAAAATTCTTAGCTGTTAACCTCACTCTTGCAGGTGCAATATGCATGAGTTTTGTTGGTTTGCTGATACGGCTTATTGAGAGCGCTGATGGATTTCAGATTTTATTTTATCGTTCAATAGGAATGAGTTTAGTCATACTCACCTTAGTATGCGTAAGAAGAAATAAATCCCCTTTTAGAGTGCTAAAAAGTTTAGATAGAAATGATTTCTTTATGGGCATTTGCTTTTCTTTAGCATTTTTGACATATGTTTTCTCAATGCTTAATACATCAATAGCATCAACATTATTTCTGCTTTCTATGTCTCCAATTTTTGCAGGTTGTATAGGTTGGTTTTGGATTAATGAAAAACCCCACAAAGTAGTTTGGATATCCATGCTAATAGCTTTAATTGGAGTTTCAATTATGATCAAGGATGGACTTACTGATAGCAAATCATTTGGAAATATACTTGCTATTTTTTCAGCAATATTTTTTGCACTGGGTTTGGTCCAAGCAAGAAAAAGTAAGAAAACAGATGTCTTAGGAGGAACATTTTTAGGGGCGCTATTTTCATGTTTTTTAGGGCTTTTAATAACAGTATTATTTAATAATAGTATTATTATAGGTAAATATGATTTTTATATTTCATTGATAATGGGAGTATTCACAATAGGCCTCGGTATTGCTTTGGTCACTTGGGCTACTCCATTTTTACCAGCTGCTGAAGTGAGTATACTTGTTTTGCTGGAGAGTATATTGGGTCCTGTATGGGTTTGGTTGTTCTTAGGTGAGATAATTTCATTTGCTGAATTGATTGGTGGATTTACTGTAATATCAGCTGTTATATTAATGGTATATAAAACGCGTTCAGTTTAAAATAAAATGTCGTCTTATATAAGACGACATTTTTTTGGGGAGGAAATTACAATATCATTTGCATTTCGCATGCCACAATCATAATAATATTGATATTTTCTAAAAATATTTAAGTAAATTTTAATAGACTGAAAAATTAGTATGGTTCTCAAAGAAAAAATTTTAATTCGTGAAGATAATAATGGTATTTGCAATTTAATTCTGAATAGGCCAAGTGCCCATAATGCACTTTCATTTAAATTGTTATCCTCTATTAAAGATGAAATAAATTTAGTTAAAGAAGACAAAAGAATACGTGTATTAATTATAAGTGCAAATGGCCCCTCATTTTGTTCAGGACATGATTTGAAAGAGATAAATTCTAATAAGAATAAAAATGATTATGACAAACTTTTTAATCTTTGCAGTGAAGTAATGCTTTCATTATTAAAATTAAATATCCCAGTTATAGCAAAAATACATTCAACAGCAACTGCTGCCGGTTGTCAGTTAGTAGCAACTTGTGACTTGGCAATTGCATCAACTAATGCAAAGTTTGCCACTCCAGGTGTAAATATTGGCTTGTTTTGTTCAACTCCAATGGTTGCACTTTCAAGGAACATCTCAAATAAACATTCCATGGAAATGCTTATAACTGGAGATTTAATTGATGCACAGACAGCTCAAAATTTTGGATTAATTAATAAAGTTGTTTCACCAGAAAAACTGAACAAAGCTGTAATGGAGATAGCTAATAAAATTCTAAAAAAATCATACACCACGATCGCTACTGGCAAAAAAGCATTTTACCACCAGTTAGAGTTAGGTGTTTCTAAAGCATATGATTTCACAAGTGAAGTTATGGCAGAAAATATGATAGAATATAACGCTCAAGAAGGTGTTGAAGCTTTTTTACAAAAAAGAAGTCCTATTTGGAAAGATTAAATAATTTTTTTTTATCTTGATATTGTTTTTGCATTAACAAAATTGATTTTGAACAATTTAATATTTTTTCATCAAAATACATTTGGTGAATTTTATCAATGTTCAATAAATCATATCTATAGTTAACCATAATTCCAGCTGAACTGTTTAGAGCTTTGGCTGATGTATCAGCACAAAAATTTATTCTATCTAAAATGGCACCATTTCCTAAATGAAACCGAGTAACACTATCATTTGGAAATCCGTCACTTCTATTAGAAACAAAGAAATAATCTAAGGTATTTTTTAAAATTTCATCTTTATGTGAATTGAGTATTTTTGTTGAATTTGTTCCATTTATTTTATTAAAAAGAGAGGTGTTTTTAATTTTTAACCATTTCATAAATCCTGGGACTGGTGACAAAGTTACAAATTCTTTTATATTTGGATAATCTTCTCTTATAGCATTAGCGACTTGCTTAATTAAAAAATCACCAAATGAAATTCCTTTCAAACCAATTTGACAATTAGAAATGGAATAAAATACTGCTGTTGTTTCACTTCCTCTTGTTAAAATTTTTCTATCCTTAGAAAGAATATCATCAATTTTTTCTGGCACTTTATCCATTAAAGCAACGACAACAAATATTAGTGGCTCGTCTTGCATGGATGGATGAAAAAAAGAAAAACATAGTCTATCATGAGGTTCCAATCTCTCTCTTAAATCCTTCCATGAGTTAATTTCATGCACTGCCTCATATTCTATAACTTTTTCTAAAATTAATGCTGGTGTTGACCAATCAATTTTTTTTAATATTAGAAATCCGCTATTAAACCAATTTTTGAAAAGTTTGAGAAAGTCATTGTCCACACGTTTTAAGTCTGGATATTTTTTTAAAAATGAAAATAATTTTTCTCGTAATTTAACTAATCTAATAGTTCCTTTGTTAGATGAATTAAGTTTACTTAAAATTTCAATTCTTTTTGGTTGAGAGGATTCTAAAACAGCTTCTAAATTTTGAGCTGAATTATTTTGATTAAATTTTTTTGCTTTTTCTAAAAGCTTTGAACCATCTATATCAAATTTTTTAGAAATGTCTCTAAAAAATCCAAGGAGTCCCTTATCATCAAGATTTTCAATTTTGTCAAAAAGTTGTTCAGAAACTATATTTGAACTTGCTTCACCTTTAGCTTTCAAAACCTTTTGAACAAGAACTTCTAAAGAAAAATTATCATTTATATCAACACTATTTTTAAAACTTTTAAAAAGTGTCTTTTTTTTGAGTAAGTTATTAAGCATTTCATTTAAAAATGATGCTTTTGACATTAATTTATTTACCTTTCCAAACTGGATCTCTTTTCTCTGCAAATGCTTTAGCACCTTCAATTTGATCTTCACTCCCATATAAAGTTTGAATAGTGGAAAATTCTTTTCTATTCATCTTATTTAAAGTCTCTTGAAAAGAGTGATTTTCAGAATACCTAGCAATTTCTTTAATAGCAGCAAAAACAAGTGGCGGCCCAGATGCTAAGTGATTAGCTAATTCTCTTGCACGATCCATCAAAGAGTCTTTATCCACAATCTCATTTACAAGTCCCCATCTATTAGCCTCTTTTGCATCAATCCATCTTCCGGTAAATAGGAGTTCCATTGCAATATGATAGGGGATTCTTTTGGGTAACTTAATTGTTGCAGCATCTGCTATTATACCTGATTTTATTTCAGGCAAAGCGAATGAAGCATGTTCAGCAGCAATAATTATATCACATGATAGGGCCCACTCTAAACCTCCACCACAGCATATACCATTGATTGCTGCTATAACTGGTTTGTTTAAATTGGGTAATTCTTGAATGCCAGCCCAACCACCTTCACCATAATCAGTCGTTGGCTCTTCCCCTTCAGCAGCAGCTTTTAAATCCCAACCAGCACAAAAAAACTTTTCTCCTGCTGCCGTAACAATTGCAACCTTGTAAGAAGGGTTATCTCGAAACTCAACAAAAGCCTCACCCATTTTTCTACTCGTTGCTCCATCTATTGCATTTGCTTTTGGTCGATCCAAAACGAGTTCAAACACTGAACCTCTTCTATTAATTTTAACTGGATTATCTGTCATTAACTATCTCCTTTTTTTACGCGCCCAATGGCCTAAGTAAATCTCTTGAAATAATGTGCCTTTGTATTTCACTAGTCCCATCATAAATTCTTTCGACTCTTGCATCCCTCCAAAATCTCTCCAAGGGGAGATCATCCATTAAACCCATACCACCATAAATTTGGATAGTTTGATCCGTCACTTCTGCAAGCATTTCTGAAGCATATAATTTTGCTTGAGCAACTTCTCTATTAGCTGACAAATTATTATCTAATCTCCAAGCTGAATTTAAAGTTAAAAAATCAGCAGCATCAATTTTGGTGATCATGTCCGCTAATTTAAATGACACACCTTGAAATTTTCCAATCTTTTGTCCAAATTGTTCTCTTTCTGAAGACCATTCAAGAGCGTAATTAAAAACTCTCCTAGCTCTTCCGACACACATCGCTGCAACTGTAATTCTTGTTGCATATAGCCACTCATTGGCTACATCAAACCCTTTGTGCAGTTCTCCAAGGATTTTTGAGCTTGGCAAACGGCAATTATCAAATGTTAGTATGCAATTTTGATACCCTCTGTGAGAAACTGAATTGTAACCTTCTTTTATTTGAAATCCAGGAGTTCCTCTATCCACAAGGAAACATGTAATTAGTTTCTTCTTCCCTTTAGGTGTTTCTTCTTCTCCAGTAGCAATAAAAACAATTACAAAATCAGCAATATTTGCATGAGAGATAAAATGTTTTGTACCATTAATTATAAAATCTTCCCCATCTTTTTTGGCAAAACATTTCATGCCTCTAACATCTGATCCAGCACCTGGCTCTGTCATAGCCAAAGCATCAAATTTTTCACCTTTTATTGCTGGAAATAAATACTCTTCTTTTTGTTCCTGATTACAAGCTAATAATATATTGGACGGTCTACCCCAAAAAATAGTTAAACCTTGGCTTCCCCTGCCAAGTTCTCTTTCTAGAAGCGCAAATGATAAATTATCTAATCCACCACCACCTACATCTTCTGGCATATTGGGCGCAAAAAAACCTAATTTCAAAACTTTGTTTTTGATTTCTTGACCTATTTCATCTGGTACTAAACCAGTTTTTTCAACTTCTTTTTCAAGAGGATATATTTCATTTTCAACAAATGTCCTCACTGTATTTACAACCATTTCCTGTTCGTCAGTTAAGCCAAAATTCATTAAATATCCTATGCGTTATTTGTATGTTTTTTATTATATTTAATATCATAATTATGAATTTAATTAACACATTAATTTATTAGGTTGACGTATATTTTTTTTAGTTTCAATCTCATATGGTTAATAAATAAATATAATAAATTATGGAAAACTCATTTTATAACTACTCACTTTTAATAAAACAGTTATTGATCTCTCCTTTATCATCAAACCCTGAACAAGAAATAGTTGATAATGCAAATCAAAGATATAACTATAAAAGACTCAATACCAATATTCATACCCTAGCCAATGCTTTGAGAGAATTAGGAATTAAAAAAGGAGACACTATTGGCGTTATGGCCTGGGATACAATCAGGTATCTAGAGTTTTTTTTCACAATTCCTATGATGGGAGCAATATTACATACTATAAATATTAGACTCTCAGAACAGCAAATTCTTTATACTATAAATCATGCAGATGATGATATACTTATAGTTCATCATGATTTTATTCAGGTTATAGATAAAATCAGAGAAAAAATTTCAAGACCAATTAAGATCATCCTTCTTAATAGTAAGAAATATAATCTCAGTGATAACAATACTTATCTTTATGAAGACTTAATTAAATATAAAAAGTTGAAATTCGAATTTGAAGATTTTGATGAAAACACAACAGCAACAAAATTTTATACTACTGGCACTACAGGTGATCCAAAAGGAGTATCCTACTCACATCGTCAACTTGTTATCCATACATTAGGATTTATTGCAGGTTCATCAGTATCAAATTATAGCCATAGATTACATAATGAAGATGTTTACATGCCTCTTACACCAATGTTTCATGTTCACGGTTGGGGATTTCCATATATGGCAACACTATTAGGTGTTAAACAAGTCTATCCAGGTAGATATGAGCCTAAAAGGCTATTAGATCTTATAAAACAAGAAAAGGTAACATTTTCGCATTGCGTTCCTACTATTTTACAAATGCTATTGAATGAGAATAAAAAATTAAATTATGATTTATCTAAATTAAAACTAATAATTGGGGGCTCTGCAATGTCAAAAAGCCTTGCTGAAGAGGCTCAAAGTCAGGGTATCAATGTTGTAAGTGCTTATGGTATGTCAGAAACATGCCCGTTTCTTACAATAGCTCAAATGCCATCAGAGGCCAGAATATCTAGTCAAAAAGAACTGATTAAAATGAGAACTAAAACAGGTAAACCAGGGCTTTTAGTTGATTTACGTATTGTTGATGAAAACTTTAAAGATGTAATTAGAGACAATAACTCAACTGGTGAAATAGTGGTTAGAGCTCCATGGTTAACAAAGGGATATATAAAGGATGAAAAGGCATCTAAAGAATTATGGAAAGGTGGTTATTTACATACTGGAGATGTCGGGTATATAGATGAAACTGGATCTTTAATTATTACAGATCGAATTAAAGACATTATAAAATCTGGTGGTGAATGGATTTCATCTTTGCAAATTGAAGACATTGTTTCTAAGTGTAAAGGTGTTAAAGAGGTTGCTGCTATTGGTATTAAAGATGTCAAATGGGGTGAAAGACCTATAATAATAGTTACTAAAATTGTTACAGAAAACGCAGAAGATATAACTAAAAGAATTAAAGAAAGAATTTCAAATGAAATAAAAAAAGGGCTTCTATCCAAATGGGCAATGCCAGATAAAATTGAATACGTAAAAGAAATTGAAAAAACTAGTGTTGGAAAAGTTAATAAGAAGCTCCTCAGAGAGAAGTATAAGTTTATCAAAACTAATGAATAATAAATTGAAATTACTTATTCAAATAATATAAAGAAAAATGATTTCACAAAACGACCAAGCAAAAGGTTTACTATTAACCGCTATTGGGGTTCTTGCAATTGTTCCGGATAGTATTTTAATCAGATTAATTCAGGCTGATATTCTTACAATTACTTTTTGGAGAGCATTAATTCCTGGAGTACTTATTTCAACTGCAGTTTTATTATTCTATAGAAAACCTACTTTATCTTTTATTAAGTCCCCTGGAGCAAGTGGAATTATATTTATTATTACACATTCAATAGGTACTTTATTATTTGTTGTAGCAATCGAATTAACATCTATTGCAAGTGCATTATTTATAATAAGTACATCCCCAGTTTTTGCTGCAATAATAAGTAGAATTTTCTTAAAAGAAAAAATTTCTTTAAGAATGATTTTTACTATTGTTGGAGCACTTATTGGCATTGGATTTATTACATTTGGGTCATTCAACGAAGAAGAATTTTTTGCAGTAGGTGATGTTGCTGCTTTAGGGGTAGCTACTTGTTTAGCAATAAGTTTAACAGCTGCAAGAAGTGCAAGTAATTTCTCAATGATCCCAGCAGTTGGTATATCATCTCTGTTGACCCCATTATGCATAGTTTATTTTATAAACCCATTTAATTTATTATATCTAGATTGGATCTATATTTTACTTCTAGGGGTTGTCTTTGCTCCAATAGCTACTTGTTTAATTGCCACTGGTCCAAGATATATAACTTCAGCTGAAGTTTCATTGCTTTTGTTGTTGGAGGCTGTATTAGCTCCAATTCTTGCTTGGCTAATATTGTTTGAAATACCTCATAGCAGCACTATTTATGGTGGATTAATTGTTCTTTCAGTTTTAATTGTTTCAAATATAATTGCATTGCGTCAAAATAGATAATTTTAAATAAAAGGATACTGTATGACTTGGAATATATATTTATCAGGTGAAATCCACACTGAATGGAGAGATGAAATCAAAAAAGAGGCATCAAAAGAAAAAATGAATATTAATTTTACAGAACCGGTTACTAATCATGAATTTTCAGATGATTGTGGGGTAGTTTTGACCGGCCCAGAAGATAATAAGTTCTGGCATGACCATAAGGGTGCAAAAATTAATGCCATAAGAACCCGTAACCATATTGAAAATGCAGACATAGTTATAGTTAGATTTGGCGACAAATATAAGCAATGGAACGCAGCTTTTGATGCTGGGTACGCTGCAGCTCTTGGAATACCAATCATAACCATACACGATGCTTCAAATCAGCATGCACTAAAAGAAATAGACGCAGCTTCATTAGCGGTAGTTAGCAGTCCTTCTCAGATTGTACCTATTCTTAAATACGTGATAGACGGAAAGTTATAAATTTTCCGTCTATCCGGCATTTATTATACCTGATTTAAAGCCTGATCGAGGTCTGCTATTATATCGTTCACATCCTCAATTCCGACCGACAACCTAATTGCATCTGAAGATGCACCTGCACCATCTCTTTGCTCCTCTGTAAGTTGGCGGTGAGTGGTAGATGCAGGATGCAAAATTAGACTTCTAGTATCACCTATGTTTGCTAAATTTGAATGCAGATCAACAGAGTCAATTAGTTTAACTCCTGCGTCATATCCTCCCTTTACACCAAAAGTGAAAACTGCACCTTTACCTCTTGGAAGATATTTATTAGCAAGATCATAAAATTTATTTGATTTAAGCCCAGGATAAGAAACCCAAGATACCTTGGAATGACCCTCTAACCACTCAGCAACAGTTTGTGCATTTGAGCAGTGTCTTTCCATTCTTAAAGGAAGAGTTTCAACTCCTTGTAGCAAATTCCAAGCAGATTGCGGACTTAGCGTAGATCCATAATCTCGTAAGCCAACCATTCTCGCCTTCATAGTAAACCCAAAATCGCCAAAAGTTTCTGCAAAAGTTAAACCATGGTAGGCTTGATCTGGTTTAGACATTCCTGGGTATTTATCATTTTTATGCCAATCAATTTTACCAGATTCAATTAAAATACCGCCCATGGTGTTACCATGTCCACCTATAAATTTAGTTGTTGAGTGTACAACTAAATCAGCCCCCCATTCAAAAGGTCTCAATAAATATGGAGATGCAAGAGTATTATCTACAATTAGTAAAACACCATGTTTATGGGCAATATCAGCAATTTTCTCTAAATCAAGAATAATCCCACCTGGATTTGCAACGCCTTCACAGAAGATAAACTTGACTTTATCATTCATTGCTTTTTCAAAATTTTCAGGATCAGTTGGATCAACAAAATTACATTTCCAGCCAAGCTTTGGAAAGCTTACTCCAAACTGAGTAACTGAACCACCGTATAAATTTCTTGAAGCAATAAATTCATCACCAGCTTCCATAAGAGTTGCAGCAGCTATAAATTGTGCCGCATGCCCTGAGGATGTTGCAACTGCGCCTCTACCGCCCTCTAGTTGAGCAACTCTTTCTTCAAAAACTGAAACCGTCGGATTGGTCATTCTCGAATATACATAACCAAATGTTTGAAGGTTGAATAATTCTGCTCCATGCTCCGCGTCATCAAAAACAAATGAAGTTGTTTGATATATTGGGGTTCCTCGAGCACCAGTAACAGGGTCAGGCCTTGCTCCAGCATGAACAGCTAAAGTTGACATACCGTATTTCCTTGATTGCCCCTCACTACCTGGAATATTTGAGGTTACATCATCTACATTTTTTCTTTTAGTCATGTTTAGGCGACTTCAAAGTTTTTGAAGTTATTATTCCTGAATTAACCCCTAACCAAGATAATTCACCTGACAGTCTACCAAACTCAATTTTTGGGCACCTATCCATAATCACTTCTAACCCTGCCTCTTCAGCTAATTCAGCAGCATAATCGTTTCTTACAGTCAATTGCATCCAAAGATACTTAATACCCCTTGCGTCTTTATTTTTGATCACATCTTTTGTGATATCTAATGCCTCTTCTGAAGTTCGAAATATATCGACCATATCCAATTGATGAGGTACATCTGCAAGTGAGCCATATACCTTTTCTCCCAATACTGTTTCACCAACCCTTGCAGGATTGATTGGAATAATTTTAAAGCCCTTATGCTGTAAGTAAGTCATTGCATAATAGCTCGGTCTCCTCCAAACAGTACTAGCACCTACTAATGCGAAGGTTTTTACGTCTCTTAAAATTCGTCTCAATTTTTGGTCAGTATAGTGATTATGATGTTCCAAAAAACGAAGACTGTCTTTGTCCTTAGTTATATGGTTGCTTTCGAGCATTTTGTTTCCTTGGTAAAATTTTTGTTAAATTAACCTATAATAAAAAAGTCTTAAATGTAAACTTTGATTTGAAAAATTAATTAATTCACAGAATGTTTTATTTGAAAATGCATAACGCTAATAAAAAAATTTATTTAGCTATGCAATTCGAACAAATAAGCTTTCTATATTATTGAAGTTTTAAAAATTAAGTTTTAAAAAATTTTGTACTAACAATCTAAAGTAAAATCTTTTTCCCATTGAGTTAGGCTTCTTGAATAATCATTCCATTCAATATTTTTAATTTTCAAATAAGCATGATAGAATTCCTCGCCTAGATAAGATCTAAGAGGTTTATTTCTTTGAAATTCTCTAATTGCATCAATAAGGTATAATGGAAGTTTTTTTGCATTTTTTGCTTTTTCACTCTCATTATACATATCAATATCTAATCTTTTTCCTGGATCAACTTTATTTTCAATTCCATCCATGCCAGAAGCTAAAATAGCAGCTGCCATCAAATATGGATTAGCGGCTCCATCAGCTAGCCTAAACTCAATTCTTCCTGGCCCTGGAATTCGAACCATATGGGTTCTATTGTTACCACCATAAGTTACAGTATTTGGCGACCATGTCGCACCTGAATTAGTTACAGGAGCATTTAGTCTCTTATAACTATTTACTGTCGGATTAGTGATTGCACACATGCCAATAGCATTTTTAATCAACCCTCCTAAAAAGTTATAACCTAGGGAGGACAAACCTAGTTCTCCTTTTTCGTCATGAAATAAATTTTTTGAAACCTTACTATTCCATAAAGAAATATGCATGTGACAGCCATTTCCAGTTAAATGACCAAATGGTTTTGGCATAAAAGTAGCACGCAAATCATGTTTTTCAGCAATTGATTTTACCATGAACTTGAAAAAAGAATGTCTGTCAGCAGTAGTCATTAGATCAGAATAATCCCAATTCATTTCAAATTGACCATTAGCGTCTTCATGATCATTTTGATATGTACCCCATCCTAAACTAATCATGTTATCGCATATCTCAGAAATTACATCGTAACGTCTCATGAGAGCTTGTTGATCATAGCATGGTTTGCCTGCAATATCTTTTGCATCTGATATGCTCTCTCCATCATTGGAAATCAGCATAAATTCAGGTTCAACACCCCCCATCATCACATATCCAGCCTCTTTAGCCTTTTGTATCATCTTACTCAGTATAACCCTTGGAGCTTGGTCAACAAATTTGTCATTCATTGATAAATTTCCTGGCACCCAAGCAACTTCTTTTTTCCATGGTAGTTGAATAACTGAGTTTGGATCCGGTAAACAAAACATATCCGGATAAGATGGCGTCATATCTAAAAATGTAGCAAAACCTGCAAAACCCGCACCCTCATCTTCCATTTCAGCAATAGCAGGTGTAGGCACTAATTTTGATCTTTGAACACCATTAAGATCTGAAAAATTAATAAGAAAATATTTTATTCCATTTTTTTTTGCAAAAACTTCTAATTTGCTTCCCATTGTTTTCTCCCATAGTTTAACTTTATTTGCCCGGTATCCAATCTGTTCCTGCTAAAGGAACTTTAGCCATAGCAGAAGCTTCAAGTGTCAAAGCATTCAAATCTTCAGGCTCTAAGTTTCTAATATGACTTTTACCGCAAGCTCTTGCAAGTGTTTGTGCTTCCAAAGTTAAAACTTTTAAATAATTAGCTAGTTTTTCACCACCTTTTTTTGGGTCTAACCTTGCAGCAAGTTTTTCATCTTGAGTTGTTATGCCTGCTGGGTCGTCACCTGCTTGCCATTCGTCATAAAAACCTGCAGTAGTTCCCAATTTATTATACTCTTCTTCAAGATCTGGGTTATTGTCTCCCAAAGCAATTAAAGCTGCAGTTCCTATTGAAACAGCATCTGCTCCAAGAGCAATTGCTTTAGCTACATCAGCCCCAGATCTTATGCCACCAGAGACAATTAATTGTACACCCTCTCTATGCATGCCTAATTCTTTTAGAGCTTCAGCGGCCATTCTAACTGCTGGAAGAGTTGGTATTCCTACATGTTCAATAAAGCATTCCTGAGTAGCACCTGTTCCACCTTGCATGCCATCAACAACAATTACATCAGCACCCGATTTCACAGCTAAGAGCGTGTCATAATAAGTTCTAGTTGCACCTACTTTAACATAAATTGGCACTTTCCAACCTGTGATCTCTCTAAGCTCTCTAATTTTAATTTCAAGATCATCTGGCCCTGTCCAATCAGGATGTCTACATGCACTTCTTTGATCAATATCTTTTGGTAGCGTCCTCATATCAGCAACTCTGTCAGATATTTTTTGCCCAAGAAGCATGCCGCCTCCACCTGGCTTTGCGCCTTGGCCTATGACTACTTCAATGGCATCAGCTTTTCTCAGATCATCTGGGTTCATTCCATATCTTGAAGGCAAGTATTGATAAACTAACTTAGTTGAATGACCTCTCTCTTCTTTAGTCATTCCTCCATCACCTGTTGTTGTACTTGTTCCAACTGATGATGCTCCACGTCCAAGTGCTTCTTTTGCATTTGCAGAAAGTGATCCAAAACTCATCCCTGCAATCGTAATTGGAATATCAATACTTAGAGGTTTCTCAGCAAACCTTGTACCTAGATCAACGTTAGTCCCACACGTCTCTCTATATCCTTCAAGAGGATAGCGTGAAACACTTGCACCTAAAAAAACTAAATCATCAAAATGAGGCACCTTTCTTTTGGCACCAAAACCTCTGATTTTGTAAATTCCATCATTAGCAGCTCTTTGAATGTCAGCGATTGTCGCTCGATCAAATAAGTATGATTCTCGTCCATTTGAGTTTTTTCTCATTTAATAAATCCTTATTTTAATAACCATCTATATTTTTCACGTCAAAATTATACAGTTTTCTGGCCGACCCTAGTCTTTTAAATTTTTTTGGATCATCTTTTATATTTGCCTTATCAAGTAATTTCTCAAGTCTTAAAAAATGCTTCTCGTTCATTTCTTTTTCGATACAATCTGCACCAAGTTTTCCGTAATTTCCTTTTATATAAATAACAGTCTCATAAATAGAGTCACCAAGACCATCTTCAGCATCTCCACAAATTACTAAATTTCCAGCTTGGGCCATAAAAGCAGAATTATGTCCAACTGATCCACCAACTACAATGTCTATTCCTTTCATTGAAATTCCACATCGAGCTGATGCATTCCCCTTAATCACTAACAATCCTCCATGCCCTGTTGCGCCCGCAGACTGACTAGCATCGCCTTTAACTACAACCTTACCGCTCATCATATTTTCTGCTACACCAACACCTGCATTTCCATTTATTGTAACGATCGACTGTTGGTTCATTCCTGCGCAATAGTAACCAACATGGCCATCAATTAGCACATCAATTTCATTATCTAAACCCGTAGCAATTGCATGGGCGCCCATTGGATTAATTATGTTGAAATAATTAAAATTATTTCCATCTCTTTTCTGGAGCATTCTATTCAATTCTCTAACTTCTGTATTTTTTAAATCGATTTTTTTTGTTTCATCCATTACGCACCCCAACTGTAAACCTTTCCAGGACTTGGTTCCCAAACATTAGCGTTAGAGATATTCGGCAACCTTGACAGTGCTCTAAATTCAGAAGCCATTCCTACCCAGTCATCTGTTTCTGCAATAACTGCAGGTTTACATGCAATTCTATCTCTTAAGATTGCAAAACCATTTTTAGTACCAACGGCAAAAGTGTAAAAACCATCTAAGTCATCTAAGGCATTCTCGAGGGCCCCTTTTAAACTTAATCCCTCTTCCATTTTATATGAAATATAACCAGCTGCTACCTCACTATCATTCTCAGTCTGAAAAACAATTCCTTTTTCTTTGAATAGCCATTTTCTTAAATCATTATGATTTGATAAAGAACCATTATGAACCAAACATAAATCAGAACCTGTGTTAAATGGATGCGCACCTTCTGTAGTTACTGCACTTTCAGTTGCCATCCTTGTATGTCCTATCATGTGACTTCCAATCATATTTATAACATTAAACTGTTCTAAAACGTCTAAGGGCATGCCAACCTCTTTATAAATTTCAAGACGTTTCCCTATACTGGTTATGTTTATATCTTTAAAATTTGAATTGATAAATTTCCTTATTTCTTCAGGCTCAAGCTTTGTTTTAAAAATAGCATGTGATGAAATCTTTGAGATTTTAATTGAAAGATTCAATTTGCTGTTAATCAACTTTTCAACTTCGTTCCAATTGAGGTTTTTAGATGGAGAATGTAGAGTAACCTTAAATTCATCCTCTATTTTATCTCTATAAATAGCAAATCCGGAACTATCAGGACCTCTATCACCCATTTCAGTTAGCATAGGACTAAAGAGACTGCCAAGCTGAGAATGTAACTCTTTATTTTTAAGAAAAATTCCAACAATTCCACACATTTATTTGTCTCCAATTATACAAACAATAATTTTAGTTTGATTAGCATAAAGAGCAAAGCAATTATACCAATATTTAAATAATAGTTAATTCTTGAGACTAGTTGGTTTTTTTTTACCAGCCAATGAAACAATAATTCCAGCACAAATTATTAAAAAAATTCCTAATAGTTCAAAATTTGTAATTGATTGTCCTAAAATTATCCATCCTGCTAAACCAGCAAAGATAAAAAAAGAATACTCAAAAACATTTAAATAACTTGTATCGGCCATTTGATAGGCTTTAGTTAATAACCATATACCAATCATACTTCCAATCGATTGAATAAAGATTAATATCCATAAAACAATCGATCCATTTGACCAACCACCTATAAAGAAAGGTGGTACATTAAAATCTTCAGGATTTACATTAAAAAAGCTAAAATAGATAATTCCCAACAAACCAAAAAATCCAATTATAGAAAAAAAGAATACTGTCAAAGTTAAAGGGCTTTCCTTTGAACATAATCGCCATGTTGTAACGTTACCCATAGCTAAAAAAATTCCGCCAATAATTGGAAGAAAATTAAAGTATGAAAATTGTTCACTAAGAGGATCTAATATAACCCAAACGCCGATACTTCCTATTAGTACAGCTGAAATTCTTCTAAATCCAATTTCTTCATTATAAAAAAAATAGGAAATCAACAAAACAAAAATAGGAGAAGTAAACATGCCTGCTCCAACTATAGCTATTGGCAAAAATGATAGACAGCCAAAATAAATTAGCATTGAACTAGTGTACAATACACTTCTTAAAAGAACATTACGTAAACTATATATAAATATTTTTTTAGAACTTAAATATATCCAGACTAGTATTAGGCTAATTACAATTATACTTCTTGAAAAATGAAACTGCCAAAGACTACTTTCTTTTGAGATGAATGGTATAAGAACATCATTAGGACCAATTACAACAAAAGCTAAAATGATTAATAAACCGCCTTGTAATTCAGGTGTTAAATTTTTAAATATTTTTTTCATTAATCAAAAAGATTTTTATAAATATTTCTTAACCTCTGCTTTTGTACTTTTCCCATAGCATTTCTAGGTAGCTCCGAAATAAATATAATTTTTTTTGGTTTTTTGAAATTTGCCAATTTATTTTTTATTGAATTCATTATTTCAATTTCCAGATTTTTTTTATTATCAGCTACTATTATTGCAACAACCGCTTCCCCAAAATCTCTATGAGGAACACCAATAACTGCAGTTTCCTTTACATTAGGATTTTGATCTAATAATAGCTCTACTTCTTTTGGGTAAACATTTAAGCCACCAGAAATAATTAAATCTTTATCTCTTCCTATAATTGACAGATATCCATCAGAAGAAAATTTTCCTAAATCACCTGTTACAAAGAAACCGTCTTTTGTGAAGCTGTTATTAGTTTGTTTTTTCATTTTCCAATATCCAGAAAAGACATTATCCCCTTTTATTTCTATCATCCCAATTTTATCAACACCTAACTTTTCACCATTCTTAGGGTTAGTTATCCGGACATTAATTCCTGGCAAAGGAAAGCCAACTGTTCCGGCTTTTCTTTCTCCATCATATGGATTTGAGGTATTCATATTTGTTTCTGTCATACCATACCTTTCAAGAATTTTATGACCTGTCTTGCTTTCAAATTCTTTATGTGTCTCAGCAAGAAGAGGTGCTGAACCGGAAATAAACAACCTTATATTTTTGGTTAGTAAATGATTTAATTTTTGGCTTTGAAGCATCCGCGTATAGTAAGTGGGCACACCCATCATAACTGTTGATTTTGACAATTTCTTTATAACTGTTTCTAATTCAAATTTTTCAAGAAAATTGATTTTAGCACCACTAAATAAACAGATATTAAAAGCAACAAACAACCCGTGAATGTGATATATTGGTAATGCATGAAGCAAAATATCATTATCAGAAAATTTCCATATTTTAAAAAGTGATTTAGTATTTGAAACTAAATTATTATGAGTAAGCATAGCCCCTTTTGATCTTCCGGTTGTACCCGAAGTATATAAAATAGACGCAATGTCATCTTTATCTCTTTTAATTGGCTCAAATATATTTTTTTGAGACTTTATCTTTTCTAAGAATGGTCCAGATAAATCATTTTCTAATTGAGCAGTCTTAATATTTTTATTTGAGATGTTTTTGATACTCTCATAATTTGCTATAAATAATGAAGGTTGTGAATTTTCAATAAAGTAATCAATTTCAGAAGGTGTATAACTTGTATTTACTGGAATATAAATACATCCAGCTCTAATAGTAGCTATGTAAATTGCTAAACAAATTACAGACTTCTCTAATTTTACTAAGACTCTATCATTTGCTTTAATTTTTGAAACTAATAGAAAATTAGCAATTTTATTACACAGTTGATTAAACTTTTTAAATGAATATTGACTATTCTCTGTTTCTATAAAAATTTTTTCTGATTTCTCAAAATTAGAAAAAATTTCATCATTCAAAAAATTGTCTGACATAAAATTTATTTAAAAATTATGTCAGTTTATTTAAGTCTTTTAGAGATGGAAAGTTTTCTTTGCATTTCCCTTAAGACTGGTTTCTCAATTAATTTCCCATCAATTACAAGAAGACCTTTTCCTGATTTCTCAAACTCATCAACAATTTTTTCTGCTAGTTTAATCTCAGCTTCTGATGGTGTGAATACATCATTTAGTATTTTGATTTGCTTGGGATGAATTGAACCCTTGCCACTAAATCCAAGATTTTTAGCAAGTATGGCTTCTTTCTTCATCCCATCCATATTTTCCAAATCTAGATAGGGTACATCTAAGACGTCAATGCCTGCACTCGCTGCAGCATGCACAATTTTAGATCTTGCAAATAATAAATTTTCCCAAGTGTTCTCACATCTTAAATCTGCTGCCATATCAACACCACCAAAAAATAATGCAGCTATTCTTTTACTTGATAAAGCAATTTCATAAATACTTTCTAGCGCCTGATTAGTTTCCATTATTACGTGTAATTCTGTCTTTAATTGAGCATCTGTTAGAAGGTCATCGATTAACTTTATTTCATCAGGAGACTGAACTTTTGGGAGCATAATAGCTTTTAAATCAATACCACTTGAGACAAAAGCCTCTAAATCTAATAGTCCGTGTTTTGTTCTTTGACAATTTATTCTTACAACTATTTCTGTACTTTCATTTATTTCTAATGTTTTTAATGCCTTGATTGTAGTAGCTCTTGCTTCGTCTTTATCATGAATAGCAATTCCATCCTCGAGCTCAATACAAACTATATCAGCTCCAGAAGCAATTGCCTTTGGAAACATTTCAGGTTTTAAACCAGGTGTGAATATAAAACTTCGTCTTGGTCTTATTTTTAAATCATCCATACAACCTCCAAATATAATTTATTTACTTTAACTCCAGAATTTATCTTTAATGAAAATTTTTCTTCTATCATCCTCGGTAATATTTAAAAATAAATTATTTTTTTGTTTCCAGTATTCCCGATCAATCATGCCAATAGCAACATTTACTTTAAAATCAGGTGACCATGCCGCAGATGAAATCTGTCCCACCACTTCACCATCAGCATTTGAAACTTTTAGGCTGTATGTAATCGGTTTAATAGGTTCACCTGTAATTTCTATAGGCTTAATAAGTCGTTGAGGATCCATTTTTGATTGCAATATTTCATAAGCTAGGCATCCTTTACTAACACCAGAAGATAAAAATTTACCCAACCCAGCCTCATACGGCGTGTTATTTCCATTTATATCATTTCCATATGATAATAAGCCACTTTCAATACGTTCTATCAGATTTGGGCACCCTGCTCTTACATCAAAATCTTTACCAATACTAAAAAATTTATCCCACATGTCTTGTCCGTACTCAGAGCCATCTGCATATACCTCATAACACATTTGGTGAGACCAACCAGATCTGGCAACTATCATTTCCTTCCCATTGAAGTTAACTTTTCCATGTCTGAAAAATTTTAATTCGGAAATTTCTTTACCAAACATTTTTTCAATCAAAATTTTTGATTTTGGTCCTTGTATAGAAAGTATATTAACATCAGGTTCAAAAATATTAACATTTAATCCCATTCCTTCAGCTAAGCCTTTAAAATAGTAAATTACATCTGAGTCTGCTATTGAAATCCAGTATCTATTTTTTTCTAATTTTACTGCAACTGGATCATTTATCATATAACCATACTTATCAACCATTGGAATGTAGTAACATTGGTCATCTTCCATTTTACTTATATCTCTTGGTGTCACCATTTGTAGTATTTTTGTTGCATCTGGACCTATGATTTCTATTTGTCTCTCAACTGATACATCCCAAACTTGAACAGCTCTTTTCAAATGATGATAGTCATTTTCCAAAGTATCAAATACAGTTGGTAATAACATGTGATTGTATACGCTGTATGACTTAACACCTGCTTCCTCTACTCTTTTAGAGTATGGAGTTCTCCTTATTCTAGAAGAACCAGAAATAATAGGTTGTTTCATGATATTTTAACCTTGAATGATATTAAATTTGACTGTTATTGTTAATAA
>CACBIM010000013.1 GCA_902539295.1 uncultured SAR116 cluster alpha proteobacterium
AATTTTCGGTTGAATATAAGCCAGAATCTTAATTTTTTGAGGGTGCCGTCACCATCATTACCTGAGTTGCTACGGCCAGGGTTTTCATCCATTCTCCTTCCAGCATAAAAACCAAAATCATAATCTTCAGAATTAATTAAATTCAGACCAATTCCAGCACCTTTTAGCTGGTAATAATTTTCTAAATTTTCATTTTCAGAATTCCAGTTATTCCAAAGTCTATTATGCAAATTAGTTGCTCCATGGTCATAAAATACCAACCCCTGCCAATTATCTGAAAAGTTTCTCCTAATTTCAGTTCTTAGTACAGCACCAGTATCACCCATGCCTTCACCAGTTGGATATGCTCTAACACCTGATGGACCTCCTAATGAGAATTTTTCAGATGAATCTAAATTATCAAATGAAACCTGCCCTGTTATTGAAACATTTATATAATTTTTTTCGCCTATTCTTTGTAAACGGCCCAAACTATATTCAATTTTTGAAAAATCCCCATGTCTATTTGCTGTTTGGCTATCCATTGAAAGATCAGTATTATTACCAGATAGATTTAAGTTTCCTCGTTTTAAAGAAATATTTCCAAAATTTACATTCTCTCCTGGGACACCATCATTAAAATTCAAGTCAATGCTTGCCACATCCACAGTTTTATCAGCACTAACACCAGCTAACGTTTTATCATGAAGTTTTTTGTGGGTTAAAGAAAATCCTGAGGAAAGATTTATTTCTCCAAATTTAGGAAGTTTTTTAAATACTTGAAAAGAATAATTATTGGCTGTTCCTTCAGCTTGCACATCTTTAAATTGTTTCCCAAGTTCATAATCCAGAAATGAATAACTTATCTCAGCCCTAGTTCCATCATAGTTTACCGGAAAATTAAAACCCATAGAGGTATAAGTTATACCCTCAGATTTTAAACTTGATAATGCAAATCTATCACCGTTGTTAAATAACCCATCTACATTAACCTGTCCTGAAAGTCTCAAATCTCCTGCTGAATTTGAACCATGATTATCCATTCGAACGGATCCAGAAAAAAGCTGTGTGTTACTCATATTAACTGCTATATCAGTTTCACCAGGATTCATTCCTGCCATAAGTGATGCAGCAGCGGTAATCCCTGGTACATCATCTAAATTTTTAATAGATTCTTCAAGTGTCTGCACATCAAGCATTTCTCCTGGAATTTGCCCTCTCAAAATATATTTTTCTGCATCCTCTATTGATAAATTTAGGTTATTATCTGCGTCTTTACTTTCAAAAAACTTTACAGAACCGATTTTACCTTCCAAGACCTGAATACGAACTACGCCATTACTAAGTTCTTGTTCTGGTAAATAAGCCATAGCCCAAAATCCTTGAGACCTATATTCCTTACTAACTAAAGATGCTGCAAACTCTAGATCATTAAAGTTTAAATTTTTCTCAATAAATTTAGATAAAATTGCTCGTAATTTACTGGATTTAATTTTGCTGTTGCCACGAAATTCAAACCTCTTCACAAAAACTGTTATGTCTTCATCAATTACAGAGGGTTCTTTAACTGGTTTTGTCGCTTGTCCCCATTTATTTAATAATGAATTGTCTGTAGGCATACTTGAAATAATATCCCCAGCTTTAGGTTGACCAGCATATGAAACAGAAGAAGTTATCAAACTTGATAAAATAATAGCACTTAAACCAGAAATATTTTTTGATTTATATACTTTTTTCTTATGAGTGGTTGTTTTCTTAATTAATTGTATGTTTTTATTCATTTATTTACAATTTTCAAAATATTTCAAATTTATCAAGATTATACCCTAAATAACTTATGCAAACTACTAAAATTTGTGAATTTATAAAATCATTTGTTTGGATGATTTCATTATAAAATTAATAAAGTATAATTTTAAAAAATTAATTAAAGTAATAATTTAACTAATTTAGGTTAACTTATTTTTTTTTAATAAATACAGTATTTTATTATATATCTAATATTCATTTGATCCAAAGATTTGGTCTAATTTTAACCTCAATAGAGCAGCAATTTTTGGGAACGGTGGCAGCCTGTTAGCTTGCGGGAAACTTGCTACTAAATTTAAGCGGCTATTTTTTATTTTAAGAGCGCTATCTATCATAGCCGCCCCAAAAAGCACGCTCAAACCAAGACCACCACCATTATAAGCTCCAGCAAAAAATATTTTTTCATCCAAATTACCAAAAACTGGCTTGCCATTTCTTGATACCGATATAAAACCGCTCCATGAGTTTTCGATATCAATATCAGGAAACTGAGGGAAGCGCCTTAGTAAGCCCTTTTTATGCTTTTCAATACATTTTTTGTAATTAAAATTATGCTCAAAATGGGGTTCACTAGTGTTTCTAATCATTATTCGATAATCATTAGTATATCTTAATGTTGCACCTGTTGGCTTTGCAGACAAAACACCCCAAGGCTTTGGATTTCCTAAAACTAAACGTTCTTTTAATGTCAAGGGTCTTGTGATACTCGAAGTGAGAATTAGTGGCATTGAAGAGTCTTGTTTGATTTTTAATTCTGGCATCCAGGAATTTATTGCAACAATTATTTTTTTTGCCTGAATTTTAAAACCTTCATTCGTATATGCTGAAGTTCCTTGATCAATATCAAATTTTTCAATTTTAGTATTTTCATAAACATCTATACCCTTGCAAATTTTTGGGACTAGCCTTAAGCAAAGTTTTTGAGGATTTAGCAAAATACCACCATTTGTTTTTACGGCATATTTATAAAAGTTTGTACCAAGTAGATTTGATAATTCATCTTGATGAAATTCTTCACAACTAATACCTATTTTCATCAGAAGATTGTAAAATTTTTTTAACTTGAAAAATTCACTTTTATTTGCAGCGGCGTGATATTTACCATTAGCCGACCAGTCACAATTAATTCTGTTTTCATCGACTATAGCTTTTAATTCAGAGATGCCAGCAAGATTTAGTGCATATTTTTCTTTATATTCTCTAATACTTGAAATTGTAGTTGCACCATTATTTAGAGTTGAATCAACTAGAAAGCCAGAGTTTCTCGAACTTGAACCTTGGCCTATTTTACTTGCGTCTACCATTGTAATTGTATCAGAGACATTTTGTTTTTTTAGCTGATTTAATGCAGATAAACCAGTAAGACCTCCTCCAATTATTAGCCAATCTGTTTTTATATCCTTGTTTAAAGATGGAAAACTTGTTTTGGAATCACTCAAATTGGGATTAATCTCCCAACCAAAACTTTGAAATTTATTCATTTTTTATTTAAACGTTATTAAGTAACTGTATAAATTTGAGAGTAACTTAGAAAATGTGGAAGGTAAATTATCATATAGTTTTTAAATTAAATGATGGTAATATTATTAAAAAGAATAATTCAATGAACATTAAAAGCTCTTTAGTAAGCTCGGCGAAAGATGCCGAAAATTATGTTCTGAAAAAATATAAAAATGGCTTCCAACCACTTGTGAACACAGATGATATTTTTATTTCTATAATTAATGAAAAAATTATAATAGAATCCATTGAAAAACTATATTGAAGAAATAATGACAGAAACAACAAATCCTGGAAAAAAATTTTTTGAACTTTTAGAAGAAAAGGAGCCGCTTCAAATTGTAGGCTGTATAAATGCTTATTGCGCTGTGATGGCTGAAAAAGTTGGCCACAAATCAATCTATTTATCAGGCGCTGGTGTGGCTAATGCATCTTTTGGTATCCCAGATTTAGGAATTACTAACTTAGGAGACGTTGTTGAGGATGCTAAAAGAATTACAAGCGTGACAGATGTCCCTCTATTAGTTGATATAGATACTGGTTGGGGAGGAGCTTTTAATATTTCTAGGACTATTAAAGAGTTATCAAGAGCTGGTGTTGCAGCAGTTCATATCGAAGATCAAGTAGGGCAAAAAAGATGTGGTCACAGACCAAATAAAGAAATGGTTTCAACGCAAGAAATGGTTGATAGAATTAAGGCCTGCATTGATGCTAGAGAGGAGAAAGATTTTTTTATTATGGCAAGGACTGACGCCTTTGCAAATGAAGGAATGAGCGCCTCCATAGATAGATCCCATGCTTATATTGAAGCTGGTGCAGATGGTATTTTTGCAGAAGCAATGACTGAAATTAATCATTATAAAGAATTTAAAAACAGTCTTAAAGTTCCAATACTTGCTAATATGACAGAATTTGGGAAAACTCCATTATCTAATATTAAGGAACTAGCTTCAGTAGGAGTTGACATGGTTTTATACCCACTAAGCGCATTTCGTGCAATGAGTAAAGCTGCATTAAATATCTACGAGACCCTTAAAATTGAAGGTGACCAGAAAAAAGTTCTTAAAGCTATGCAAACTAGAAATGAACTTTATGAATTTTTAGATTATAACTCATATGAAGAAAAACTTGATAAACTTTTTGAGAAAAACAAAAGTTCAGATTAAATATTTTAGTTTCCAAAAATATGAACCAAAATAGTTCGGTTTTTATTTATTTCTCTATGCTCAAAGAGATATATCCCTTGCCAAATTCCCAACTGAACAACCCCCTCTAAAACACTTAACGTTAAATTTGAGTTTGTAAGTGTTGATTTAATGTGAGCCGGCATGTCATCAACACCCTCTGATGAATGCACATAATCACCATTCATTGGAACCAATTTTCTATAAAATGTTAGCAAGTCTCTCAAAACATCTGGATCTGCGTTTTCTTGAATAATAAGAGACGCTGTTGTATTAAGTATACTTACATTAACGATGCCATTTTTAATCTCAGATTTAAAAACTATATCCTTAATCCGATGAGTAATATTTTCAATTTTTGACCCATCAGAAGAAAGATGTAACTTTTTATAAAATTGTTTCATTGTAAGATTTTAAATTGAATTGATGTATACTATACTTTTTAAGAAATATTATGACAGTTTTACTTTATATTTTCACTAATAAAAAACATCTGTAATTTATGAAATGACTGATCTTTTACCTGTTGATGTGTCAAATTTAGGGCTTGCCGGTTGCGCTATTGCAATTGCTTTAGGAGGCTTTTTAAGAGGCTTTTTAGGTTTTGGAGCAGCTCTATTGATGGTACCCATACTTTCTAGTATTCTTACACCTGCAGTAGGCCTGGTAATAATGTATTTAGTTGAAGTTCCTACAGTTTTATATTTGATGCCACCAGCTTTAAATAAAGGTAATGTTAAAATTGTTTTTCCAATGATACTAGCTCTTTTAGTAACCATCCCAATTGGTTTTTATTTCGTAGTTTCTTTAGATCCTGAAATTATAAGGATATTGATTTCTGTTATGGTAATTCTAATGGTCGCATTACTTGCAAGCGGTTGGAAACCTAAAGGCGAAATCAATCTTTTAACTATGATTTTGGGAGGAGGATTTTCAGGTCTTGTCAATGGAGCTGCTGGAGTAGGAGGTCCACCTTTTGTAACTGTATTAATGGCAAGAAATGATGATGCGGAAATAACGAGATCAAACATTATTATTACAATGGGGTGCATGTCATTATTAACAACACTTACTCAAGTATTTTATGGAATGATGACACTTAATTTAGTCATAGTAAGTATATTTGCATTTCCAATTTATATTGGTTTTACTTGGCTAGGCGCAACTTATTTTAACAAATCAGGTAACGAGTATTTTAGAAAAGCCGCCTTATTGATGTTGATATCTATTGCTGTAATTACAATAATCATAAATATTTAATTTTAGATTTTTTAATAGTTAAAAGATGGATGAAAATGTATTAGTTAAAAATTTGCTCCCTTGTGTTAAAGAAGCAGGTAGTAAAATAATAGATATATATAATTCAAAACCTAATGCTGAACAAAAAAATGATGGCAGCCCTGTTACAATTGCAGACAAAGCAGCTGAAAAAATAATTATAAAAAAAATAAAATCTTTATGCCCATCAATTCCAATAGTTTCTGAAGAAAACCCGGAAAGTCATAACTTGAAATCTCTAAGTGAATTTTTTCTTGTTGACCCTTTAGATGGAACTAAGGAGTTTTTAAAATTTGATGGCAAGGGTTCATTTACTGTAAATATTGCACTTATAAGAGAAAATAAACCATTAATTGGTATTGTTTATGCCCCTGCAATTAAACGTTTGTTTTATGCAGGTAAAACTTTTGGCTCTTTTGAAGAAAATAAAGATGGAAGAAAGAAAATAAGAATTAGAAAAAGTGATAAAAATAAAATTGTAGCTGTCGCAAGCTCATCACATTTAGATCAAAAAACAAAAGATTGGCTTGTAAAAAATAATATAGCTCGAACAGTTTCAATAGGTTCTTCATTGAAATTTTGTTTAGTTGCAAGTGGGGAAGCCGATGTGTATCCAAGATTTGGTCCTACAATGGAATGGGATACAGCAGCAGGTGATGCTGTTTTGCGCTATGCTGGAGGAAGTGTAGAATATTTAGATAGCAGTAAGTTTACTTATGGAAAGAAAAACTTTAAAAATACTCCATTTATTGCAAAAGGAGATTTTTAGCTTTTTCATAGATACTTAAATAATTTGCCTGCAACTCTTTTTCTTTTTCATTTATTTCAACAATTAAATTATTGTTTTCCTCGCTTGGGGAGTAAACTACACCAGTTTTTGGTGAGTATTTTACCCAATTTAATTTTTCAAGTTGAATTACTCTTCTTCTTACAGTTTCTAAGGGTATTGCAGATAATTCTGATAGCAAAGTGAGAGTAAGTTTTTTTGATGAAAAATTGACACCAAACGAGTTATTCCAATGATGTAAAGCTTTCTCAAATTCAGTGCTTTCATTTTTTAAATTATCATTCAATAAAGAAGTTAAATGATGCCAACAAACAATTTGAATTATACAACTATCTACTGCTCCACCCAAATTATGATTTATAAAGCTTTGCCTAAAAACAATAGTTTGCAAAAAACTCAGATGTATTGTTGAAAAGTTTTTATCTATAAATTCTTTGTTTACTTTCATAAAACAAGAACGAATGTTAAAAATATAATATTACAAAATATGGAATAATTGTCTATAATTTATATTTTCTTAATAAAAAAATGAACATAAATAATTTTCATAACTCAGAAGATTTAAACATCTTTAATAAAGCAAAAAATTTTATCAAACAGAATAAAAGATTTGCAGTATCAACAGTTATATCTACATGGGGTAGCTCGCCAAGACCAATAGGCAGCCAGATGCTAGTTTCTGAGGATAATGAAATAGTTGGTTCTGTTTCAGGAGGATGCATTGAAGGTTCTGTAATTCAAACTTCTTTAGATATTATAAATGGATCACAACCAAGAGTTTTAAATTTTGGTGTAAGTGATGAAAAAGCTTGGGAAGTTGGCTTGACTTGTGGAGGTAAAATAAGTGTTTACGTTGAAAGAGATTTTAATCTTTCACATTTGCTTGATGAAATGATACAGAAAATCAACTCAAGAACTCCGTTTTGCATTATTAAAGATATTAAAGAGCATAAAAATCACCTTTATTTAAATTCAATAGAAAAAAGTAAAAATCAAAATATAAAATCAATTTTTAAGAATATTAATTTATCTTCAAGTGGAATGACTGAAGACAAAAATAATTTCGTAAGAATTTTTTTGCCAAAAATTAAAATCATAATTATAGGCGCTGTTCATATTGCTCAACATTTAGAAACTTTATGCAATGAATGTGGTTTTTTTGTTGATATAGTTGATCCTAGAAAGTCCTTTACCACCAAAGAAAGATTTAAAATTGGAGAATTAATTAATTTATGGCCTGAAGAGTATTTTGAAAAAAATATAATTGATGAACGAACTGCCGTTGTTTTATTAACTCATGATCCAAAAATAGATGATCAGGGAATTCATGCCGCACTAAATAGCAATGCCTTTTATATTGGATGTCTAGGAAGCAAAAGAACTCACTCAAAGAGATTGGGTAGGCTTAAAGATGCTGGGTTTAGTGACAAACAACTCAATAGAATACATGGACCTATTGGGTTGGAAATTTCAGCTAAAAGCCCAGCAGAAATTTCAGTTTCAATAATGGCTCAAATCATACAGATACAAAATAAACTTGAAGCACTCTAAATTTGGACATTGATAATGACTGACGCAATAATTTTAGCAGCAGGAAACTCAAAAAGATTTGGAAAAGATAACAAGCTATTTACTAATTTCAATTCTACATTATTGATCACTCATGTTGTAAGTGAAATTTGTAAATCTAAACTCAGAAATATAATTGTAATCACTGGAAAAGACCATGTTAAAATTAATAAACTATTAAAAAAATTTAGAGTTCAAGTTATAAAAAATTTACGTTTTAATGAAGGCATTAATTCATCAATTTCATTAGGTATAAAAAATTTACCAAGGAATAGTTTATCAACAATGATTTGTCTTGCAGACATGCCTTTATTAAAGTCTGAAGATTATAATTCAATGGTTCAATTCGAAGAAAAATTTAGAAATAAATCAAAAATTATTGTTCCTCATAATAAAACCACAAGGGGCAATCCTGTAATATTTGGAAAGGACTATTTTAATACCCTTGAAAACTTAGTAGGAGATAATGGGGGGAAGAAAATATTAGAAGAAAATAGAGATGTTATTTATTACAATACAAACTCTGAAGGCTTTTATTTTGATGTTGACACTCAGAAAGATTTAACAAAATTAAAAAATAATTGATTTATTCTTTATATTCTATTGCATTTTTATTCCACTGATCTTTATTTAAAGGAATATTTTTTTTCCCATATTCACTCGCATTTTTATTCCAATGATCATTTCCATGTTTGTCATTTTTTAATGATAAACCAGAATTCTCTAAATCATTTTTGGAGTCATATTTTAGCGCGTTTTTATTCCAACAATCATTTAAGGAAGAATTGGTTTTTTCACCATACCCCAATGCATTTTTATTCCATTTATTATTGCTCATCTTGAAGCCTTTTTAAATTTTAACCTATAAAATTAATTTAATTATAGCATTTATTTTTTATTATTGAAATGTCTTCCAATAATTGTTTTATTCGAACCAATTTTGCTATTAATTTCATCAATTGCAAACTCTAGATTATTTTTTTTATTTTTAACTTCATCTTCAAAATTTAACTGAAAGTTATCATCTTGGTTTTCTTTAAAATTAGAAACTCCAATCCCAATTAGCCTATAATCAACATTATCTTTTATTTCATTCTCAAACAACTCCTCTGACCTTGAGTATAAATCATGTGCCATCTGTAAAGGTAGGTTTGAGGTTACTGATCTTGTAATAACTTTGAATTTAGTTGTTTTTAGTTTTAATGTTAATGTTTTGCCAATAAAATTTTTATCTTTTAGTCTTGAGGATAACTTAAGGCACAAAAGATGAAGTTCATTTTTTATTTCTTTTTCACTTTTAATTTTTGAAAATGTTGTTTCAACAGAAATACTTTTTGTTGAAGAGTTTTTAAAAACCTTTCTATTGTCTATACCCTCTGCCAATTTAAGTATTTTAAGAGTATTGCTTCCCAATATTTGTTTTAATTTTAAATACTCAAAGTTAAATAAATCTTTGCAAAAATGAATACCTAAGGAATTTAATTTTTTAACTGTTGATTTACCTAAACCAAAAATAATTGAAATGGGTTTTTCTGATAACCAGTTCTTAGCTTCTTCTTTACCAAGGACAAAAAAACCATTGGGTTTATTTTGTTCAGAAGCTAACTTAGCCATAGACTTGTTATAAGACAATCCTACAGAAACAGTTATACCAATGTCAGAGTAGATTTTTTTTTGAATTTTCAACATTGATATAGCAGGGATACATTTATGTAATTTTTCAGTTCCCGACAAATCTAAAAAGGCCTCATCAATTGAAACTGGTTCAACAGCTGGGGTAGCGTCATCCATTATTAATCTTATCTGCCTACTAATCTTAATATAATGTTCCATCCTGGGCTTTATAATAACTAAGTCAGGACAAAGTTGTTTAGCTTTAAAAGTGGGCATTGCTGATTTAATGCCATACTTCCTTGCAACATAACATGCAGCAGCTACAACACCTCTTTCAGTCCCACCAACAGCTACAGGTTTATATTTAAGAGTCTTGTTGTCTCTTTTTTCAACTGCAGCATAGAAAGAATCACAATCTAGATGAGCAATGCTCAATTCATTAAACTCTCTATGGAAATACACATTGTTTGATTGACAAAAATTACACTTTGATAGGATTTTTTTACTATCCCATTTTTTAAGGCATTCTCTGCAAATATGAATTAGTTTTGTCAAATCATTATAAGTTAATATTTACTTTAATTTATATACTGAAAAATTATTATCTATATAGTGCTAATTATATTATGAATATAAATGCTTTAAATTCTTCAAGTTTTAGACTTTATCTATTTGGGAGTTTTATAGCTCTTAACGGGCTTTGGATACAAAGAATTATTATCGGTTGGCTTGCTTGGGAAATAACTAACTCCCCTTTTTATGTAGGAATTGCAGCTTTCCTAAGTCTCGCACCAACAATTTTTAGTGGGCCAGTATTTGGAGTTTTGATCGATAGGATAAATATAAGGGTCGCTTTCTTTTTATCCTATAGTTCGATGATTATATGTTCCACAGTATTGTTTGTTCTTATTTTAACAAATCTCCTTTCAATCCAATCTTTGTTGCTTATATGTCTATTTATTGGAGTGATTGCTTCAGCAGCTCATCCTATAAGGATGTCTCTTGCTCCAAGACTAATTGAAGAGTATCAAGTGCCCTCTCTTGTAGCTCTTACAGCAGTTAACTTTAATACTACAAGACTTATTGGACCAGCTATAGGTGGTTTTTTAATACAATATTTTGGTGCAAGCCAAGCAGTTTTAATATCAATTTTTACATATATGCCTGTAATGTTTTTCATTTTATTTATCAAACCTAGAGATTTAGTTTTAAATGGAAAAAATAAGTCTTTCATATCTGATTTTTTTGAAGGTATTAAACTTATTTTGTCCAACTCAATTATTAAATTTTCAATTGTTCTTAGTGGGTTGACGTCTTTTGTGGGCAGAGGCGTTTTAGAAACCTTGCCTTTAATTTCTGAAGGTATTTTTCACCAAGGCCCTTCAGGATTGGGTTTAATTACTGCAACTGCTGGAGCAGGAGCACTTTTTGCCTCTATTACTAAAGCTCTTGGAAAAGCTGAAACTATGGGCACTAATATTCCAGATAGTATTCTTTTTACAGCTATAACAATCCCTTTAACTGTTTTGCTTATTGGATATGTTGATACATTTTATATGGCATTATTTTTAATTTTTATTTTAGGATTTTTAGCAACCACAATTGGTATTTCTATTCAATCTAAAATTCAGCTTGAATTAAAAGATATTTTCAGAGGAAGAGTAATGAGCATTTGGATAATGATTAATATGGGTTCAGCTGCATTAGGGTCAATTTTATTTGGAATGATTAGTGATTATTCAAACATTCAATTTACACATATTTTATTTGGATATACATTTATAATTTTAATTGTTTTTCTAATATCAGTTAATAAAATAGGAAAAGTAATTAAAATTGAGTCTTGAAGAAATTAAGTAATGGAAAAAGTAAGTAATTTTAGAGATGTCTCTATTCCTAAAGAATGGGATCGTAAAGGACTTCCAAGCTGGACATATAAGAGTAAGCAATTGCTTGAAATTGAAAAAGAAAGTTTGTTCTTTAATCATTGGCAACTGATTTGCCATCAGTCTGATTTAAGTTCTATTGGGGACTTTCTTACATTTGATTTATGTAACGAAAGAATTCTTATTATTAGAGATAATGAAAATATTATTAGAGCATTTTACAACCTTTGCAGACACAGAGGATCAAGGGTTATGGCTAATAAAAAAGGTAATTGCACCGCAATTGTGTGTCCATTTCATGGATGGGTTTATAATTTAGATGGCACACTTCGTGGAGCTTCTCAGCCGAAATCATTTCCAAAGTTTAATAAAAAAGATTTTGGACTAAAAAAAATTGAGTGTGAAATTTGGAATGGACTTGTTTTTATAAGATTAAACAAAGGTCCTCAAAAATCAGTTAAATGCCTTATGTCACCTTTTTCAGAGGAACTAGGTAATTACAAAATAGATAAAATGGTTCCAACTGACGGTATATGGACACAAAGGACTGAAGTTAATTGGAAATCTGTAAGAGACGTAGATAATGAGGGCTATCATGTTCCAATGGCTCATCCATCTTTACAAGATCTTTATGGGAAAAATTATTTTGATGAACCCTTTGTGAACGGCATATCAAAAACTCATGCCAGCTTTAGTGGAAAAACAGCTAGAAACTGGAGTGTTAAAAATTACAAACGGTTTTCGTCTCCTGCTTCACATTTACCAGACAAATATAAAAATTCATGGAATTATTTTGGAATTTTTCCAAATGCAGTTATTGCAGTAACGCCGGAAACAGTTCAGTTTTATCAAGAATTTCCTATTTCAACTGATTTAACTTTATTAAGGGGCAGTATATACAGACATAAAAATGAAACTCGCCAACAAAGAGTTGCTCGTTATCTTAGCAATCGAATTGACAATCATACTGTAGCTGAAGATGTGCAACTCACTATTTGGTCAAATGAATCAATGAATTCAAAATCATTTGAAGGATTTTATTTATCTGATCTTGAATATGGAGTGAAATCTCATCACGACCATATGAGAAGACAAATCCCTATCTTAAAGATTGAAAAACAACCTGATGAGCATTTGATTTATAAATTAAATAAGGAAATGCTTGAAAATATTAGTTTAAAGTGACTGCCTAAGTTTTCGAATTTTTATTAATTGAAATTCTTAGTTATACCTTATAATAATATTTGGATGAATTAAAATTTAATATTCAATTAGAATATAATTAAATCTATATTGAGAGGAAATTTTGAAATTTACTTTTAATAATGATACAAAGAAGGGTTGGCGTTTGTTGTCAATTCCTTTTATTTTTAGCCTTTTACTTTTGGCAGCCCCACTAACAATGATGTTCTTATTGAGTTTTTGGACACAAGACTACCTAACATTAGATAAAACATTTACTTTTAAAAATTACATTGAAGCTGCTACTCAGCCAGTTTATAAATTACTATTTACAAGATCATTAATAATATCGCTAACTGCAACCTTTTTTACAGTTCTTCTTGCTTTTCCAATGGCGTATTTTATTTCCTTTCATGGTGGAGAAAGAAAAGCTTTATGGTTATTTTTAATAACCATTCCTTTTTGGACAAGTTATCTGATTAGAATGTTTTTATGGAAAGTCATATTAGGTTACAATGGTGTTTTGAATTCATTTTTAATTTGGTTAGAGATGATAACAGAACCACTTACTTTCTTACTTTATAATGCAAATGCAGTTGTATTAGCTTTGACACACGGTTGGGCACCTTTTGCTATCCTGCCCATTTTTGTTTCACTTGAAAAAATAGATAGGTCTCTTTTAGAAGCAAGTACGGATTTAGGTGATAGTGCAATAGATCAATTTTTTAGAATTATACTCCCACTATCCGCACCTGGAGTTATTGGTGCAGCTCTAATTATTTTTATTCCTACTGTTGGAGACTATATTACGCCAAAACTAGTTGGCGGAACTGATGGGTTAATGATAGCAAACATGATACAAGTACAATTTTCAAAAGCCAATAATGCCCCTCTTGCTGCTGCTTTATCTGTATCCTCATTGATGATAGTCTCTTTCATCTCGATTGTTTTTGTTCTCTTTAATAGAAAATATTTAAGGAGATATTAATTTGTCAAAATCTTCAAAATATTTAAAGATATTTGCTTTTACTTATTTAATATTTTTGTATGCTCCTACACTGTTGTTACCAATATTCTCCTTTAACAAAAGTCAAATTATAGCATTTCCTTTAACAGGTTTTTCCTTTCAATGGTTTGAAGCTCTTTTATATCAAGACGCCTTGCATGATGCTCTGAAAAATTCTTTAATCGTAGCGATTTCATCTAGCATTCTTGCAACTATTTTAGGTACTTTAGCATCACGTGCTACCACACGATACGATTTCAAAGGAAAACAGGCTTCTTTGACATTTATACTTGCACCACTTATTTTACCTGAAATTATTGTTGGTGTTTCTCTTCTTATAGTTTTAATTCAGCTTGGAATAACTCTGAATGTTTGGAGTGTTATTCTGGGGCATACATTACTTTTAGCACCATTTTCTATTATTATAATGAATTCTGCGTTTAATAATTTAGACCTAAGCTTAGAGGAAGCTTCTATGGATCTAGGAGAAAATCAATTTGGTACTTTTTATAGGGTTATTTTGCCACTTGTGCTCCCTGGTATAATTGCAAGTTTACTAATAGGATTTACACTTTCATTAGATGAGTTCATAATAGCTTTCTTTTTAACAGGAACAGACACCACTTTACCTGTTTATATATGGGCACAATTTAGATTTCCAAAAAAACTACCTGCTACAATGGCTTTAGGAACTATTCTTTTAATAGTGTCCTTAATGCTGCTCTCACTAAGTGAATACTTCAGAAGAAGGTCAAGAATGTTAGAAGATAGTATACCTAATAAAAATTAGTTAAAGTCAAATACTAAAGGGATGAAAAATGATCAATCAAGTAGAAGTCAAAAATGTATATAAAAATTTTGGAGATGTTAAAGCAGTTGATGGTGTGTCTCTTGAAATTTCACAGGGTCAGTTTTTTTCACTTTTGGGTCCTTCCGGCTGCGGAAAAACAACATTATTAAGATTGATTGCAGGATTTGAAATGCCTAATTCAGGAGATATTTTAATTGATAACAAGTCAATGGATGGAATAGCCCCTAATTTAAGACCAACTAATATGGTTTTTCAAAACTATGCCATTTTTCCACATTTGAATGTTGCAGAAAATGTTGCTTATGGCCTTAGAAAAAAAAGGCTATCTAAAGATGAAAAATTAGAAATGATTAATAAATCGCTTGAGCTGGTTGGTCTTTCAGGTTTAAATAATAGATCCTCTAATGCATTGTCTGGGGGGCAAAAACAAAGAGTTGCCTTAGCAAGGGCGCTTATCCTAAAACCAAAAGTTTTACTACTTGATGAGCCTTTGTCAGCCTTAGATAAAAAATTAAGAGAACAAATGCAATCAGAATTGCGCCACTTACAAAGAGTTGTAGGCATAACTTTTATTTTAGTAACCCATGATCAAGAAGAAGCCTTAACAATGAGTGATAAAGTAGCTGTAATGTTCGATGGCAAAGTAGAACAAATTGCATCTCCTAGAGAGCTATATGAGAGACCCTCTTCAAAAAGAGTTGCCTCCTTTATTGGAACTATGAATTTTATTGATGCCATAGGTTCTAAATCAGGTGAAAAGATTAAAGTTGAAAATAGAATATTAGGTAAGTTCGAGTTACCACAAAACCAAGTTTCAGGAAATCATGTAAATAATAAACTTACATTGGGAATTAGGCCTGAACTTATTTCAATAAATCCAAGAAAATCAAAATCTGCAGATTTTATTGAAGGGGAAATAGAAGAAATTTCCTATTTAGGTGAAACAACATACTATAAAATTATTTGCGGTAAAGACATAGAACCTCTAAATGTTTTAACTCAAAACTCTTTTGGCCAAATGAACTATAAGGTTGGTGAAAAAGTTAAACTTAATATTGATAAAGATAATATAGTAGGGTTTAGTGGATAGTTTCAGAGGCGACTAAGCCGCCTCTGAATATAATTGATTAAATTAAATATTTAGAATCCGCTTTTGATTAATTCCCATTCTTTAATCATTTTTTCTCTTAGAGCTGGTGCTGTAGGCGCCTGCCATAGCGTATTTTTAGTATAGCTTTCAAGCGAACCAAATCCATTTTCTTCACCGATAGCAGCCATAACTTTACTGTTTGAGTGACCGTACCCCCATTCTGTGAGTATGTATTCAGCAGATGAGTCTGCAAGCCATGCATCAATAAAATCATACGCTTTTTGCTCTGAACCAGGAGCATCTTTCATCATTGTGTAGCCACAAACCCATGTAGAAGCACCCTCTTTTGTTTCTCTATTCATAGCAACCGGAAGTCCATCCCAACCTAATGTCGCAGCAACTTCATTCCATGTCCATTCTAAGAGTATTTCACCACTTTTCATTAATTCAGCACCTTCTGCGCCGTCAGCGTGATAAGTTCTAACATTCTTGTGAACTTCTCTCAAAAATGCCGCCGCTTTATTGAAGTCCGCATCAGAAGCTTTATTCCAGTCAGTAACACCTACTGCGAGATATCCTAATGCAAAAGCATCGTCAACATTATCAACTAATGAAACTCTATCTTTAAATTTTGGATTTGCTAAAACTTGTAGAGAGGATGCTTCTTCAGCTGTAACTTTTTCTGTGTTGTAAGTTAATGCACTTGAACCCCAATCAATAGGAACTGCCCATTGTTTACCATCAACATTCCAACCTTCCATATTTGCAAATTCTGGCATTACTTTGTCCCAGTTAGATAGTCTTGATGTATCAATAGGTACAATTATCCCTGCGTCTCTCCACCTAACAACTGACTGAGAGCATGGATGGCCTAAATCTGCTCTAAATCCAGCTCTTACTTTTTGAAGTGCTTCCTCTTCATCTGAAAAGAATGAATAAGTTGGACTATCACCGTATTTTTCAATGTAACCTTGAAAAAAACCTGGGTCCTCATATCCACCCCAATCAAAAACTATTAATTCGCTGTCAGCTGCAACAGAATTAAGAGAAAAGCCAATCATGAAAGCTAGCCCTGTTAAAGGACCGATAATATAATTCTTTATTAGTCTCATTATTTCCTCCATTTGAAACTTTATTTGATGATACTTCACGAAATATATACTATTTTCAAGCATTTCTTGCAAAATTTCAAATAATCTTGTTATTTTAAAATTTTAAGTAAATAATAAATAATTATCTATATGAATTCTCAGCATAAAAACTACGATGTAATTATAATTGGAGCAGGGCATAATGGCCTTGTAAATGCGTGTTATTTACAAAAAGCAGGATTAAATGTTCTTGTACTGGAAAAAAATGACTGGATTGGTGGCGCTGCAGTAAGTAGGGAGTTAACTCCTAATATTTTATATTCCAATTGCTCTTATGTTTGTAGCTTATTTAGGCCAGAAATTATGCGCGACTTGGAATTGCCTAAACATGGCCTTCAAATAATAGGAATTGAAGGAGGAACTACTTTTACACAGGATGGAAGATATTTAGCTAATTACAGAAATTATCATTCTAAGCGTCGTGAAATGGCAAGATTTAGCGTAAAAGATAGTGAAGCATATGAGCGATATTCAAGAGATGTAACAAGGCAATGCAGATTTATACAACCACTATTAATGAGGACAGCTCCAGATCCAGCAAGTTTTAAATCTAAAGATATTGGAGAAATTTTTTACCTTATTAAACAATTTAATGAGCTTAGCCCTGATCAAATGGCTGAAACAATTCGTTTCTGGACTATGTCTATTTCTGATTACCTTGATGAATACTTTGAAAATGATGTTATTAAAGCCTCCTTGGCACTGTCAGGTATTATTGGGACCGCTTTAGGTCCAATGTCTCCAGGCACAGCTTATGTTCTTTTACACCATTATATGGGTGAGGTCGATGGCTCTATCGGTTCATGGGGTTATGCAAGAGGTGGTATGGGGGCAATTACTCAAGCTTTATCATCTTCATTTAAATCTTTTGGTGGTGAATTAATTACTGAATCTGAGGTAGAAAATATTCTAATTAAAAACAACCAAGCAAAAGGTGTTGCTTTAAAAAACGGTAATGAATTTTACTCGTCAAATATAGTTTCCAATGCTGATGTAAAACGAACCTTTTTAAAGCTAGTAGATGATAAATTTCTCCCACCCTCTTTCGTAAAAAAAGTAAAAAATTTCAAAATTAGGGGTTCCTCTGGAAAGGTTAATATTGGCCTTGATAGTATGCCGGATTTTCCTGCAGTTCCGAAAGGAGATCCATGTATCAAAGGAGATATACATTTTACAGATAGCATTGAGAGAATGGAAAAAGCTTATGATGACTGGAAAAATGGAACTTGGTCTAAAGATCCTTTCCTTGATATGATGATACCCACCGCAACTGATCCAACAATGGCACCTCCAGGAAAACATTTTATGAGCTGCTTTGTACAATATTGTCCACCAAAAGTTTATGGTAAGGATTGGACTCAAGAGAAAAAAGAGGCTTTTGGTGAAACTGTGATTAAGCAAATAGAGGATTATTCGCCTGGTTTTCGTGAAAAAATAATCCACATGGAAATTCGTACACCAAAAGAATTAGAAGATGAAGTAGGGCTTACAGAAGGTAATATTTTCCAAGGTGAATTAACCTTTGACCAATTGTTATTTAATAGACCTGTGCCAGGTTATGCTCAATACAGAAGCCCATTAAAAGGATTATATATTTGTGGGTCTTCTACCCATCCAGGTGGTGGAGTGATGGGAGCACCAGGAAGAAATGCAGCTATTGAAATTTTGAAAGATCTTAAAAAACCTACATCTCACGCAAGAAGCGCTTATGAAGTCATATGATGTAATTATTATTGGAGCAGGACATAATGGAATGGCTGCCTCAATTAAATTGGCAAAAACAGGTCGGAAAGTTCTTATATTAGAAAGTTCTTCTGAATTTGGAGGTATGGCGTCATCTAATATTTTATTAAATGACAATGTAAACCAACCTCTGCCTCATTTGATTAATCATCTATGCTCCAAATCTATTAAAGATCTCGATTTAATAAAATATGGTCTAAAGACTAAAAATTTTTTTATTCCTTCTATTTCTGTTGATAAAAACCAAAACTATATTTCTTTTTCTGGTAGTTATGGATCACAAATTGATGGCATAGATTCTAATGAAAAGGCCAATTGGGAAAAACTTAAAAAAAGAATGTTTTTTCAAGCAAATTTATTGAAAAAATTTCTTTATAAATCCCCTATAAACAGAGAGAACAACTCATTATTTGATAAACTAGATTTTCTTAAAACAGGTATTAATCTTAGAATAAAAGGTAGAGAAGAATTTCAAGAATTCTTTAGAATGATGCTAATGTGTGTTGCTGATATTTTAGAAGAGGAAATTAACAATGACTTGCTTAGAGGATTGTTAGCATTTGATGCGACTTTAGGTATCAACTTGGGTCCAAGATCTCCTACTTCTTATATGGGCCTTTTGTATAGACTTGCAGGTGAATTTAATGGAGCACAAGGTGCTCAAATATTTCCTGAAGGCGGAATTCCCAAATTAATTGAAACTTTTTATAAATCAAGTACAAGCGCAGGCGTTGAATTTATATTTAAAAATGAAGCTAAAAACTTAATCTTTGAAAACAATAAAGTTACTGGAATAAAGACTCAAAATGGAGAAGAGTTTTTTGCTGATATTGTTTTATCATCAGTAAGCCCCATTAAAACATTTTTTGATTTTATTGGACCACAAAGATTAGACACTGGCCTTTTAAGAGAAATTAAATCACTTCGATATAAAGGAAATGTCTCTAAATTAAACTTATTATTAAACAAAATACCAAAATCTAGTTTTTTAAGTAATGAACAACTTTCTGCAAGAATTACATATACACCGTCTATTAATCATGTTGAAGAAAACTTTAATCCCTCAAAATATCAACAACTACCCGAAGATCCAAATTTTGAGTTATTATTTCCAAGCATTATTGACGAAACAAATATAAATGATAATGGAATTATAGCATCAATAATCATACAGAATACGCCATACTCTCTCAAGGATGGTTGGGACAGTTCAAAAAAACTTCTTTATAGTAAAATTATGCTAACCTTGGAAAAAATTTTTCCAGATATTAAAAAATCTGTTTTAGCTTCAAAACTTATTTCACCTTTAGATATTGAGACTATTTTTAATGTTCCTGGGGGTCATTGGCATCACAGCGAATTACAGATTGATAGAATGTACTCTTTAAGGCCTGTGTTTAAATACTCAAGTTATAGAACTCCTATTCATGGCCTTTATATTTGTGGAGCTGGAACTCATCCTGGTGGCGGTATTAGTGGCAAATCAGGTATAAACGCTGCAAATCAGATAATAAAGGATCAAAAGCAAAACAACCATTATTATGAAAAAAGAATTGATTAAATCAAAAAGCAACTTCAATAACCCATTAAAGAAAACTCCTTTCTATGAAAAGTTTTCTAGCCAAATGACACAAGGTTATTGGTATGACTGGTCTGGTTATAAGGCTGCAAGTATAATACAAGATCAGGAATTAGAGTACTTTGCAATTAGATCTACGACAAGTCTGTTCGATATTTCTCCATTGATTAAGTATAGAATAAAAGGAAAAGATACTGAAAAATTTCTTAATAAATTGACTGTAAGAAATGTTATTCTCCAAAAAAATAATACAGTTCAATATACTCTTTGGTGCAATGATGATGGACATGTTCTAGATGATGGAACTTTATTTAAATTTAGTGAGTTTGATTATAGACTATGTTGTCAAGAAAGACATCTGCCCTGGCTATTAGATACTGCTATCGGATTTGACATTGAACTATTTGAAGAAACAGATTTAGTTGCTGGTCTATCTATACAGGGCCCTACTTCTGCATCTGTTTTAAATAATGCAGGCTTGAGTATAATAAATACACTCAAGCCTTTTGATTTTGTAACGATTAAAAAAAATATCCTAATTTCACGAACAGGATTTACCGGTGATTTAGGATACGAAATATTTTTACCAAATCAACTTGCAAATAATTTCTGGGACAAAATTTGGGAAGCTGGAAAATATCTGGGCATAAAAGCCATTGGTTTTAATGCACTTAACATAGCAAGGGTTGAAACAGGATTTATAGTAGCAAACTCAGATTTCATTACGGCAGAACACGCAATAAGAAACAATCGAACAAGAAACCCAGATGAAATTGGATTGTCATGGATGGTAGACATGAGCAAACCCTTTTTTAATGGAAAGGATGCAATAGTAAAAATCAGAAAAAATAATTTAAGTAAATATGTTTTTGCAGCTTTAGAAATAGATGGCAAAGAACCAGCAGATGGAGCTATAATTTATCATGATAAGAAACATGAAGTTGGAATTATAACGACAGCAACATGGTCGCCTACTGCTAAAAAGAGTATTGCTTTAGCAAGCATGAAGTTACCCTATGGGCAGAAAATAAAATCTAATCTCTGGGTTGAAATTTATGCATTGCGTGAGCTTGAATATTATAAAATGATGAAAAAGGTTTCAATAGTCAAAACTCCCTTTGTAAAGTTAAAAAGACGAACTCTGACACCACCTTTAAAAAATTAATATGAAAAAATTCTTAAAAACAAAAGAAGATTTTTTACAATATAAGTATTTAAATATTCCTCTTAATGTAGATGAGTCTGGTTATACTCGTTATGGCGCTGCAATGTACTTTTATAATAAAGGATTGATTTCAGAAGAAATGTTAGAAAAATATAGAATATGCTGTAAGTTTGACTCTTACGATCCCAAAGATACTTCTTATTAGAGTTATTTAATAAAAATTATTTATGACTTAACAGTCAATTCGTAAAAATTCCAATCAGTTTTGGTTGATATTTTATCATATAAAGTTCTAGCCGTATAATTGTCATCTTTTGTTATCCAATTAATATATGGCCAGTTCTTACTTTTACCAATTTGATGAACTTTTTCAATTAATGAGTAACCAATTTTTTTACCTCTATACTCTTGTAGAACGAATAGATCATCTAGAAAACCTACTTCACAGGAATCTAAGGGACTTGGCAAAGATCTAAAATGAGCAAAACCAACAATTTTAGAATCTACATCAGCTAAAATACCCCAAAAAGGGTAATTTTCACTAGTAAGCCATTTCCAAGTTAGATCAAAATTATCTTTAGGTATATCTACTTGATAATACTCTGCATAGTTATGATACAACTTAATCCAAACTTCATAATGTTTTTTCTGGATATCACATATTTCTAAATTAGACATCAACGTTTCTCTAAAACAATTTAATTTCACTAACATCTATTTGTGCTTTATGGTCTCTACCATATGCCACAATTCCTATTGTACGAATACTTGATGGTTTAAAATTTTTCCTCATAAAACTGCTGGATTTTTTAAAATCTGAAAACTTTAGCTCTACTTCACTCCAATTTTCAGTTGCTAAAAATTTTTTCCCATAATATTGCCACGGTAAAACAGAGCCACTTGTTCTTATATGCACAAAATAATCTTGATTGTTTCCTCTGACAGTAAGTTTTATTCCATTGGATTCATCTTTCAATTTATATGAAAGTTCTGCACGGAACTGAATAAAGCCACCATTGTTTTCAGTTGTTACATTTCCTGCCATTCTTGCGAATTTTATATTATTTTCAGAAACAAAATTTAATTTTCCATATGATTTTCCACCCATAACCTGATCAGTAAAAAATTGCCATCTGTTTTCAGGACTGTTTTTAAAGTTTTCCATTGTAGTTTCGCCATATAAAGTAAATGGAAAAATTAATATTAAAAAAAATAATAGACGTTTCATATGTTCACCAAACTTATATCACATAATTTATATAACATAATATAGTCACATTTTTGAAATCATGTCGTCATTATTACTAAATATAAATCGAATAAATTAATGAAAGGACCGTTATTATGTTTGCTTTATTATTGGGTATGTCGATATTTGGAGTAGCAATTACAGATATTGGCAACGATAATCCTAAATGGAAGTACGTTGGCGCTCAAGAGTGTATTCCTGGCCATAAAAAAAGTGGTTTTTCTTTTACAATTGGAAAGAAAGTCTTTTTCAAACAAAAAAATATTGATGGTACATTAGGATCTATTTGTTCATACTAAATTTATGATAATAAAAATATTTAATTATTTCATTGTTGCTATTTTGTTTTTTTTACCACATTCATTTGCCGGCGAAAAGTTTACTGACATCTGCAAACTGGAGAAAAGTACCTCAATAAATCAAAAAACTAAATGTACATATAAATGTAATAATACAATTAAATTTTTGATGATTAAAAATAACGAAGAATGTTTTACGGATTTGAAATTTATAAATCCAAAGAAAAAACAAATGTCCCTTAAACCTTCAAAATTTTCTTTTGGTTTTAGTTCTTTAAGTGGCGCATCAATTGGAATTAGTTTAGATTTAGAAAAGTAGATTGCCTAAATCATAATAGAGAATAAAATTTTAAAGCTAATTAAATCGAACGTTTTTCTAGCAATAACTTCAATGTTAATGGGAATTATTTTCGTCGATTTTTATGGTGTAATAATAAAATTTATTGGGAACAGTTACTCTTCACCACAATTAGCTTTCTTTAGAAATTTTTTTGCCCTAATTCCAATAATTTTATTACTCATTATTACTAGAGACATTAAAAATATTTTTGTTGGTATATCAAAAAAATTTTTATTTCTTTGTTTTCTTAGGGGAATTAGTTTTGTTCTAATGCAAATTTTTTATTATATTTCAATAATTAATATGAATTTTGCAACTGCTACAACCCTTACATTTTCTTCTCCAATTTTTATCGTAGTTTTGTCAATGTTAGTATTAAAAGAAAAAATTGGTTTATTTAGATGGTCTGCTATATTTATAGGATTTGGCGGCGTTTTATTAATTATGAACCCCACAAGTGAGTTATTTTCCTATATTTCTATTTTACCATTATTAGCAGCATTGTGTTGGGCAATATCAAATATTGTTCTTAAATTTATTCCTGAAGATATTTCTAGTGTTAAGATTAATTTCTATTCAATAAATTTTTCTTATATTGGGTCTTTAATAATTTTACTTTTTTCTTCAGATTTTTCTCCTGTTGAAAATAGTTTCGACTGGTTACTCCTTATTTTAATTGGAATTCTTGGAGGTGTTGCTTCAATTTTATTCAGTTTTGCTTACCGTGTGGTTTCACCAAGTACTCTTGCTCCTTTTGAATACCTTGGCATCCCATCATCTTTTATACTGGGCTGGATATTTTTTTATGAGGCACCAATTGAACAGCTATTTCCTGGGGTTTTGGGTATAGTTGCAGCTGGGTTTATAATTATTTGGAGAGAAAAGAAATTATCTATAAGCAAAATAATTTCAAATAAGATACACTGATTTTATAATTTTTACTTTTATAATTTTAAGTTTTATTTATTTTGAACACATGAATAAAATTAATTTTTTAGATAGTGTTGATTGGTCTTTCCCAGTACCAATATCTTATGGTCCTAATCGTATTAATGAACTTCCAGAAATTTGCAAAACTAATAATTTGGGAAGACCGCTTTTAGTTACTGATAAAAGTTCTAAAGATTTACCTTTTATGAAAAAAATTCTTCAGGATTTAAACAGATACTCTATCAAGAGTGATATCTTTTCAGACATAAGCCCAAATCCAATAGACGATGAAATCTATAATGGAAGATCTTTTTATAAAGAAGGAAAATACGATTCAATTATTGCAATTGGAGGTGGTTCTGGAATGGATGGAGGAAAAGCTATAAGCTTAATAGCCAATAATAGTGAAAATTTATGGGACTTTGAGTATGAAAAGTCTCCCATAAATAAATTATCGTCTTTCCCACCTTTAATTTGTATTCCAACAACAGCTGGCACTGGTGCAGAGACAGAAAGCACAGCCATGGTTACAAATTCAGAGCTTGGAATGAAATTATGTGTATGGCACCCAAAGCAAAAACCAATAACGGCTTTACTAGATCCATGTCTCACTGTCAGCTTACCCAAAAATCTTACTGCTTGGACTGGCACTGACGCCTTGGTGCATGGAATTGAGGCATTTTGTGTTAACTCACTCTATTCAGTTGCTGATGGAATGGCTTTACAAGGATTAAATTTAATTGGCAATAATTTATTAGAGGTTTACAAGAATCCAGATAACCTCAATGCTAGGGGAGCAATGTTAATTGGCTCTTGCCTCACAGGGATTTCATTTCTCAAAGGCCTTGGACTTGTTCATGCAATAAGCCATATGGTTGGAGCGGTTTATGACACACAGCATGGCCTTACTAATGCTGTAATTTTACCTCAGGTTTTGAATTTCAACAAAAATGAAATTCAATCAAAAATTAATTCTATGAACTTTGCAATTTTTAATGAACCAGGTAATTTTGATAATTTTTATTCAAACATCACTCAAATTCTTGATACTTTAGATATACCTGATAATCTTGAAAAGATTGGTGTTAAGGATAACAAAATTACTGAGTTGGCTAAGAAATCAAGTAAAGATTCAGCTGCGTTTACAAATCCAAAAAAAGCCAGCATACAAGATCTAGAAAAAATTATTAAAAAAACGATTAAAAAAGCTCGATAAAAAGTTTTAACTTGAAATAATATTTGCAATAAATATTAAAATTTAATTTTATCTAAAGTTAATTAAGGAGACGTTATATAAATACTTTTGATTACATCATTATTGGAGCAGGATCAGCTGGTTGCGCTCTAGCTTACAGGTTAACTGAAGACAAAAAAAACACTGTAGCATTAATCGAATATGGTGGAAGTGACTTTGGACCTTTTATTCAAATGCCATCAGCGCTTTCATATCCAATGAACATGAACCGTTATAATTGGGGATACGAGACTGAACCAGAAGAAGGATTAAATAATCGTAGACTTTCTTGCCCGAGGGGGAAAGTCTTAGGTGGCTCGTCATCTATTAATGGAATGATATATGTAAGGGGGAATGCTGAGGATTTTAATTTCTGGGAGGAAAGTGGTGCAAAAGGTTGGGGTTTTGCTGATGTTTTGCCTTACTTTAAAAGGCAAGAAAACTTTCATGAAGGTGATGCTAGTTGGAGAGGAAAGAATGGGCCTTTGCATATAACTAGAGGTACAAGAGAAAATCCATTAAATGATGTTTTAGTTAGTGCTGCACAAGAAGCAGGATTTTTAGCAACTGAGGATTATAACGGTTTCCAGCAAGAAGGATTTGGTCCAGCTGACAGAACTATTTGGAAAGGATCAAGATGGTCTGCAGCAAAAGCATACCTTAAACCCTCTATTCAAACAAAGAAACTAAAAATATTAAAGAATGCTCTTGTTGATAAAATAAACTTTTCAGATAGAAAAGCTATAGGAGTAACATTTACACAAAATGGCAGATCAGAAAAAATTTTAGCTAGAAGAGAGGTTATATGTTCAGCAGGTAGTATAAATAGCCCTTTAATATTGCAACGTTCGGGAATTGGCCCTTCGAATCTCTTAAAAAGTCATAATATTGATGTACTGCTAGATAATAAAAATGTTGGTGAAAATTTACAAGATCACTTGGAAGTTTATTTTCAAGTAAAGTGCAAAAAACCTATCACTTTATACAAATATAATAATTTTTTTTCAAAAGGAATTATAGGCTTAAATTGGCTGTTGTTCAAAAAAGGAATAGGTGCCTCAAATCATTTTGAAACACTAGGATTTTTAAGATCAAATAATAAAGTAAAATATCCTGATATTCAATTTCACTTACTACCAATTGCTATTAATTATGATGGCAGTTCAGCTGTAAATGATCATGGTTTTCAATTACATACTGGTCCTATGAGATCTAAATCTAGAGGTTGGGTAAAAATCACTAGTTCAAATCCAAAATCAAATCCAAAAATTAAATTTAATTATATGAAACATCCCGATGATTGGGTTGAATTTAGAAATTGTATCAAAATTACTAGAAAGATTTTAAATCAACCATCGTTTAAAGATTTTTATGGAGAAGAAATTCAACCTGGAGAGCAAAAAATCTCTAATGATGATTTAGATAACTTTATTAAAGAGGAGGCTGAAAGTGCTTATCATCCATGCGGCACGATAAAAATGGGAGATAAAAATGACCCATCATCTGTTGTGGATCCAAATTGTAAAGTTATTGGTATTGAAAATCTAAGAGTAGTAGATTCATCAATTTTTCCTAGAATTACTAATGGAAATACTAATGCACCTAGTATAATGGTTGGGGAAAAAGCATCAGATATTATTTTAGAAAAAATGCCTCTCCCTAGAGAAAATCTAGAACCGTTTAAACATACTTAACATTCTAATTAAGATAATCCGGTTCCTCCTCATCAAGGACCTCTAGTATAGCTTTGAAATGGAGATCAGAAAAATAATTTTCTGACTGTTGAGCTGTTTTTTCTGCAATTTCATGAGAAGCAATTTTTAGCTTCTGTCCTGTTTGAAGGGCAGTAATATATATTCTAGCAGATCTTTCAAAGTAGTACATTCTATCGAAGGCCTCTCCAACTGTTTTTCCTGTCACTAGAACGCCATGTTGACCCATCATAAGCACAGAATGATTTCCTAATTTGCTCGCAAGTCTCTCCCCTTCATTACCAATACCAAGACCTCCATAATCCAGATCATAAGAAACCCTATTATAAAAAGTCATACTTTCCTGGTTAATGGCTGGCAATTTAGGATCTTCAAGGCATGATAAAGCTGTAGCATATTTTGGATGTAAATGCATAACACAACGCGCACTTGGAACTTGCCTGTGTATAGCACCATGAATACACCAGGCAGTTTCATCAACGACAGGACCAATATTTTTAGGATCTTTTCTAGCATCTAATTCTAGGATATCGCTTGATTTAATTTTTGACCAATATTTCCCAGCAGGATTCATAAGAAATTCCTGTCCATCATCAGAAACAGCCAAACTAAAATGATTAGCTATGCCTTCATTCATATCTAAGCGAGCAAACCATCTGAGTGCAGCAGCTAAATCTTTCTTTTCATTAGAATATTTCATATCAAGAACTTTTTTTATTAAATTTTAATCAAAGTAATTCTGTCTTACATACAAACATATTTGATTATTGCAAAATATCTCATAATTTGTAATATTTTAATATTATTTCTGATATTAATTATTATTTATTTTGAATGTCAATTTCTAAAACAGAGAACAATAACACAAAACATAAAGCCAGACAGAAAGCTGTAGCTTGGGCTGTACATGGTTTTACAACCTCAGGAATTGTATTAGGTTTTCTGGGATTAGTGGCTGTTTTTGAGGGAAAACAGGAAGTTGCATTTATTTTCATGGCACTCGCACTATTTGTAGATGGGATTGATGGAACATTGGCAAGACTTGCCAAAGTTTCACAAGTAACGCCTCAGGTAGATGGGGCCTCTTTAGACAATGTTGTTGATATGTTTAATTATTCTGTTCTCCCTGCCTTGATGATCTATTGGTTTGAAATGGTTCCTGAGCAATTTTTAATACCTGCTGCCGCAGCCATATTGGCTGTAAGCTGTTATACTTTTGCAGATACATCAATGAAAACTAGTGATTACTATTTCAAGGGTTTTGCAGCTTTCTGGAACCTTTTAGTTCTTTTCTTTTTTCTTCTTGAAACAAGCCAACTAACTAATTTAATAACCATTGTGATTTGTTGCATACTTACTTTTGCGCCAATCAAATTAGTTCACCCATTAAGAGTAAAAGCTTTAAGGCGCATTACTCTTCCAATGGCAGTATTATGGAGTGCCACAGCATTTTGGTTGATAATAGATAGAATTAAGCCAAATGAAATAGGAAATTCTTCTAATATTATCTATTGGTTATGGATTGCTTCATCTATTTATTTCTTTACAATATCTATTGCCAGAACAATTTCCAGAAAATCTTAATAAATATTTGACTCTAAACCAATAGCAAAGCCTAAACTCAAGTTAATACATTGATCAACAAATTTATTCTGCCAAGGACCTTTACAAATTAAAATTTCTTGAACTAACCTCCATTTCAAACCTTTAATAATACTTTTCATTTGTATAGTAGTACCAGTTCCATCATGACCTGCACGTATCCAAACAGCTACAGGCATACCCTCTTTCTTTTCAATTACATTGTAGTAATTTCTATCAAAAAAATCTTTGGTTGCACCAGCCATACTTGCTAGATTTTCAGTTGTACCAATTAATAAACCATCTGCTTTTAAAATATCTTCAGTATTAGCAAAAAAAGGATTTTTAATAATAATATTTAAATTAGATGTCTCACTTTTTAATTTTGCTGAGACTTTTTGTTCGATTAAAGATGTATTATTTGATGGTGAGTGAATTATACATAAAAGTGTTTTCATTAAATTCTCATTATTATTTTACTAATGAAATATTTTTTATTGTCTAAGGCTGGTTTTTTAAGAAATATTATATATATAAATTTTGTTTCCTCCCAGAAATAAACCCTACCTTTTAAGGTAGGGTTTTTATTTGAACTTTATCTCCTACAGAAATTATACCACCATCAATTACAGAACAACATACGCCACCTCTCCATTTGGGCTCTAAGGCTTGCCTTAAGCCTTGGTAAGTTGACTCCATAACTTCACATGGGTCAGTCTCAAAACTTACTTTGAGTTTAATATTACCAATCTCAATAATATCTCCCTCTTTTTGCGGCCCTCTCATTCCTTTTACAAATAGATTAGCTCTTCTCTTTGTCCAGTGAAGATCTTTGTCGATATCTTTACAAGCATCATACCAATCATCTTCAAATAAAATGGTAATTTGTCTATTTCTTTTTTTACCACGTGCATCTCCTTCAATACCTGATGAAATTGAAACATTTGCGCTTTCAATTTCCTCCATTTCACCCATAATTTTTCTGGTAATTGCAATACCAATTAATTCGCTCACAATTTTCTCCAAAATAGTTAAAAGCTTAAATGATATTTTTAAGCTTCCCTGTAATATTTAAAATTTATAGTAGATTAATGTGAATTAGACGTAAAAGCAACGGAACTTCTTATTAAACTGGCAATATACCAAAGACCTTTTGTTTTCTTTTTTTTGAAACTTGAATTAATTATAGATGATGCTAAAAAATATTGACCAACTGTATAATTACTATTAATGAGCATTGAAACACCTTTCAAATTTTTGACATTTTTTATATAAATTTTAAAGGCAAAATATATGCCATGAAGTCTATCATGTTTAAAATAATCAATGGTATGCGTTAAATGAACTTAATAGATCAAATTTTTTGGAGATGTGTTGATGCCATTGAGTATCTTGGAAACTTATCAGGCCTTGGATATGAATTAACCAATATAATTTTATTTGTTATTATTCAGCCACTTCTTATTTTAGTTTTTTTATTTCTATGGTTAAAAGAGAGAAAAAAAAACAAAACACTCATCTCACATAACCTACCTTCTCCTAAGTCTAAGTTAATTGATTTTTTCTGGAGATTATCAAGACTTTTATCAATAGTAGTGTTAGGCATTGAATTATTAATTGTATATTCAATATATTTTAATACTTTTACATTACCAATAAAAAGTTTTTTTGGGATAGGACTAATGGAATATTTTGCAGTTATTTTTCCAGTAGCAATTTTGCTAACCTACAATTTTTTAGTATTTGGGAAAGTTACAATTTGGCTTAAAAGGCCATAACCGATTATCCTAGAACCGACATACTACTCTCTGAATTAATTACTCTATTTCGAGAGTAAAAGCCTATGTCAATTTCTCTATTGATATATTTTAAATGCAGCTTTACAGGATCTTTATCATGGTCGTGACCCTTTTCACATTGTTCAATAAGCTTAGCCATCATAACCCCAGCTATTGGCGCATTTTTATACTGATTTCCACTTGAACCAACAGCCATATAAAAACCAGGTAAACTAGATTTATCATAAATCGGTATCCAGTCATCCGACACATCATATAAGGAAACAACACCTTTAACTTTAGATGATAATGGTAAATTTGGATATCTTTGAGCTTGTCTATATAGCTGCGTATTCCATTGATCTGTAAAATTTTCATCCCATTTATCAGGGTCAACAAAAATTCTTTCATCACATTCTGGATCTTCACTACCTATCAAGATATGATTACCTGTTTCTGGTCTACTGTAGCAGCCAATATCACTATCCGACACAACGAAGGCATCCTTTTCATAATTGAAATTTTCGGGCGGTTTTACATGAGATACCTCAACCTTTAAAGCTTTTGTCTTAATATTCATATCATATTCCACACCAGCCATTTGATTGACTTTCATAGAATGTGGACCAGCAACATTAACTACAATATTTGCAAATATCTTGGTACCATCTTTGAGTTGGATACCTGATACTCTTCCATTTTCCTTTAGGATATTTTCAACTGAACTATTAAATAAAAATTCACCCCCATATTGCTCTGAAGCTCTTTGCAAATTATGTGCAGATAATTGTGGATCATTTATATAACCAGCCGTTGGGAAAAAAACTGAACCTACCAGTTGTTTATTTTTATGTTTACCAAAATCTACATCAGAAGTAGTTTTCACAGGGCCAAATTTGTGAGTATCTACTATAGGAAGATTATCTTTTATTTCATTTGGCCCCCATTCCTCATATGGTATATTTAATTCATCTGCTCTTTGTATAACCTTCTTAAGATTTTGATTAGCTTCAGTTTTATAAATCATACATCCACATTCTATAAACTTTGCTAATCCACTTTCATCATTAAATTCCAAATATTTCTCCCAGTCCTTCCAGTAATGATATCCTTCATATGCCAGCGCACATCCATCAAAGGTAGAATAGTGTACTCTAATAATCGCACATGAAGCTGCTGTTGAGCCATATCCAGAAGTAGGATTTCTATCTATATTAACAGTTTTGTAGCCTTTTTTTGATAGTTCAAAACTAATTGCAGCGCCAATTACACCTGCTCCAATTATTATTGCATCATACTTTTTATCCATTTATTCTCTTCCTAATTTTTTATCTACTAACTCTACAATATATTTTCCTATTGGCAAAGATGATGTTGCAGCAGGCGAAGGTGCATTACAGACATGCAATGACCTTTTAGTTTCTTCAACTAAAAAATCGTGAATTAGTTTACCATTTTTCGAAACAGCTTGTGCTCTTACGCCTGGCCTATAAGGTTCCAAATCAGATAATTCTAAAGATGGACAATATTTTTGACAAATTTTTAAATAACTGTTCTTATTTAAGGAACTATAAATTTCACTTAATCCAGGCTTCCAGCTTCTCAAGATAAGTTTCCAGAAACCTGAAAATGAACACATTTGTTTTAAATCTTTTAAATTAAAGTTAATTTTACTGTACCCTTCTCTTGAAAGGTTTAAAACGGCATTAGGCCCTACAGTTACAGAACCATCTATCATCTTTGTTAAGTGAACGCCTAAAAACGGATATGCTGGATCAGGTATAGGATAAATTAAGTGTTTAACAATAGCATTATGTCTTTTATTAAGTTTATAATAATCACCACGAAAAGGTATAATTTGAAAATCAATTTTTAAACCCATTAATTTCGCTAATCTATCTGACTGTAAGCCAGCGCAGGCTATTAAAAATTCAGCTTTAATATTATTTTTATTTCTTGTTTGAATTTGAACATAATCTTGCTCTTCTTTTAAATTTATAATTTCAGAGTTAAGTTTTATTTCACCTCCATTGGAAATAAATTCTTTTGCCATTTTATTTGCCATAGATATATAATCTACAATCCCTGTTTCTGTTACCTTAATAGCTGCTAACCCAGTGACATTTGGTTCAATTGATTTTAATTCCTTTTGATCTAAAATAGCAGGATTTAAGCCATTTGTTTTACACCTATCAAACAAATCTTGCATGCGAGCAACTTCTTTTTGATTGGTTGCAACTATAAGCTTACCACATTGTTCAAAAGGTATTTGATGTTTGGTACAAAATTCTACCGTTTGTTCCAAACCCAATTTACAAAATTTAGCTTTTAAACTTCCAGGTTCATAATATACTCCCGCATGAATGACACCGCTATTATGACCTGTTTGATGGGATGCTAACTTTTTTTCTTTTTCAAGTAGAAGTATTTTTTTCTTTTTATAAAAACTTTGAAGTTGCATTGCAGTTGATAAACCAACAATACCACCTCCAATTACTATAAAATCATATTTCGCAAGCATAATAATTTAGAACTACTTTTTACATTAAAAGTAAATACTAAATTAGAATATTTATAAGTTATTCATGATCTCTGAAAACTTTGATAAAATGGGAGCCGATACTTTTCTTTTATTTATAGTTCTTGATTGAAAGTTTTTAGGGTCTGAAGAAATAAAAAAAATATCCATCAATGGACTAATATCGCTAAAAAATTTATCACTAACAGTTTTTTGACTAGAAAAATTTTTGTTATTATTTTTTTGAAAAAATGATTTTTCATTATATCCAAATTCTAGAATTTTAGAATTCACATTAAATTGTCTATAATTTGATAGGAAGATTTTTTCGTCATTATTTAATACATGATAATCTGATTTATCAATTAAATAATGATAATAGTTATCATAAATTATTTTATTTCCCTTTGTAGATAATAACTCTTTTCTCAAATTTGAGATTTCATTGAAAAGTTCACCCAAATATTTATTCTTAGTATTTATAGAAAAATTTTCAATATTTTCAATATTGGAATTGTTAAAATAATAAATCTTAGGATATAAATGAGCTAAATTAATATTTTCTTTTATTAGCAATCTATTTAGGCTATTTGCTGTTGATAGCAGGTAGTCCTGATTAAGTTTTTTACATTCATCAAGTGAGTCTCGTGCTTCATGCATGTCCCAATAATCCTTAGCTTTTTTTAAAGATTTTTCATTTATTCCTTTTTTGTAACTTTTATCTTTAAACTCTTTGTTTAAACTTAAAATTGGCTTTGATTTGAGGTTTGTGCAACCAACTGAATATTCTCTAAAATTTTCTTTGTCTATTTCAGACTTAATAATTGGGTTTTTGATTGAATTAATATTAGATTTTGTTTCTTGTATAAATTCTAATTCTTCTAATTTTTTATCACTCTCATTATTCGATGGATCACTTATAACGTTTTCAATTATGTATACATCGTCATTAAATTCTGATGTTTCTACATAGAATGTATATGAAAAACCTTTAACGGATATAAAATTAATGATGATTAAAAAAACAGTAAAATTTATTTTTAAAGAAAAATCCATTGTCAATTCTCTTTCATAAATAAATACTTACGACAAATTTAGAATTATTATATTTATTTTACTTTGCTTGTAGGATTTATTTTATAAGCTATAACATTTATTAAATAATGAATAAGTAAAGAAAGAGCTATACAACCTAAAGCAAAATAGAACATTCTACTATTAACATGAAGAGATCCGCCAATTAGAATAATAGATAAAATCCCAAAGAAAATATAATTTCCTATAATTAAAAACCTTCTGGTAAACTCAATAAAGATTTCCATTGTCTACTTCTCATCACCAGAATACTCTTTTTCAAACTTTTCTTGAATGTTTTTAAGTTCCTCAATTGCTGCACGAATATCAGAACTATCAGTAACATTAATTTCAACTCTTTCACCAGAATGTGAAAGCATCTTTCTTTTATCTTTATGACTTTGAGACTTGAAATCTTTTAATATAAAAGTATCAATGGGCCTTACAAATCCCTTTGGTGTAATGGTATTATTTTTTTTTGTTTGAACTACATCATTGATTAGATTATTCGTATTCTCATCAATTAAAATACCATTTCTTTCAGCAGCTGACTGAAGACGAGCTGCAAGGTTTACAGGGCTTCCAAGAACAGTGTAATCTAATCTCAAATCTGATCCAAAATTACCAACTGTACAAAACCCTGTAGAAATACCCATTCTAATTCCAAGGCCATTTGTAACACCCATTTTTTTCCAATGTTTTTGAAGTTCTACTACTCTTTGCCTCATCAAAATAGCCATTTCAACACATTTTAAAGCATCCTGGACTTCACCTTCAGTTTCAGGATCTCCAAAGAAAACCATTATTGCATCACCAATAAACTTATCAATTGTTCCACCACTTTTTACAGCAATTGTTGTCATTTCAGACAAATAAGAATTAATGACTTTAGCAAGTTTCTCAGGCTCCATTGTGTCCGTAAGATCTGTAAATTGAATAATGTCAGAAAAGAATATAGTTAAATTTTTTCTTGAATGAATACTTTTTGCTTCTTGTTTCTCTTCAAAAATACTTTTGTATATTTGTGGAGATAAGTATTTTGCAAGCCTGGTAGCTAAGTTCTCCAATTGAGCACTTTTTTCTTCAATAATTTGATTATCAATTTTACTTTGCTCATATAATTTTTCGCGTTCTTTCCTTAGTTCCCATTCAGCAGTTCTATCTACGAACTGACCTTGGACACCATTTAAATAATCAAAGTTTTCACTTTTGGTTTTTGCTGACAGAAGAGAAAATATTCTTTCTTCACCATCAATATTAATTAGAATTTGAGGAATTAAAACTTTTCCATTTTTATCTAGCTCTGACTGAAATTGTGATATTTGTTCCTTAGGGACACCTAATTGCTCTAATACATCTGGGAAATATACATTTGTTATATTTCCTAAAACTGGAAAAAAGTTTACAAAGTTTTTATTAACCTTTTGAACTTCTAGTTTGTCATTTGCATAATAAGCCGCAGTAATAGCGTTTTCAAAATTAAAAAAGCTGAGATCTATAACTTTTTCTTGATTAAAGAAATCCTGAATATTCATACATTTTTCTCAAAAGCTTCAAAATTAATAATTATATATAGTTAATCTATATTATTGTTTTATTCTGTATCCAGTTTTAAATATCCTATAAATCACCAACATACATAAGGATGCAAAAATAACAATTGCTATTAAACTAATTTCAATACCAACATCTGAACTTCCATAAAAAGACCACCTAAAACCTGAAATCAAGTAAACCACAGGATTGAAAAAGGAAACTTTTTGCCAAAAATCAGGTAGCATTGAAATTGAATAAAAACTACCCCCTAAAAAAACTAATGGCGTGACTATAAGAAGTGGTACTAAATTTAGTTGCTCAAAATTTTTAGCCCATATACCAATAATGAAACCAAATAAACTAAAAGTAACACACGTTAAAACAAGAAATGTAATCATCCATATTGGATGTAAAACATTTATTTCAACAAAAAAATGAGCTGTTATAAAAATTATAATTCCAATCATTAATGATTTAGTTGCAGCTGCACCTACATAACCGAGTACTATCTCAAAAGCAGATAATGGCGCTGATAGAATTTCATTTATTGTTCCCATAAACTTTGGAAAATAAATTCCAAATGAAGCATTAGATATACTCTGAGTTAATACTGTTAGCATTATCAAGCCTGGAACAATAAAAGCTCCATAGGGCACATCTGAAATATCTTGCATTCTAGATCCTATTGCTGTCCCAAAAACAATAAAATATAATGAAGTTGATATTACAGGCGAAACTAAACTTTGAAGAAGAGTTCTAAATGTTCTTGTCATTTCAAAAACGTAAATTGCCTTAATAGCCTGTAAGTTAATCATTTATTCACCATGTCTACAAAAATCTCTTCTAACGATGTTTGACTGGTACTTAAGTCTGCTAGTTTTATATCTGCCTTTTTAATATCCATTAACAAACTTGTAATTCCTGTACTTTCATCATTGCTTTTATAATTAAAGGCTAACTTTTCCCCATTATTTAAAAGTTGAAGATGGTAAGAAGAAAGAGATTTCGGTATAGATTTAATTTTGGAGGCAAGTTCAATTGTTAGAGTTTTTGAACCCATCTTACTTAGTAGTTCTTTTTTTTCTTCAACTAATAGCAATTCGCCATTATTGATAATTCCAACTCTATCTGCTATTGCTTCAGCTTCCTCAATATAGTGTGTAGTTAAGATAATTGTAGCACCATCTTTTTTAAGGTTTTTAATTATTTCCCACATTTCTTTTCTTAATTCTACGTCTACACCTGCAGAGGGTTCATCTAAAAAAAGTATTTGAGGTTCATGGCTTAACGCTTTTGCAATCAAAACTCTTCTTTTCATCCCACCGGACAATTCCATTATCTTTGTATTTCTTTTTTCCCAAAGTGATAACTGTTTTATTAAATTTTCAATAAGTATTTTGTTACCTTTTTTCCCAAATAATCCTCGACTAAATTTAATTGAATTAGAAACAGTTTCAAAAGACTCTAATGTGAGTTCTTGCGGAACTAATCCAATCATACTTCTTGTTTTCCTATAATCATCAACTACGTCTAATCCATTAACTTTAATTTTGCCAGAAGATGGGCTCACAATTCCACAAATCATTGAAATTAGTGTTGTTTTTCCAGCACCATTAGGCCCTAAAAGAGCGATAATTTCACCTTCTTTAATATTAAGGGATAAATTTTTAACTGCGTGTTCACCAGTTGCAAAAACCTTGTTAACTTCATCAATTTCAATAATGGTGCTCATTAAATTAATCTATTTTTTTAATATTTACTAAACTTGTATGAGCACTAGGGCCCTGGCCTAATCTGGATGTGCCCTTGTCAAAAGTTAAAACATTTGGATTGCCCTGTTTTTCTAATCCATGATTATCCGTTTCAAACCAAGCACCTGTAGGTAAGGATATAACTTTTTCTCTTATATTATCAGTTAGAAGAGAACGTGCTAAACATGAGCCTCTACTATTAAAGATTTTTATTATTTCGCCATTTGTAATTTTTAATTTTTTAGCATCATTTATATTGATAAGAACTGGGGTCGGTCTTTCATTTGGAACATCTGCAATAGCGCATTCTAATTGACTATGCAGTTTGTCATTTGGTTGTGGGGAAACAATATGGAAGGGATATTCAGTATTTTTTGGAGATCCTAACCATTCATCAGGTTCAACCCATATAGGATGCCCAGGACATTCTTCATATCCAAAACTTTCAATCTTTTCAGAAAATATTTCTATTTTTCCTGATACTGTTTGTAGTTTATTTTGTTCTGGGCTTTTTCTGAAGTCTACGAATGGCTTAGCCGCAAATTCTTTACCGACTGTAGGAAGTTTAAACCAGTTTTTGTCTTTAAGTTCATCCAAACTCGGACAATCTACATCTGAGCTATTTAAAAAACTTCGAAACTCATTATACAATTTGTTAATCCATTCTCCTGCAGTCTTATCTTCTGTAAACTCATTATATGCACCTAATTTTTTCGAGAGTTCAGAAAAAATTTGATAATCATCTTTTGATTTGCCAACAGGATCGATAAGCTTTGGCATATAAAAAATATAGTTATCACCACCATTTGCCTTACCAATATCTTCCCTTTCATAAGATGTTGTTGAAGGAAAAACTATATCTGCTCTTTGAGCAGTTGCAGTCCACCAAGGTTCATTTACAATTACAGTATCAGGATTTTTCCAAGCTTGATGAAGAGTATTTAAATCTTGGTGGTGATGAAAAGGGTTTCCACCACACCAATATATTAATTTAATATCAGGATAAATTCTTTCTTCTCCATTAAATTCATAACTTGTATTTGGCTTGTTAAGCATATCAGCAATTCTTGCAACTGGAATAAAATCAGAAACATTGTTTTTACCTTTAGGTAAAGATAGGCCGCCAAAGTTTTTAATAGGTATTCCTACACCACCTATTGCTCCGTAGCCAAAACCTATCCCCCCACCAGGCAGACCTATCTGCCCAAGCATTGCTGCAAGTGTAGTAGCCATCCAATACGGTTGCTCGCCATTTTGAGCTCTTTGTAAAGACCAAGCTACTGTAATAAGTGTTCTTTCTTTAGAAATTTTTCTTGCAATAGATTTTATTTGATCTGCACTTACGCCACATATTTTTTCAGCCCACTCTGCATTTTTAGGCTTACTATCATTTTCTCCAAGCAAATACATTTTAAATTTTTCATAACCAACTGTGTATTTTTTTAAAAATGCTCTATCCAAAAGATTATTAGTCTCTAACTCAAATGCCAACCCAAGCATAAAAGCTGTATCCGTGCCAGGAATAATAGACAACCAATTTGCTCCATCTGGTGCATCAGCTTTTTGAGGGCTTATATTAATTAAATTGATGCCTTTATTAAGAAATTTTTTAAACCACAAATCATTCTCATGCCTAGTACTACCACCCATACTAACTTTTGAATTATTTGGATTAATACCACCAAACATTAAAATATTTTTCGTATTTTCTTCGATAGTTGGCCAAGTATTTTGGAAATTAAAAATTAAATTTAAAAAATTGATTCCAAGAATATGTGGAATAATAACTTGTGCCGCAGCGGTACTGTAACTCCCAAAAGCACCTACAAAGCCACCAATTGAATTTAAAAATCTTTGAAGTTGCGTTTGTGCATGGTGAAATTTCCCCGCACTAGACCAACCATAAGATCCTCCATATATTGATTGGTTCCCAAATTTTTCTTTTACTCTGGAAATTTCCTCAGCGGCAATTTCAATTGCCTCATCCCAAGGCACTTCCTGAAATTCATCATCACCCCTTAAATTTTTATTTCGAGTTTCTTTATTTCTTAACCATCCTTTTCTAATATGAGGTAATTTGACTCTTGTCTCATGATAAACAGCATTTGGGATAAATTTAGATATATCATTTGGGTTCAAATCTTCCTCAAATGGCTTAGTTGAGATTAACTTGCCATTCTCGATTATTGCTTCAAAAGCCCCCCAATGGCTTGAAGTAATTTTTTTTATTTGCTCGTTACCCAATTGCTTGTTCCTTACAATAATATCGATAAAGAATATTTAAACATTTTGAAAGTGAAATTTAGCATTTATTGGTTTTAAAGGTTTTTTTCCCAATATAAAATCAGATGCTTTTTCAGCAATCATTTGCGTTGGTGCATTCAAATTTCCACTAACAACTTTAGGCATAATAGAAGCGTCTACTACGTACAAATTTTCAAAGCCATGGACTTTTAGTTTTTCATCTACTACTGCGTCAGGCTCATTACCCATTTTACATGTCCCCGATGGATGGTAATCTGTAATTGCAGTCTCACGAATCCAGTTATCAATTTCTGAATTACTTTTAACGTCAGGAGAAGGTTTAATTCTTTTACCTCTAAATTCATCAAAGGCTGGCTGAGAAATTAATTCAATCATTTTTTTAAATGCTTCTCTTAATTCCTTTAAATCATGTGGATGAGAAAGATAATTAAAAAATGAATTTGGGGTTTCATAAGGATTATTGGATTTGAGTTGAACAGAGCCTTTGCTTTTTGGCCTTAACTGATCACACTGAAGAAGAAAGCCTTGAGAAAGGATAATTTTTCTGCCTTCATATTTATTAAATGCAGGTGCAAAATGATACTGTAAATTAGGATATTTTACATTGTGATTTCCAAAAATCTGTCCACCCATCTCCCATATATTAGATGCTACAATACCTTTTCTTGTTAATAACCATTTAAGGCCTGCAAAAAGTTTTTGGTGAGGTTGAGTAATTTTATGAATAGTTATATTTTTAGTACACTCAAAACCAGTTGCAACAAGTAAATGATCTTGTAAATTTTTTCCTACGCCAGATAGGTTTTCTCTTGCTTCAATATCCATTGATCGAAGATGGTCTGCTGGACCTATCCCAGATAACATCAAAATTTGTGGTGATTTAATCGCTCCACAACTTACAATTACTGAATTGCTTGAATAAACCTCTTGAACTTCACCGTTATTGTCAAATTCAACCCCAAAAGCTTTTCCATTTTTGTGTAAAATTTTTCTAGTAAATGCTTCTGTAATAAGAGTTACATTGGGCCTTTTTAAAGCTGGTCTGAGATGTGCTGTAGCAGCGCTACACCTCATTCCGTTTTTTGTTGTACTATCTAGTCTCGATATGCCTTCAGGTTTAAAACCATTTAAATCTTCGGATGTGCCTTGTCCAGATTGATCACCTGCCTCAATTAAAGCATCAAATAAAGGATTTTGTAATCTACCTTTTGTTACTCCTAATGGACCACTTGCTCCACGCCACTCGCTTTCTCCTCGATCAGAACTTTCACATCTCTTAAAATAGGGTAGGCATTTATCAAATGACCATTCTTTCAAACCATATTTTGTAGACCAGTTATCATAATCTAATGGGTGGCCTCTCATATAGACCATTGAATTTATTGATGAAGATCCTCCTATTATTTTACCTCTCGGCAATTCAAGTTCTCTATTATGACAATTAGGTTCAACTACAGTTTTATAATTCCAATTAATTTGAGGATTTTTGTATGCATGGTATACACCAGCTGGCATATGAATTAAAAGTGACTCTATTGGCCTTAAGATATTCACATCCATAGGACCAGCTTCTAAAATCAGAACTGTGTTATTTGGATCTTCAGACAGTCTGTTAGCTAAAACACAACCTGCAGATCCTGCACCTAAAATAATGTAATCGTATTCTTTTTTATTAGTGTTCAAATTAGACCTTTAAAACCTTATTTAAATTTATTAATCAAACTTTTTAAATGATTATCGGTAACCCCACAACATCCACCAATAATTTTTATCCTATTATCTATTAAGTTAGAGCAGTTTTCTGCAAATTCATCCTCTGTAGCTGTAATAATTGCTCCTCCCGTTGATGTATCAAACAAATGTATTTCTGGGTAAAACATAATAGGTCCACTCCACTTATCTTTTAAAACCTCCAAGCCTAATTTTGAATCTTCAAACCAACTATGCATTATACCATATACATCCCCTCCTATTGAAGTTAACTCGTCTATTATATCAACTAAGGGAATGATTTTATCTTCTGGGAGAAATTTTGGATTTTCCACAATTTTTGTTTTGTCATAGATTAAAGACTCAGTTTTTTCAGCTCCATAATTTCTCCCTATAATTGTCTGATCGTGTTTACTTATGCAACAGCTTAAGCCAACCCATACAGGCAAACCAGTTTCTAAAGCAACGTTGAGTAATATTTTTGAATGGTCAATGTCTAAGAGCATTTCTAGTAATAAAACATCAACTCCTTCGTTTAATAAAATTTTTGCCATTTCTTTATAATTTTTCTCTTCATCACTTAATGAAGGCAAAAACCTTGGATCAGGCCTATATTCATTTTCTGACAACGCAAAAAAATTAGTCATACTTCCTGCAATTAAAACTTTATTTTCTTTATTAGTATTTTTGACTGCCTGTTTTGCAAGTTTTACAGCTGCTTGATTTATAGCTAAGGTTTTATCTTCCACTCCAGGGCCTTGAAGTGTATGACGGCATGTAGCAAATGTGTTTGTAGTTATAATGTCACATCCTGCATTAATAAATCCTTCATGAACTTTCAAAACAACATCAGGTGAATATATATTAGCTAAAGCACCCCAAGCATTACTCATTTTTCCACCAAGTCTTTCAACCTCAGAACCAGTGCCCCCATCAATGAAAATTTTATTTTTACTTTCTAGGAAATTTGAGATGTCCATATGATTTTTTGAGTTAGGATTTTGATATTATAAAAAAGAGTTACAAACTACTGAGTTTTTTTCTCAAGCTTAATTCTCCAAGCCTGGGTTGTTCTATCAAATATAATAGCGATCAAGGCGATACTCACACCAGAAATCATACCTGTACCAAAATCAGCTTTAGAGAGGCCAATGTAAATTAATTGACCCAAACCTGTGGTTCCTACTAATGCAGCAATAACAAGCATTGCAAGACCGAACATAATTGTTTGATTAAGTCCTAACATAATTACGGGCATTGCAAGAGGTATTTTTACCTTCCAAAGAAGTTGAGCTTGAGAACATCCAATCATTCGGGCAGCTTCAATAACTGTTTCTGGTAAATTTCTTAATCCGTGTTCTGTGTACCTCATTGCTGGCACAAAAGCATAAGCTATAATAGCTAACAAAGCAGTGAATTCTCCAATTCCAAAAAACATTACAAACGGAATCAAAATCACAAATGACGGCATTGTCTGCATAGTATCATTTATAGGTCTCATAAACGCAGATACTTTGTCATTATGAGCAGCCCAAATACCTAAAGATGAACCAAGAATAAATGATATAATCACTGCAATTCCACAAAGGTAAATAGATAGTAATGCCTGAGGCAAAACACCTGTAAATGTAATAAACAAAAAACTTGCTACAATTGTTAGCGACAGTTTTAAACCACCAATTTTAAACCCTATTAGACCGTATATCAAAATCAAAGGTAGCCAAGGCATATTTGTAAGACCAAAGTAAATAAAAATTGAAAATAAAACCACTCCAACTGCAACATCTTTACTGAATTTAAAAAAACACCATGAAGAAAATAATATCATAATTATAAAATAGGCAGTGATAAGAAAAGGGGTTAATTCAAAACCCCAAGTATAAGGGCTTACTGATAATTGTAATCCAATTTTCACTGGCAACATAATAAAGAAAAAAGCAACTTGCTTTAGATAGTCAATTTGTGTTCCAAAATTCAAAATAAATACATCTAGGCCATTAGAAATAAATTTTGCAGGACTTATAAAATAACTTTCAGGCCATTGATTTAGAATAGGGAAAATAAATGACATAATATAAAAAAATAAAACACCAGTTATTGCTAAAAACCAGAACTTGTTACGTCTCAAAAATGATTTTTCTCGGGGTTTGTAAGTTACTGAATTTTTTGCAAGACCAGATGTTATTCTATCCAAGATCATTGCAATTAGAGCTATAACAATACCTGCTACCAAACTACCTCCAAATTCAGCTTTTCTCAAATATACTAAAACCTCCCAACCAATATCAGCTGTTCCGCCAATTATCGATGCAATAATAACCATGCTTAGTGAAGCCATAGTGGTTTGATTAACACCTAAAAGAATTTGCTTCCAAGCAGTAGGTACTCGAACCAACCAAAACAATTGTCTACTTGAGGCTCCAGACATAATTCCTGATTCAATAATTTCAGATGGAACTTGGCGCAATCCTAAGATAGTATTTCTTACCATAGGCGGGAATGAGTAAATTAAACTAGCTAGTAAGCCAACTGTTGTTCCAAAACCAAATAATAATAAAATTGGTAATAAATAGGCAAAAGCGGGTACAGTTTGAAGAAAGTCAAGCGTTGGTTTTATAACTTTTTCTGCCCTTTCTGAAAAAAATCCCCAACTCCCTATTGCAAATCCAACAAGCACTGCCATAGGTACACTAATTGCCACTAAAGAAAATGAATTCATACTTTCTACCCAGTATCCAATAAGAACCATATAAAAAGTTGCTAATAGAGTAAAAGTTACAAGTCCCCACCCCGAAGCAATATATGAAACCAAACAGAATAGAAAAACTGTTACCGTCCATGGAAGAAAATGTAAAAGCCATCTCACACCTTTAATTGGCCATTCCAAGAACCACGAAATTCCCTTGAAGAACCAGCCAGAGTAGTCAACAACCCACTCCATTCCGGAATTTAAAATAGCAGACAATGGAAAAATAAATTCTTTAGGAAACTCTTTTAACCATACAAATTGATTTTGCATTAATAGAAATGAAACCGTAATTGCAATTACAAAAAACCACTGAAATAAATCTAGTTTAAGTAATGTTTTCATTTTCTATTTTGTACTTTTTTTGAGCCCGCAGATGCCATTACATTGATTACTCCTTGTGGAGTAATAATGCCTAATTCTTTATTTTTATCATCAACAACAGCTAATCCATTTTTTGAATCAGCAAGCTGAGGGAGTATTTCTTGGATTGGCGTTGTGCTTGAAATTATTTTCATGTTATCAGTGCTGCTTTTTGACTTTTCAATTAAATCCTCAGCTTTTAAAAATCTTTCAAACGGCACATCCCCTGTAAAGTCTCTAACGTATTCATCAACTGGATTCATCACAATATCAATTGGCCTTCCAAATTGGACTATAAACCCATCTCTCATTATAGCCATCCTATCAGCAATTCGAAGAGCTTCTACAAAGTCATGAGTAATAAAAACTATCGACTTATTTAAAACTGATTGAATTTTCATAAACTCATCTTGCATCTGCCTACGAATAAGGGGATCTAATGCGGAAAATGGTTCATCTAGAAACCAAACATCTGGTTCAACAATTAATGAACGTGCAATACCAACTCGTTGTTGCTGGCCGCCTGATAATTGTGATGGATAATTTTCTTCTCTGCCTTCAAGGCCTACTAACTCAATAACTTTTTTTGCTTTTTCAAAACAGGTGTCTTTGTTGAAATTTTGTATTTTTAGAGGAAAAGCAATATTTTCAATAACATTTAAATGTGGAATTAGCCCAAAATTCTGAAACACCATCCCCATTTTATGTCTTCTAATTTCTGTTAATTCTTTAGGTGATTTTTTAAGCAAGTCTTCATTATCTAATATTACTTCTCCTGCTGTAGGCTCTACTAATCTTGACAAACAGCGAATGATTGTTGATTTTCCAGAGCCAGAGAGGCCCATTATTACAAATATTTCGCCTACATGCACATCAAAGCTAACATTAGCATTTGCAACGATATGCTCTTTATGGTTCATTTCCTGAGCTAATTTTAAAGGATCTGAAACATTACCATTATTTTTATTGAAAAAGTCATCCGGGCTTTTCCCGTAGACTTTCCAAACATTTCGACATGATAATTTTATTTCTTTTGATGCCATGATTTTTTAATTTAAAAATAAGTAAGGAGCGACAATAAACTTGTCGCTCCTTAGACTAAATTAATATTCGATTAGCTTTTTGCTGCATCAATCCAAGCTTGCCAAACACTCTCGTTGCTGGCAATCCATTCATCAACCCAAGCCTCTAACTTTTTGCCATTTACATCAATCTCTAACATACCTAGATTTTCGATGTCATTATTTAATGTATAGGCGTCTAAGAATTTAAATGCATGAGGATATTTTTCCTTAAACTGCTTTGAAGAAATTTTCACAACTTGAGCTTGTTCAAAACCACATGCTGTATCTTTCTTTTGAGTTTCTTCTTCACATGGACCATCTACAGGGTTCCATTTAACCCAATTAAATTCTTGTGTAGCAAAAATCCAATGTGGTTGCCAGAACATAGAAATAACTGGCTCTTTTTTCTTAATAGCGCTTTGAAGTTCAGCAACCATAGCTCCTTCACTTCCACCTGCGATAGGTATAAAAGGCATATCAATCGCTGCAACAACATCTTTAGATCTTGTTCCCCAATCTGCTGGATATGTAATTAGCCTACCCTTTGGAAAAGTATCGGCTCTTCCAAAAGCCATTGCACAGTCATAAAGAGCCATATAATTTGGTAAACCTGGACATTTTTCTTCCATATATGGAGGATAAATCCATCCTTCTTGAGGTGAAAGTCCTAACTCTCCAACTAGTATGATGTCACCACTAGCTATTCCATCATGATAAAACTGGTTAACGTTATTGGTCCAAACTTCAGTAACAAAATCTAAATCACCAGCAGCAATAGCTGCAAGCATAGGCAATGCCCCTGCAGAAACATATTCTACATTATAGCCCATTTTTTTGAGAACTTCGCCTGCAATTTTTGTTGATACGTGCTGGCCAGTCCAGTCATTTATAACAATTTTAATAGGATCTTTAGACTCTGGTATACTGCTTGAAAATGCGGAATTTATAGACAGCGTTAGAGAAAAAACCCCAATTAAAAAACCTAAAAATAATTTTTTCATATTTCAGCTTCCCTATCAAAAATTAAACTTATTTAATATTTTCAATTAATATTTATAGCTGTCAATAATAATTTACCTAATCTTCAAGAGCTTTATCTTTGATACCTTTCAAAAGTAGCTTTTCACGATCAAAAAATGGCAACTCAACAACTTCTCCAGTTGAAACTGATCCATCCTTGAATTTTATGTTCAGTTTTTTGCCAATCCATTCACCTTTTTCACTAAATCTAACGTATCCAATGCCACATTTTAATGTAGGAGAGTCAACACCTGCTGTTATATAACCTACATCTTCATCATCATGAATTATTATACTGCCTGAAGAAGGAGTTTTTTCACTACATTTGAACCCAAATAATAAAGTACTTTTATCAGAATTTAAAAGTGCTTTTTGACCAACAAAATAATCTTTATCTAGGTCAACAATGCTGTCTAATCCAGCTTGAAATGGAGTTATTGTAGTATCAATATCGGTAAGGTTTCCTAAAATACCTGCTTCAATCCTTCTTATAGTTATTGAACGAGTTGATGAAAATTCCATTCCGTATTTATTACCTACACTAGTTATTTTATCCCAAAGTGAAACATGATCGGTTTCATGGCCTAAACAAAAAATTTCATAGCCAAGTTCTCCAGTAAATCCAGTTCTGGATATATACACTCTTTGATTATCAATTTTATAAAATCCTGATCGATAATATTTAAGAGTTTCATCCAGTTTTCCATCTGTTAATTCTTTCATTATATCCATTGATGAAGGACCTTGAATTTGCAAAACTCTGGATTTAGGGTCTTTTATACTTACATCGAAACCTTCAGTATGAGCTAAAAGCCAAGTTTCAAAATCACCATCTGCCTGAACATACCAGTATTTATTATTACTAAACTTAAAAACTACGCCATCCATAAATATCCCTCCTTGTGGAGTGCAAGCTAGAGCGTATAAACCTCTACCTTCTTGAAGCTCTGATATTTTTCTTGTTAATACTTTGTCTAGAAAGGCAGTGGCATCAGGACCTGAAATTTCTATAGGTTTTTCAGGGACATCAAAAATCAAAGCTTTTTTTCTCAGCGTCCAATATTGATGCAAAACGTCTTCACCGTTATATATTGCATGGTATCTTCCTGCATAAACACCTCTAATCATTTTTGAATCATCTATTCTTGAAATAAATGGAGACTCTTCAAACCTTCTTGCGCTTATTTGTACTGTATTATGAAGGTCGCTTTCTTCCTGTAGATTTCCCATATGCATGTCCTTTTGAATTTATATTGATATATATATTTCGATGAATTTTTATGACAAGAAAATAATTTAAAAATTTGTATGCGTAAAGTTGAAGTTAACTTAAACTTTATCTAGACTTTTATTAATTTAAGATTGAAACAAATCAAATGAATAACCTTTCGTATAATAAATCTTTACTGAGTTCCTTACCTGCGGTGCATAAAATTCAAAAATTGCCTGAAGTCCAAGAAATGATCTCAAACTTAGGAAACTCATTAGTATTGTCAAAAATTAGAGAAGTTCAAAAAGATTTAAGAGAGGCCTTAACTTCAGAAAATGAAATCAATAAAATAGATATTGATATTTTTCTTTCTAACCTAAGGGCTAAAATTTCAGAGATAGATAATGATCTTTTAAGGCCAGTTTTTAATCTAACTGGAACTGTTATACATACAAATTTTGGTCGATCAATTCTTCCCAGTAAGACATTACAAGATGTTAAAGAGATTGCAGAAAGTCCCTCTAATCTTGAGTATGATGTTTTAAAAACAACAAGAGGAAATAGAGACAATCATATAAGTGGTATGCTTTGCGATATTACGGGAGCGGAAGCATGCACAATTGTTAATAATAATGCGGCTGCTGTTATACTCGTACTAAATAGCCTAGCAAAGAGAAAAGAGGTTTTGGTTAGTAGAGGTGAATTGATTGAAATTGGCGGTTCGTTTAGATTGCCTGAAATTATGACAAGCGCTAATTGTAAACTTAAAGAAGTTGGCACTACAAATAGAACTCATATTGAGGATTTTGAAAGCGAAATTAAAAAACAAACTGGATTAATTCTAAAAGCACATACAAGCAATTTTGTTATTAAAGGGTTTACTTCAAACATAAATCATAAAGATTTAGCAAAGTTATCAAAAAGGCATGGTCTCCCTTTTATGGTTGATCTTGGAAGTGGTTCATTAATAGATTTAAAACTTTTAGGATTACCTAAAGAGAGTATGCCAAAAGAAGTTTTGTCTAATGGAGCAGACATAATAACCTTCAGTGGGGATAAACTCGTTGGTGGCCCCCAATGTGGTATTATTCTAGGGAGAAAAGATTTAATAGATAAAATTAATAAGAACCCACTAAAACGTGCGCTCAGATGTGATAAAATGACAATTGCAGCATTTGCATCAATACTTAAGTTATATAATGATACTGAGACAGCCATAAAAGAAATTCCAACATTAAGAATGCTGAATAGAAAGAAAAAGGAAATATATGATACAGCAAAAAGAGTTTTCAAAGACATAAATAATCAACTTAAAACAATAGCAAATGTAGAAATTGTAGATTGTAAAAGTCAAATAGGAAGTGGTTCATTACCAGTCGAATTAATACCAAGTTGTGCAATAAAGATCAGTACGAATTCGAATAAATATCTGAGTAAACTTTACACTGAGTTTAGAAAGTTACCCATTCCAGTAATTGGTCGAATTCATGACAATAGTATATTATTTGATTTACGTTGCCTCGAAGATGAGAGTCAATTTCTATCACAACTAAAAAAATTGAATTTAAAATTATTAAAAAGTAAATGATTATTGCTACGGCTGGTCATGTAGATCACGGCAAAACCTCTTTAGTCAAACAACTCACTGGAGTAGACACCGATCGACTTCCAGAAGAAAAGAAACGAGGAATGTCAATTGATCTTGGATTTGCATATAAAAAGATAAATAACCAAAACAATATAGGCTATGTTGATGTTCCAGGTCATGAAAATTTTATTCAGAATATGATTTCTGGATTAGCAGGTGTTAATTTTGTTCTTCTAGTTATTGCAGCTGATGATGGTCCAAAAACCCAAACTTTTGAACATCTTGAAATTATTAATTTACTTGGAATTAAAAATGGTGCTGTTGCAATTACTAAAATTGACAAAGTTGATGAGAAAAAAATTGTGGAATTAGAAAGTAAATTAAAAGTCATTTTAAAAGAAACTTCTTTATCTAAAGCTCCAATTTTTCGAATATCTAGCCTTAAAAAAAATGGTATTCAAGAGCTACAAAAATTCCTTGAAGATAAAGCCTTAAATCAAAACAAAAAAGATATTTCTGGCGGATTTCGTCTTGCGGTAGACAGAAAATTTTTTTTGAATGGCATAGGCTTAATCGTAACTGGTTCTGTTTTGTCAGGAAAAGTTAATATTGACGATAAACTTTTAATTTCTCCAAAAAACTTAAAAGCAAGAGTTAAGACAATTCACTCTAACAGTCGTAATTCTGAGTCTGGTATTTCAGGACAACGTTGTGCTCTTAATCTTCAAGTTCAAAAAAATAGTAAAGACCTAATTCAAAGGGGTGACTTACTATTGTCGGAATTTATTTACAACCCATCAACGTGTGTAGATGCTATAATTAGTGTTTCTTCTTTTATACATAAACCTCTAAAAAATTGGTCTCGAGTTCATATGCATGTTGGAACAGCTAAAATTATTTGCAGGATTATTGTGTTAGAAAAAAAGGAAATTTTTCCAAGTCAGACAGTGCTAGTTCAATTAAAGCTTGAAAAGGAAATGTCATTGGTTTTTGGAGACAGATTTATACTAAGAGACCAATCAGCTAAAATGACTATTGCTGGAGGACAAATTATTGACCCCAATTCATCAGTAAAAGGGAGATCAAAAGCAAGTAGAATTGAAGTGCTTAATTTTCAAGTCAATAATAGTTCCAAGGATGCATTATTACTTTTAGTCTCTAAAGCAACTTGGGGTATAGATTTAATAAAATTTTCAATTTCAAGGAACTTTTCAAAAGTTGCGTTTAAAAGTTTTCTGAAAAATTTACAAATAAAGATAATCATCTACAAGGAAGAATTATGGGGAATATCAGAACAAAACTGGAAATTATGCAAGAAAAATGTTTTTGAGTTTATTGGTATATCTATTGCCCAGAATGAAAATGGCTTGCATTTAAATAAAGAAAATATATTAAGTGCTTTTTCACATAGAGCAAAGAGTTTTTTAGTAGATAAGATTATAAATGAACTTATTGAAGAAAAGAAGATTTTTAAGAGTGGGCAAAAAATTAGTATTACAAGTAATAGAAACACTTTCAGTTCAAATGAAAAAATTTTATGGATTAAGATAAAGGAAAGTTTAAATGAAAGTAATTTTAATTCTCTAACAATTAATGAATTTGCAGAAAAGAATAATATAAATATAAAAACAGTAGAAAGTTTTTTGAATAAATTAGTTTCTCTGAAGCAGTTGTGTAAAATTTCTGAAAAACGTTACTTTTTGCCAAAAACAATATTAAAATGTGCTAATATTGTCGAAAAAATTGCTTCTGAAAATAACAAAGGTTTAGTTGACCTAGGTGTGTTTAGAAACGAAACAAAAATTAGCCGAAACATATCAATCGAGTTACTAGAATTTTTTGACAAAAAACTGTTTACATTACGGTCAGACAATGGGCGCATTGTAAAAAGTGATTCATCAAACATTTTTAAATAAATTTAAATTTTTATACCATTTCCTCCATGTTTATTTTAAAAATAATTTGGAAGGAAATCGTCTCCGGTGAGGCGCCTAGACTTCAAATCTAGCGAGAGGCGTTATATACGTGTCTGGTGGGTTCGACTCCTGCTCCTTCCGCCAAAGTGTAGATAATTGAAAAAATTTAAATTTTAGAAATGAAGCAAAGAAAAAGCCCCTGTATTGATATATGTAATTTTACTGGACCCAAGGGATGGTGTATAGGATGTGGTCGCACTAAAGAAGAGTCAAGAAAATGGAGGAACTTAAAACCCTATGACAAAATAAAAATTTTGAAAAATCTTAAAAAGAGAATGTTAGTTTTAGAAAAAAATTAGGTTTTTAGATTATTAATATCTACTTTTTGGACTTCGTTTATTGGTTTGTGAATGCGCCAATTTGTTACTCTTCCATCTGCTTCACGAGCTGTAATAACTGTCTCTGTAGGAGGGCAACCTGGCTCATGACAGCTTAATTCAGCAATGCTTAAAATTGTGCTTTCGGGCAGGTTGAACTTTTTTAGTACCAGCTGCTTTAAATCTCTTATGATGTTTGGGTCTGGTTTTTTTCTATTAAACATTCCCTTCATTATTCTCTACCTGCCCAAAGTGTTGACCATAAGATGCTTCCTTTAGAGTCTCCAATCAAAATATGAGATCTATCTGATGTTAACGCAATGGTAGTAACCTCAGCACCAGTTGGATTACGGATAATATTTGCATTCTTGTTTTCATCTATTTCTGACAATAGAACAGTCCCATCGCGAAACCCAGTAAAGATTGCTTCTTCGTCTGGTAAAGATTTTATAAAAGTTGAATACTGTTTACCACCATCTGCAACACAAATTGGCTTGCGACCTTTTGGACCATCTTTACCATCAAATGGCCAACAAATTGCTTGGTTTGCACCAGAAGTTACTAGGTAGGGAGTGTTTCCAACCCAATCAAAGCTTTTAACCTTAGCAGGGTAACCAGACATTTTAAGATTATCCTTATCCCTCAAACGCCATGCGTGAATTTCGTTTTCTTGCATTGCAGTAATTAAGTACTTACTATCGGGGCTAAAACTAACCAAACCATGAGAACCTTTATATATAAATCGTGATGATTTCCATCGTCTATCTAGACGTTCCCAAACTGTAACTCCTCCATAACAAGAAACTGCAAGATATTTTCCGTTAGAACAAAATGCTAAACCACCTACTGTACTTGGGTGATCAAGTATTTTTTCTTTTTTTTGGCCTTCATGCCATACGTAAACTTTATTGCCAGATGAGCAAACTTTATCGTTTTTATAAACAGCTACAGTATCTACCCAACGAGATCCGTAGTCTGCAATCTCTTCAACCTCGCCATCAAATGATATTTTTAAAAATTTTCCATCATCACCTCCAGTTAATATATAATTTCCATTAGAAACCATACATAGAACAACACCTGAATGAACTTTAAAAACTCTTGGGTCAGTTAGACCAGGATCAAAAAACCTAATAGTCCCATCACCAAAACCAACAGCAATTGAATTTTTTATTGAAACAGAAGAAGTTACAGGCAACCCAATGTCAAAAATCTTTCCTCTTATTTCTAAAGCTGTTTGTTTAGTACTTTTTAATTGGAGGCTTTCAGCAATCATGCTGACTTACATCCCTCAAACCCTCTTTCAAGATCCATAGTATCAAGATTCCGACCAATAAAGACAACCCGCGAAGTTTTTTCCTTATCTTTCGGCCATGGACCCATTGGAGAAGCATCCATGAGCATATGAACTCCCTGAAAAACATATCGCTCCTCTTCACCTACAAAATCTAAAATTCCTTTTGATCTTAAAATATCTTGCCCTCTTGTTTGAAGTAAGTTACCAAACCAGTCTTGAAATTTTTCTAAATCAAGTGGAGTTTCAGAAACAAATGATACACTTGTTACATCGTCATCATGTTCATGGTCATGATCAGAATCTAAGAAATCAGGTTCCACCTCTAAAACGCGGTCTAAACTGAAAGCATTTAATCCAATTATATCCTTAAGGGGTGTTTCACAACGATTAGTTTTAATAATCTTTGCATAGGGATTTATCTTCCGAATTCTGTCTTTGACAATGTCAATTTCTTTGTCTTTTACTAGATCAATTTTGTTGAGCAAAACAACATCAGCAAACGCTATTTGCTCTTCAGCTTCATGGTGCTCACCTATCTGAGAACTAAGGTGTACCGCATCAGCTACTGTAACGATTGCGTCAAGTTTTGTACGATCTGCTACATCTTGGTCAACAAAAAATGTTTGAGCAACTGGAGCCGGATCTGCAAGTCCTGTTGTTTCAACTATAATTGCATCCAATTTATCTGCTCTTTTCATGAGACCACTTAGTATTCGAATTAAATCACCTCTTACAGTGCAACATATACATCCATTATTCATTTCAAATACTTCTTCATCAGCATCCACAACTAAATCATTATCAATACCTTGTTCTCCAAACTCATTAACTATAACTGCATATTTTCTTCCATGCTGTTCTGTAAGAATACGATTCAATAGTGTTGTTTTTCCAGCGCCAAGAAAGCCTGTTAAAACAGTAACTGGAACTTGTGAAGTATTACTCATTTATTTATCCTTTCAATCAAAATATA
>CACBIM010000014.1 GCA_902539295.1 uncultured SAR116 cluster alpha proteobacterium
GGCATCATACCATTTAGAGTTAATTGCTTGATATTTGTTGAGGCTTTTGTTCCTGACAGTTTTTTTAAAGAGTCATGTAAAACATGCCTGGCAATTTGTCCGCTGTAAGACACTGAGTTGGTTTTGTCCCCACTGTATCCTTTAAGTGTAATTGGGAATGGGCCATAAGAGTGACCATCTCCAAAAGCAGGAAGAGCTAAAGTTGTACCAAAAACCCCAGCCAACAGTAGTTTCGTAAATTTATTATGCATTTATATTTCTCCTTAATTTCACTTTTAGAAATAGTACAAAAATTGTACTATTATAATTAGTACCAAATTAGTACTATTTAATTTTTCTTTCAAGTTGTTTTTGAATTTTTTTTGGCTTTTATTTAAAAAAATGAAAAACCTTATTTACAAATGCAAGGTAGTTATTTTTAAAAGATTTAATTTTTGATGTAATTTAATGTCTAAAAGATTATAATAGTTGGGTTTTTATTTAAATTATGCCAGATAGAGAGTTATGAGAAAAGTTCACTCACTGGAATTAAAAAAATATAAAGTATTCAGAGAGCTTGAATTCCCACTTTGTTCCTTTGAGATCAAAAACGGATTTAATGAGTTTGTAATTACAGCTAGGAATGAAAATGGTTTTGTAATCAGGTTAAATTATAACCTAATTAATGATAATAAGATACTAAGGGAAGAGATCCTATGAGTGATGAAAAGAAAAAGAATGATAATAGCGAAGTACTAGTTGACCAAGCTTGGAGAGCAGGCGATAGGTCAAAAAGATTTTATGAAATGACCTATGCGGGTGCCACTAGTTTTCTTAGGCGCAAATACTCTAAAGAATTAAATGGAGTTGATATTGCGGTCTCTGGAGTGCCCTTTGATTCCGCTGTTACTAATCGTCCTGGTTGTAGATTAGGCCCAAGAGCTATCCGTTCCTCCTCTGTAGAGTTGGCGTCATTAAATTCTTATCCTTTTGGTTTTGATCCCTTCCAGCATCTAAATGTGATTGATTACGGTGATTGTTATTTAAATACGCATAAACCTGAAACAATTGAGGAATCAATTTTTACTCATGCTAAGTCTATAATTGACACAAATACAAAGATGTTAACTTTTGGTGGCGATCATTTCATTTCACTTCCTTTGTTAAGAGCGCATGCTGAAAAGTATGGCCCCCTATCTTTGCTACAATTTGATTCCCATTGTGACACTTGGGAGCCACAAGGGCCAATTGATCACGGAACTATGTTTCTAACAGCAGTAAATGAAGGTTTGATTAATGTTGATACATCAATTCAAGTTGGATTAAGAACACATAATGATCTTGACGTTGGGATTGAAGTTATTGATGTAAGGTATATACACGAAAATGGTATAAAGAAATCAGTCGAAAGAATATTAAAACGTATTAATAAAACAAATTGTTACATGACTTTTGATATAGATTTTCTTGATCCTGCTTTTGCACCTGGAACTGGCACTCCAGTTTGTGGTGGAGTTGCCACTTGGCAAGCCTTGGAATTCATAAGATCATTAGAAGAAATTAATTTTGTCGGGATGGATCTTGTAGAGGTGTCTCCACCATATGACCATGCGGAGATAACTTCTATGGCCGCAGCTACAGTAGCTCATGACTGGATTTGTATAATGGCAGACAAACAAAGAAAAAAAAGCTAATGGAGCTGTTCGATTTTATTCAAAGTGAAACTGATATAAAGAATTTAAATGTAGTTCTTACTGATTTAAATGGTATTTTTAGGGGTAAGAAATTACCTATCTCCCAAATAAATAAAATTCAGAATGGTCATTTTCGAATGCCAATTTCTGTATTGAACTTAGACATTTGGGGCAATGACATAGAAAATAGTAAATGGGTTTTCGAAACTGGTGACGCAGATGGCAGAGGATTTTGGACACATAAAAAACCATTACTTATAAAATCAGTAAGCCCCAGCAACGCCATAATTCCAGTATCAATGCATAACGAGGATAAAACACCTTTCTTGGGTGATCCAATTCATTTACTAGTAGATTTGGATAAAAAACTTTCTAATAAAAAATTAAAACCTGTTATAGGAATAGAGTTAGAGTTTTATCTTTTAAGGAAAAAATTCTCCAATAGTATTTCAGAAAGCAATATGTATTCTATTGCTGAGATTGATAGTAATTATGAATTATTTGAAGAAATTTTTAAATCATGTGAAGAAAATAATATTAAAATTGAAAGTACAGTATCAGAGGCTGGAGCAGGTCAATATGAAATAGTGTTGACGCATAATAACAATTTGATTGAAGTAGCAACTAATGTTGTGTTTTTAAAACATATTATAAGAAGTATTGCACCAAAGTTTGGTTACACAGCATGCTTTATGTCTAAACCTTTGGGTGATTTTCCAGGCAGTGGAATACATGTTCACTATTCTTTGGTTAACGAAAAAAATGAGAATATTTTTGATAATGGAACTCCTGAAGGAAGCAGCAACTTAAGGTATGCAATTGGCGGTCTTATAAAGACAATGCCTGAAGTTACACTTATTATGGCACCACATTTAAATTCTTATCGTCGTCTTGTGTCAGAAACTCATGCTCCTAATATAATTTCTTGGGGTTATGAAAATAGAACAGTGGCTTTGAGGGTCCCTGGTGGAGACAATAAATCGAAACGAATTGAGCATAGAGTTGCAGGTTCCGACGTAAATCCTTATTTGCTAATATCTTCAATTATTTTAGGAGTAAATGAAGGTATTGAGAAACAGATTGAGCCACCTAATCCAGAAGTTGGTAATGCATACAAATCAAATAATGATGGCTTGCCTGCAAGTTGGCAAGCATCAATAAGTGAATTTCAAAATGGGCAATTCATACATAATAGATTTCCAAAAGAATTAGTCGATATGTTTTTAAATTGTAAAAAACAGGAGTGTCAAAAACTCACTTCAAAAGTAACTGATGATGAAATGAACTCATATTTAAATACTGTTTGAAAAGAATTATATTTGAAGCCAGTCTTTAAATTTGTACCATGACATACCTAAAGCTAAAACTGGAGTTCTAAAGATACCACCCGGAAATGTCATGTGTTTAATTGAACTAAAAACTTTAAATCTATTTGTTGTTTTTAAAATGTCTTCTGCAATCATTTTTCCTGCTAGGGCCGTTAAGGCAACCCCATGGCCAGAATATCCTTGTGCAAAATAAATATTGGAGTCAAGTTTCCCAAAATGAGGTATTCTACTTAAAGTTATGCCTATCTTTCCAGACCAAGACATCTCAACACCAATATTTTTAAGTGAAGGAAAAAGGTAAGTCATTTTTCTTAATAGCATGGGGGCAGCATCTTTGGGTGTTATATTTGAATAGATAGAGGCACCTCCAAAGATAAGCCTGTTTTTATAGTCAAGTCGATAATAATTAAGTGCGGTATTGCAATCTGCAACAGCACAATCTTTAAGGACTATATCAATGTTATTGATAGGCTCTGTAGCCATAACAGATGAAACGGCTGGCGCTAATTTATCTTTCATTGGCTTAAATACTAATCCTTCAAGATAGGCATTTCCACAAAGTATAACTTTTGTTGCTTTTATTTTTATATTTTTATCGGTTAATAAAATCGGTAATTTATCATCTTCTTTTTTAATGATTTTTGTGTTTTCAAAGATTTTAACCCCAAGACCTTTAGCCGCTTTTGCAAGACCATGCAGATACTTCATTGGGTGCAAGTGACCACTGCCCTCATCAAAAATACCACCTACATAACGGTCAGTTTTAACATAATCATTTATTGAAGCAGTATCTTGTAAAAATTTTAGCCCTTGGTAACCATTATTAGACCATTCGTCTTTCATTGCATATAGTTCTGAAAGATGTCTCTTATGCAGAGCTGCATATATGTACCCCATTTTTAGGTCACAGTTTATCTTATATTTTTTTATTCTGGCTTTAACTATATCAACAGCTTCAATTCCTGCATCCCAAGCCATTTTATGAAATTTTTCATCTATATTCTTCTTTATTTTTGAAAAGTCAGTTGACCAACCCTGTGAAATGTGGCCTCCATTTCTTCCTGAAGCTCCAAAACCAATATATTCTTTTTCAAAAACGCAGACACTTAATCCAGCTTCAGCTAATTCGATTGCAGAGGATAAACCTGTAAATCCACCTCCTATAATAGCTATTTCACACTCAATATCTTGATCAAGTAATTTGAATTTCTCTGGTTTTTTTAGATCATGCTTATAAATCGAATTGTATAAAATATTCATAAATATTTACTGATTTTGGTGACTAATTCGAAGTTATTTGGCATATTGTCGTTAATTAATCAATGATCATTAAAAACTATGTGAAAGTTAGCAGAGAAATATATGGATAATTTAATAGATTATGAAAGTACACTTTTGGATCACCATCTTCCACCATTCACAGATTACAAAGGTTTAGCTAAAGATGGAATAAGAATAATTTCCAATGCATCAGGTAATTATATTTTTGATAATGAAGGTAATAAAATTTTAGATGCAATGGCTGGTCTTTGGTGTGTAAATATTGGATATGGCAGAGATGAGTTAGCAGAGGTTGCCAAAGAACAGATTTTAAGACTTCCATATTATAATAGTTTTTTTAAAACAAATAATATTCCTGCAGCAAATTTATCAAAAAAATTATCTGAGATCACTCCTCAAGGATTGAATCATACTTTTTTTGCGAATTCTGGTTCAGAGGCTAATGATACAATAATTCGAATGGTAAGGCATTACTGGGCCCTAAAGGGAGAGCCTCAAAAAAGAATAATTATTGGTAGAGAGTATGGTTACCATGGTTCAACAATTATGTCTGCCAGTATGGGTGGTATGGTGGACATGCATAACCAAGCTGCAAAAGAAAATGACTTCCATCATATTCCTGCTCCTTACTCTTTTAAGTATAAAGGCAATCAATCAGAAGATTTGTTTGCTGAAACATCTTCTAACTGGCTTGAGGAAAAAATTTTAGAACTTGGAAAAGACAAAATAGCAGCTTTTGTAGCTGAGCCAATTCAAGGTGCTGGCGGAGTCATAATACCTCCAAATGGTTACTTTGAACATATTCAAGAAATTTGCAAAAAATATAACATATTATTTATTGCTGACGAAGTTATCACAGGTTTTGGAAGAACAGGTGAGTGGTTTGCATCACAAAAAATGAACCTTTCTCCAGATATGATGACCTTAGCAAAGGGATTAACTTCAGGTTATATTCCAATGTCAGCTGTAATGGTGGGTGAAAAAGTAGCTAATACGTTTATTGAAGAGGGTGGAGAATTTTACCATGGATTTACATATTCTGGTCACCCGGTGGCAGCAGCTGTAGCACTTGAAAATTTAAATATTATCGAAAGAGAAAATTTAATAACAAAAGTTTCAAGTGAAACCATCCCATATTTTGCTTCAAAAATAAAAGCTTTAAATGATCATCCTCTCGTTGGTGAGGCTAGAAGCTTTGGTTTGTTAGCATGTGTTGAATTAGTTAAAGATAAATCAGGTCCTGAACTATTTAGTAACGTAGGTGAAACTGGAATGATTTGCAGAGATTTTTGTATTCAAAATGGTCTTATGATGCGTGCAGTCAGAGATGGGATGATTATGTCACCTGCTTTAACAATAACAAAAAATGAGATTGATGAGATTATAAATAAATTTGAGATTGCGTTAGAACAGACAATGAAAAAAATAATTTAAGGGAAATTTATGAATTTAAATAAATGGCTTTCAGATAATAAAATAACTGAAGTTGAGTGTTTAGTAAGTGACATTGCTGGCATTCCAAGAGGTAAGATTGTCCCTGTAGAAAAATATATTAAAACAAGTTCCTCAGAAGGCTTGAGATTGCCAGAATATGTGTTTGGTCAAAATGTAACAGGTGACTACGGCGACTCAAATGTATTGGGTGAAACAGTAGGTGACGTTGTTTTAAAGCCAGATGCTAAAACTGTCAGGCTTGTGCCATGGTATAAAGAACCTACAGCACAAATAATTCATGATGCATTTTACTTTGATGGGAGAACAGTAGACGTTTCACCACGTGAGGTTTTAAAAAATGTTTTAAAGTTTTTCAATAAAGAGGGATTAAAACCAGTTGTAGCTCCGGAATTAGAGTTTTTCTTAGTTGAGCAAAATTCAAACTCAGATGATCCACTAAGAACTCCATTGGGTAGATCTGGTTTGCCAGAAAAAGCAAAGCAAGCTTATGGGATTGATGCAGTAAATGATTTTGATCCTCTTTTTGAAGATATATATGATTTTTGTGACACTCAAAAAATTGATATTGATACATTGTCACATGAAGCTGGTGCTGCTCAAATGGAAATAAATTTTAACCATGGAGAAGCAACTGAATTAGCTGATCAAGTGTTTCTTTTCAAACGAACTGTTAGGCAAACGGCCATAAGCCATAATTTACATGCTACATTTATGGCGAAGCCAATGCAGTATCAGCCAGGTAGTGCAATGCATATACATGTTTCTGTATTTGATGAAAAAACTGGAAAAAATATTTTTTCTAACAAAGAAGGCAGTGAAACTGATCAGTTTTACTATGCTTTAGCAGGCTTGCAGAATCATTTTTCTGGCGCTATGGCACTCGTCGCTCCATATGTTAATTCTTACAGAAGGCCTCCAAAAAATGATGATGCTCCAGCTAACTTAGGTTGGGGTATTGATAATAGGACTGTGGGTTTGAGGGTTCCAGTAAGTAAACCAACATCACGACGAATAGAGAACAGGATCCCTGGTGCTGACTCCAATCCTTATTTAGCAATAGCAGCTACTTTGGCTTGTGTGTGGCTTGGTCTCGAGGAGCAAAAAAAACCTAATAAACCCAAAGTAAAAAGTCTTGAAGGCGTAGCAACTCTTCCTAGGAATTTAGATATTGCTTTAGATATGCTTGAAAAATCAGATTCTATGCAGAAAACTCTTGGTGAGCGGTTTGTAAAGTTGTTTGCTGAAGTAAAAAGAAGTGAGGCTGAAGCCTTTCTGGATGTTATTAGTCCTTGGGAAAGGCAATATCTATTATTAAACGTATGATTCTTCTTTTTTAACTAGAGTTTTATAAATTCATACTGAGTTCTAGCATTAAAAAAAATTAAAGAGTTTTTAATAAATTATAAGTTTAATTTTTATAAACTTTGATTTAAATTTAAATTATTAAATAAAATCAATATGATAAATATTCATTTTAAAAAAAAAGTACTTAATTTATTTTTGCTTAAAAATACATATGGAATTTAATAATTTTTTAATTGAACTTTTCTTTTGAAGTATCAAAAAAGAAGCTATATTAACAAATTAATTATTAAAATTTAAAATATTGGGAGAATTTATTATGAGAAAGCTTTTAATAGCTTCTATAACATCCTTATTTTTTTCAGCAACAGCCTTCGCTGAAGAAATTAAAATCGGTATAATCTTAGGATTTACAGGTCCTATTGAGTCTTTAACACCAGCAATGGCTCAAGGTGCTGAAGCTGCAATAGCTGAAGTTTCTGCATCTGGACAGCTTTTAAGTGGTTCTACTGTAACTGCAGTTCGTGCAGATTCAACATGCATAGATTCAGCAGTAGCTTCTGCTAATGCTGAGAAATTAATCACTGCAGATAAAGTTAATGGCATAATGGGAGCAGATTGCTCAGGCGTTACAGGAGCAATCCTAGCAAATGTTGCAATGGCTAATGGTATGGTCATGATTTCACCTTCAGCAACATCCCCAGGTCTGTCAACTGTTGAAGACAATGGTCTATTCTTTAGAACTGCGCCTTCAGATGCCCGTCAAGGTGAAATAATGTCAAGTGTTCTAATGGATAAGGGGATTACTTCAGTAGCCGTTTCATATACGAACAATGATTACGGTAAGGGACTAGCTGACGCTTTCCAAGCTGCATATGAAGCTAATGGTGGTAGTGTAACAATTAATGCAGCACATGAAGAAGGTAAAGCTGATTACTCATCTGAAGTTGGCGCATTAGCATCAGCTGGTGGCCAGGCATTAGTTGTAGCAGGATATATTGATGGCGCGGGAAAAAATGTAACTCAAGGTGCTATTGATACTGGTGCGTTTGATTTATTTTTATTTCCAGATGGAATGATTGGAGCCAATCTCGAAACTTTAGGTGCTGACATCAATGGGTCAATGGGAACTGTACCAGGTTTAGATCCATCGAATCCGGCAGCATCTGCTATGGCAAAAATTGGAGAAGCAGGTGGATTTGCTGGCGGTGATGCATTTGTTGGTGAATCATATGACGCGGCAGCACTTATGTTGCTTGCGATGGCTTCTGCAAAGTCATCAGATCCTCAGGTTTACAAAGACCATATTATGAAAGTAGCCAATGGGCCAGGTGAGAAAATTTATCCTGGTGAATTAACTAAAGGTATTAAGTTAGCATCATATGGTGTGGCTATTGATTACGTTGGTGCTTCAAGTGTTACGTTAATTGGTCCAGGTGAAGCTGCTGGTAATTTCAGAGAAATTGAAATTCAAAATGGTAAAATGGTTGACGTAAATTATCGTTAAACAATTTAAAATGTTAGCGGCTAAATTTTAATGCCGCTAACATCTTCTTATTACAATGATAGTAATTGAAAATATTCATAAACACTTTGGCGGTTTTAAAGCCGTTAATGGAACTTCTTTAGAAATAAAAAAAAATTCAATAACAGGTCTCATAGGCCCAAATGGAGCTGGTAAAACAACACTCTTTAATGTTATTGCTGGAATTTATAAGCCTACGAGCGGAAAAGTGTTTTTAGGTGATGAGGATATCACCGACTTACCTCCACATAAATTATTTGAAAAAGGAGTGCTCAGAACATTTCAAATACCACATGAGTTTTCGACTATGAGTGTTCTGGAAAACTTGATGATGGTTCCAGGAAGTCAAACTGGCGAAAAACTAATAAATACATGGTTTAATACTAATAAGATTTCTGATGAAGAAGAAGAAATAAAATCAAAAGCAATTGAAGTTACAAAATTTTTAACCATTGATCATTTGTTATACGAGAAAGCAGGAAATTTATCTGGCGGCCAAAAAAAATTACTTGAGCTTGGAAGGACTATGATGGTTGATGCTAAAATAGTATTACTTGATGAAGTGGGAGCAGGGGTAAATAGAACTCTTCTTAAAACAATAGGTGATGCAATTCTACGCTTAAACAAAGAAAGAGGTTACACATTCTGCATGATTGAACATGATATGGATTTCATAACCAAACTTTGTGATCCTGTCATTGTTTTAGCTGAAGGAAAAGTTTTAGCAGAAGGAAAGATTAGTGACATTAAGCAAAATGAGGAAGTTATTGAAGCATACCTTGGTAAAGGTATGAAGAATGCTCCAAAAAGAAATGATTAAAATTAACTTATGACTTATTTATCAGGTGAAAACTTAGTTGCTGGTTATGGTGGTGCAGATATTTTGCATGGGTGTTCAATAGATGTGAGTGAAGGCGAAATAGCAGTTATTGTAGGTCCTAATGGCTCAGGTAAATCTACTGCCATGAAAGCAATTTTTGGAATGTTAAAATTAAAGTCAGGAAATGTTAAAATTAAAGGTGAGGACATAACGTCTTTATCTGTTTTTGAAAGAGTAAAAAAAGGTATGGCTTTTGTACCTCAAACTAATAATGTTTTTACTTCATTAACAGTTGAAGAAAACTTGGAAATGGGAGCCTTTTTACAACAAGATGACTTCTCTTCTACCATGGAAGATGTATATGCTTTATTTCCTGTTTTAAAAGAGAAAAGGAAACAAGAAGCGGGCGAACTTTCAGGTGGGCAAAGACAACAAGTTGCTGTTGGAAGGGCTTTAATGACCAAGCCTAAAGTTTTAATTTTAGATGAGCCAACAGCGGGTGTATCACCTATAATAATGGATGAGTTATTTGATAGAATTATAGAAGTTTCAAAGACTGGAATTTCAATTTTAATGGTTGAGCAAAATGCTAAACAAGCCCTCAATATTGCTGATAAAGGATTTGTTTTAAGTCAGGGTGTAAATAAATTTACAGGCACAGGTGTGTCATTACTAAATAATTCAGAAGTTAGAAAATCATTTCTGGGTGGATAGATGGATATATTGAATGCATTTATAGCCCTTTTAAATTATGTAGTAATTCCTGCAACTACTTATGGAAGTCAACTTGCGTTTGGTGCGCTGGGAGTAACTCTAATTTACGGCACTCTAAGATTTTCGAATTACGCTGGTGGGGAGACAATGGCATGGGGCGCTATGTTTACAATTTTATTTACCTGGCTATTTCAAAGTCTTGGCATAAGCATTCAACCACTTCCAACAGCACTTATTGCACTCCCTTTTAGTATTTTGGTTACAGTTGTTTTAATATTGGCTATAGATCAAAGTGTATATAAGTATTACAGAGTTAAAAGAAGCGATCCATCTATAGTTATAATTGTCTCTCTAGGTGTGGCAATGATGATGAATGCTGCAACTAGAATTATAATTGGCCCGAAAGATAGAAATTTTTTTGATGGTGAAAGATTTTTAATAAAGGCAAGAGATTTTAAAAATGTAACTGGCCTTTCTGAGGGTTTATCTCTAAAATTTTCACAAATCATAACAGTTTCTTCGTCTGTTTTTTTTGTAATTATTCTCTTTTGGTTTTTGTATAAAACAAAAACAGGTAAATCAATGAGAGCTTATTCTGACAATGAAGATTTAGCTTTATTATCTGGCATTAATCCAGAGAGAGTAGTTGCCCTTGCATGGATTATTGCAACGACATTACTGGTAGTTGGGGGTACACTCTATGGCCTTGACAAGGGGTTTAAACCTTTTGTTTACTATATGTTATTATTACCAAGCTTTTCTGCGGCAATCCTAGGCGGTTTAGGAAATCCATTAGGTGCTATTGTTGGTGGTTATATTATCGCCTTCTCAGAGGTTATTATAACATACGCATTTAAAAAGTTTTTAGTTTATCTGTTGCCTGAAAATCTTGAACCTACTGGTTTGGTACAACTAATTTCAACTGATTATAAATTTGTTGTCTCATATTCAATACTATTATTGGTTTTAATTTTTCGCCCAACAGGTATTTTTAGAGGTAAATCGGTATGATTAAGAACTCAATACTTTACCTAATAATGATATCACTAATATTGCTAGTCGGATTTGTTCAGAGCTGGAATGTTGCTCTATTGATACTAAACATGTGTATTATCTCTTCAATCATGTCACTGGGTGTAAACATTCAGTATGGTTATGCAGGCTTATTTAATTTGGGTATTATGGGTTTTGTTGCACTTGGCGGATTAGCAACAGTAATTATTTCAGCCCCCCCAGTATATGAAGCATGGGATGCTGGTGGAATAAGAATAATATTAGCTTTATCTTTTGGTGCACTAACAATATTTCTTGCTACATATGTTTGGAAACTGTTGAAAAATTCTAGATATAAGTCTTTAGCAATATCTATCATTCTTATTTTAGGATTTTTTATATATAGATTTCTTTTTGACCCGGCCGTAGAAGCTATTGAAAAGATTAATCCTGCCACCGAAGGATATCTTGGTGGATTGGGTTTGCCTATAATTTTATCTTGGCCAGTTGGTGGTTTACTTGCTGCAATTGCAGCTTGGATGATAGGAAAGATTTCTCTTGGTTTAAGATCTGATTATTTAGCTATAGCTACAATTGGTGTATCAGAAATAATAATATTCACTATAAAAAATGAAGACTGGTTAGCAAGAGGCGTTAAAAATGTAATAGGTTTGCCACGCCCAGTGCCATATGAAATTGATCTACAACAAAATACAGATTTTATTTATTGGTCTCAATATTTAGGTATGGATATTGTAGATGCTTCATCTATATTTGTTAAAGTTTGTTATTCTTTATTATTTATACTCGTATTAATCATCTTGTATTGGCTTTGTGAAAAAGCTCTTAAATCGCCTTGGGGAAGAATGATGAGAGCAATTAGGGACAATGAAGTTGCAGCGGAGGCTATGGGTAAAGATGTTAAATCAAGGCACCTTCAAGTATTTATTTTAGGGTCAGCTGTATGTGGTATAGCAGGAGCTATGCTTGTTACTTTAGATGGTCAATTAACGCCCACTAATTATCATCCACTTAGGTTTACATTTATAATTTGGGTTATGGTTATTCTTGGTGGCGCAGGCAACAATTTAGGATCTATTCTAGGAGGCTTCATTATTTGGTTTTTTTGGGTTGAAGTGGAATATATAGGTTTATTTTTAATGGATATACTTACTTCTGGTTTTGCTGATGACAATGCATTTAGAATTCATATGCTTAATTCAGCTGCATATATGAGATATCTAACTCTTGGTTTAATCTTAGTGCTTGTATTAAGATTTAACCCTCGAGGTTTAATCCCGGAAAAATGATTTTGTTTGTATCGAATTAGAGTATAATGTAAGTTCAATTTTTAACTTTAATTCTGACAACATTGATGATGAAAAAAATTGTAAATCTTTTATTCCCAGTAATTTTTGTATTTTGCTCAATCTCTCCATCTCTTTCTCAAAACTGGGGAGGTAATAGAGCTTCGTCAGTTGTAGTAGAAACCCCCATTCGAGAGAACCTAGCCACTACTAAAGAAATTAGTGCAAAGGTAGTATCAAGTATTTCTTATACTGTTTCAGCTTCATCAAATGGCTTTGTATTGATGGAAAATATAAAAATTGGAGACAGAATTAAGAAAAACCAACTTATTGCTATTCAGGATACTTCAGAATTTGAATATAATTTGAAAATAAAACAAAACCAGTTAACAGATGCTCAGCTTATTTTAGAAGATCTAAAAAATGAATTAAATGAAGAAAAAAATATTAAAGAAATAATTCAGAAGCAGTTAAATCTATTAAAAAGTAAATACGATAGAGCTAAAGACTTGTATGAAAGCAATGCAATTTCAGCTCAAGAGCTTGAGACCTCTACAACATCCTATTTGACATCACAACAACAGGAATTCTTAAAAGTCAAAACAATTAAAAAACTCAATTTTAAAATTAAACAGGCTGAAAATAATATTGAGAAGCTTGATATTGAGATAAATGAATTCAAAAAAGATATTAAAGGCAGTAGATTAGTATCCCCAATTGATGGTCACCTAACAGATGTTTTCAAAATTAAAAATGGTTATGTAAGAACAGGGGAAAGTTTGGCAACAATTCAAGGTGGTGAAGATTTTGAAATCGAAGTTGAAGTACCAACAAATTATCTAAAATTTATTCAAGAAAAAAAATCAATCAATGGTTTAGACGTAAATGGAAAAAATTTTAAGGCTCTTTATAGGGCAATATTACTTAATGAAAATCCCAGAACTGGAACAAGGACTGTTCGCTTAAGTTTTAAAGATAAAATAAGAAATGTTCTAAGAGCAAATAATGCTTCTGTAAAAATATTAATACCTTCAAGCAAGCCTAGTTCGGTTATTACTATTTCAAAAGATGCTATTATTCCGATCTCTAATGGCCAAATGGTTTTTGTAATGGAAGAAGGTAAAGCTGTAATGACTTCCGTGAAATTAGGTGGTTCAGTTGGAGAAAGAGCCATAATTACTGATGGTTTATCTGTTGACGATCAGGTTATAATAAGAGGAAATGAATTGTTGAAAGATGGATCGTCTGTAAAATTAGCTGGCAAACCGTCAGAAAAACCAAAAAAAGCACCAGAAATTAGAGGGGATAAATGGTTATTAAAGTGGCAAGGTAGAAATGGCGAGCGAACAGGTGATTTAACAGTTGGTAAAAAAGTTTCATTTTTTAATGGTGAGAAAATAGACCTTGAACTTAAAGACAATAAATTAAAGTTTGAAGCGCCTCTTGTTCTTCCATTTGGTACAATAATGCTAAATTTTGAAGGAAAAATTTCATCCAATAAAGTCGACGGAACACTTACTTTGAAATTGCCTAATGGTAATGAAAGTAAGGTACCTTTCTCAGGTGAAAAAGTTTAATTATAATGAATAATATTATTAAAGAAGCAATTGGAAGGCCTGTCGCAGTTGTAGCTATAATATTTCTTGCAATTTTATTTGGCTATGTGGCCCTTCAAAATATTCCAATACAAATGAGCCCTGATATAGAAAAACCTATTTACCAAGTCAGGGTTAGTTGGCCAGGTGCTGCTCCTGCTGACGTTGACCGTGAAATTATTAATAGATTAGAACAGGAATTATCTTCATTAAATGGTATCGAAGAATTAGCCTCATCTTCTTCAACTGGAAGAGCTAACATTACTCTAACCTATTCTTTAGAACAAGATATGGATAAAGCGCTTATTTTGCTTTTAAATAAGTTGGCAGGTGTCACAGGATTGCCAAACGATGCCAAAACTCCAACAATTAGAACATCTAATTCTGATGATAGCCCGATTGCCCGTTTAGCTCTATTGGTAAGAGATGGATATACAATTGATTTAGAGAGTCTAGGTAAGTTTGTTGAAAGTGACATTGTTCAGACATTGGGAAGAACTGAGGGAGTTTCTGAAGTTACATTTAATGGTGGTGGTAGACGCGAAATGCGTATTCTTATAGACCCACAAAAAATGACAAGGTATAGTGTAACTCTTACTGAGGTTTTAGAAGCTTTAAGAAATTCCTCTACATTACAAAGTGTTGGGACTGTAACTGAGGGTAAGAGATCTTATCCTGTAAGAACTGAATTAATTGCCTACACCAGAGAAAAAGCAAAGGACATTGTTATTCGAACTGACATAACAACGGATGGCACAGTAGTCCCCTTGGTTTTATCTGATATTGCAGATATTGAGTTAAAGATACAAAAGAGGACTAGCTTTAGAAGACTTAATGGTGAAGAAGCAGTTATTTTGAATGTTTTGCGTGAGCAAGGTACCAATGTGGTTGAAACAATGTCACGTTTACGGAAACAAATTGAAATACTAAATGAAAAACTACTTCGTGACAAAGGTTTAGATCTTAGAGTTATTTTTGAGGAGACAACATATATTTCTTCAGCAATAAATCTTGTTAAGCAAAATATTTGGATTGGTGGATGCTTGGCTGTAAGCATATTAATTTTGTTTTTAAGATCACTAATTCCAACAGCAATAATTTTTATTGCCATACCAGTATCAGTAATAGGAACCTTTGTTGCAATTGCAGGTTTAGGACTATCTATTAACGTTATCTCCTTAGCTGGTCTTGCTTTCTCAATAGGAATGGTTGTTGATGCCTCAATTGTTAGTATGGAAAATATTTATAGGTTGAGGCAAAAAGGGCAAAATGCAAAAGATGCAGCTTACAATGGTGCTAGGCAGGTGTGGGCACCCATTCTAGGTTCTGCATTGACAACAGTAATAGTTTTTATCCCAGTAGTTTTATTAAAGTTACCAGTTGGACAGTTATTTAGGGATATTGGTATAGCAATTTCTGTATCTGTAATTATTTCAGTTATCGTTTCAGTTACAGTTATTCCCACACTTGCTGCAAGATTTCTTTCTGGTTCCAAGGACCGATTTTCTGACCCTCTGAGAATTCCAATTATTGATTATTTATCAAAATTATTTTCTGACATGATTGTTGCATATGCAAAATTTATCGTTAGTAGGAAAGCTTTTGGCGTTATTCTAGTTTTATTAATTGTAAGTGTTTCTGGTTTTGCAAGTTATAAGTATTTGCCTCGTTTAGATTATCTACCTGATGGTAATGCAAATTTCGTCTTTGGAAGATTGATTGTTCCAACAGGGTATTCAATGGAGGAAACGCTTCGAATTGCTGAAAAAATGGAGAGTGCTGCTAAGCCTTTATGGGAAGGAAAAACAAAAGAAGGTGGGCCACCAGAGATTGATCGTTTCTTTTTTGTTGCATTCCAAGGAGGTGCTTTTGCTGGTGCTTCTGCCAAAGATGCATCCAGGGTAAGTGAGCTTCAAATGGTATTAATGAGACCAGTATTTTCTGAACCAGGAGCAAGAGCGTTTGTAAGACAAGCATCGCTTTTTGGCCGTTCGGTTGGTGGAAGCAGATCAATACGCATTGATGTGACTGGTAGTAACCTTGAGACAATCGAACCTTTTGTAAGGGATTTAGACACACTTCTAAGTCAAAAGTTTCCAAGTTCAAAGGGCAATCAAATAAGAATTATTCCATCACTAGATGCTGGCTCACCTCAAGTGCTTATAACACCTAATACGCTTGCTCTTGCTAGAGCTGGAATATCTGTGCGTGAGTTTTCTTCTGCTTTGGACGTTTTTAATGACGGAGCCAATGTCTTGCAAATTCCTATTAATGGAGACCTTATTGACTTGGTTGTATCTGGCAAAAATGCACAAAAACTTACAATGGAGACTTTAGGCAACATTCCAATTATTGCAAGGTCTGGAAATATAATGAGTTTAGATCAATTGGCAAATATTGAAATTGTAAGTGCTGCTCGTCAAATTAGAAGGATTGGTGGTAGACAAGCTATTTCTATAAGAGTAAGGCCAAATGAAAATATCGCATTAGAAGATGCGATATCCATTATTGACAATGAAATTATAAATCAATTAAGAGGCGCTGCTTCAGAAAAAAATATATCAATTTTTGTGAGGGGGGCGGCAAGTGAACTCGCGAGAACATGGTCAGCCATGCAGTCAAATGTTATAACAGCTATTCTTGTGATCTTTCTGTTGTTAGTGATACTTTTGAAAAGTTTTTCCATGCCTCTCATTATTTTATTAGTGGTTCCTGTAGCTTCTACAGGTGGAATAGCAGCCTTAGCTTTACTTAATCAATTTATAAAGCAACCTTTAGATATGTTAACTATGCTTGGGTTTGTTATTTTAACTGGGATTGTTGTAAATAACGCTATTTTACTTGTCGAACAGACTATCCTTCAAGTGAAAGAAGAAGGAATGCAAATTTATGATGCTATTGTTGAAGCCACAAGAAATCGTATTAGACCAATTTTTATGTCTACACTTACTTCGTTATTTGGTCTTGTACCATTAGTGATATTTCCTGGTGCAGGATCAGAATTGTATAGAGGGATCGGGGTTGTTGTTTTTGGTGGTTTGGCTCTCTCAACATTTGCAACTTTATTTATTGTTCCACCATTATTATCTGTTTTTTCAAAGAGTATTCAAAAAAATTGATAAATCTTTTTTCTAGAACTTTTGCATTCTATAAAATTTAGAAGCAATTTAAGTTTTTTTTAATTGTAATAATAAAAACTAATTAAATACTACAAATATTTAAAAAGTTAATTTTCCAACAGCTAGTTTTTATCAAAACAAGAAAAAAGTTTATAAACAAACTGAGTGAATATTTATTTTAAATATTGAATTAAAGTGAACAAATTTAAATAGATATCTCCAAACAATATTATCCATAATATTAATTTAGAAATTATAGTTTAGAAATTTAAATCTAATTTTTAATAAAGTTAGGAATTTTATCAGCCTGAAACACTTACTCTTCTAATTATAATAGTTCCAGATGGCTTATTGTTAACATTCTCAATAGTCCGCGAAGGTTGGCTAACTAAAATTGTTTCAGTTCCAAAGTTATCGACAACACTTAACCTTGCTCTTATTTGACTGCCAACTAAATATTGTCCTAAGTCTAGACTAATACCTTGAATATTTTCCATAACTGACCAACTTCTTCCATCTTTTGAGCTTTCCCATTGAACTGAAAGACTTGCAACGCCGTCTTCATCAGTAATTTGTGAAGTATCAGCCATAAGAGTACCATTTTCATTAGCTTCACCAGATATAACAACTTCTCCTTCAACAGGATCATCTAAATTCATTACAATATCAGATGGGCTTGAGATCATAACTTCTCTAGTTCCTTGTCCATCAAGATACGCTACAATAGCTCTGTATGCATAATTAACATGCATTTGATCTAATTTTAAGACTTCGCCAGTTGTATCATCAAATGCCTGCCAATCACTTCCTTGCTTAGACCTTTGCCAGATAACTTGCATTTCACCAATTCCGTCTTCATCTGAAACACTGCTGGTATCAACTATAAGAGAAGCATCTTCTTTTGCCATACCAACAAGCTGAGGTCCTCCTTTTGGCTTATCATTCACATTTTGAACAGGATTAGATGGAGCGCTAAATAACGTTTCAAGATTGCCTTGATTGTCTAAAAATGTAATCTGCACTCTTAGTACTTGACCAACATGAGTTTGCCTAGGCGTAAACGATTGCTGTGTAGCTCCGAATATGTCAATCCACCTACCATCATTAGTTTCTTTTTGCCACTGAACATATATTTTCCCTACTCCATCCGAGTCGGAAATGCCTGATACATCAATTATCAATGGTTCATCTTCAATTGCAAGAAATCCATTGGAAGAGGCCTGAGTATCGTCAGAATTGCTACTGGATGTGTTTTGCGCTGTTTGTGTGTTTGTATTATCAGTCTCTGAAGTATTGTTACTTTGATTACTAGAAGTAGTAGTTGAAGAGGTTGAACTTTGCTGATTTTGTGTATCAGTTGAATTTGAAACATTGTTTACACTACTTTCAGACTCTGAATTTGAGTTTGGCATTCCACCTGCAAAAAGAATAGCCGGTGATAAAATAAATCCCGATAATATCAACAAACGCCTTAACATAAGCACTCGTCCTCCAAAAATAACTATTATTTATAACATATTACTTAATTATATGATAGATATATTTAATATTACAGCGAATTAGTCAATATTATTGATATAATTTACTTAATTATTTAATTTAACAACAAAATTTTGTGCTTACAGTTATTTAAGGGGAAAAGTTGAGAAATATTAACGAAATTAGGAGTTCAATCAAAGATTTGATATTAAAAGCTGAAAATGAGGAACTTTTAAATATTCAAAACAAACAAAGTATTGACTTAAAAGATGACAAAGCAAAGCCTAAAAATGAACTTTCAGACGAAGTTTTAAAACAAATAAATCTGGAAGTTACAGAGTTTCAAAAAGCCTTCAAAGAGCACGGTTCTGAAGAATTGATTTCTCAAACTATTAGAGAAACAATTAAACCTATACTTAATGAATGGTTAAAAATTAATTTACCCAAAATTGTTAATCAAGTTATTGACGAAAAAATCAACGAGATTAGAGAAAAAAATTAGAATTTCTCCCAATATGACACTACTTTTGATAATTCAGGTCTTATCCTTTCCTTTGGTTCATTCTCTTTTTTTCCAATATAGATAAATCCAGAAATTCTATCATCATTATTATTTGTTAATTCTTGGGTAATAACTTCATCGTAAGAATACCATTCTGTAATCCACTGGGCAGCATAGCCCAGTGATTGTGCACACAATAGTATGTTTTGGCATACTGCTGCAGACGAAAGTTGCATTTCCCATATTGGAATTTTGTTATGAGGGACAGGTGAACTGACAACACAAACAACAACACCTGCTCTTAAAAATCTTTTCTCTTCGTAAATTACATCATCTTTAGATGCACTGGGATTTAGCTCTTTAAATCTTTTACCGAGAAATAATTTTCCAAAAGTTTCTCGTGATTTGCCCTTGAAAACAATTATTTTCCAAGGAGATAATGCTCCATGGTCTGGAACTCTTAAACCACTTGAAATAATTATATCCAAATCTTCATTAGTTACATCAGAAGCCAGCATAGTTTTTGCAGTAACACTTCTTCGTTTTAATAAAAAATTTGAAACACTTTTAGACATTTTTATACCCTTTTTATCAATTAAATATTTTAATTTATAAAAGAAAAACTTATAAATTAAAACATACTCTAATATTTAATAATCTTCTCAAACTTTGAAAACAGAATTTGATATCATTATAATCGGCGGTGGGATAAATGGAGCTGGAATAGCAAGAGATGCATCTGGACGAGGCTATTCGGTTGCACTTATAGAGATGAATGATCTTGCAAGTGGAACATCATCTTGGTCTACAAAATTAATACATGGTGGATTAAGATATATGGAACAATTTCAATTTCGATTAGTTAGAGAAGCGCTTTTAGAGAGAGAAAAGCTTTTAGAAATTGCACCTTATATTATTAGACCTTTAAAATTCATTTTGCCTCATAGTCCATCTCTCAGACCAACTTGGATTATTCAAATAGGATTAGTAATTTATGACTATATAGCTAAAAGAAAATACTTAGCCCCTTCAAAAAAAATTAAACTCAATAAAACCAAAATACAAAACCCATTAAAAGAAAAATTTAAGGTAGGTTTTGAATATTCTGATTGTAAAGTCGAAGATGCAAGGCTTGTTATACTTAATGCATTAGATGCAAAAAATAGGAGTGCAGTAATTCTTACAAATACAAAAGTAATAAAAGCAAACAATAAAAATGGAATATGGGAAATAGTTACAAAATCAACTAATAAAAAATCCTCTAAACAAATAAAACTGAAAACTAAGGTATTAGTTAATGCATCTGGACCTTGGACCGATAAAACAATCTCAGTAATTGACAAGAAAAGGCACAATCAAAAAAACATAAGGTTAATTAAGGGAAGCCATATTGTCGTTCCAAAATTATATAACCATAATAAAGCTTATATTTTTCAACATTATGATGGTAGGGTGATTTTTTCCATACCATTTGAGAAAATCTTTACACTCATTGGTACAACTGACGAACCTTTTGAGGGAAATTTATGTAATCCTAAAATTTCAGACAAAGAAACTCATTACTTATGTGAAGCAGCGTCTACCTATTTTAAGAAAAATATATCTCCTAAGGAAATTATATGGACGTATAGCGGAGTGAGATCGCTTTTTGACGATGGAAAATTAGATGCCAAAGACATCACAAGAGACTATACAATCGAGGAAAAAATTGTAAACGAACTGCTATATATTTCTGTTTTTGGTGGAAAAATTACAACTTACAGAAAGTTATCTGAAGAAGTATTAAAAATTGTTGATAAAAAATTTAAAAAAAATACAAAAAGTTGGACTGCGGAAAAATCTTTGCCTGGAGGTGATTTTTCACCGCTAGAATTTAATTCACTTTTAGAAAATTACAAAAAAAGATTTTCATTTATTGAAACTGGTACAATTGAGAGACTATTTAGTTCTTATGGTACAAATTTGGATAAAATTTTAGGCAATAAGAGTAATATTAAACAATTAGGAATAGATTTTGGTAAAGGGTTATATGAATGTGAGGTTGATTACCTTATAAAAAATGAGTGGGCTTTAAATGTATCTGATATTATCTGGAGAAGAAGTAAATTAGGTTTAATTTTAAATAAAGCTGAGTTGGAAAGATTAAATAATTACATAATTTCACGAAATTAGTTTTTTTTAAATTCAGATATACCTAAACCAATAAGAATGAAAATTAGAGCAAATATTAATTGTGAAGGTAAATGTTCTTGTAAAATAAACATTCCAAATATCACAGCCCAAATAGGTACTTGATAATTTACTAAACTCAAAAATGGTGGGCCCTTTAATCTTATTAATAAAACTAACATTATTGTAGCTAATGCTGTTGGAAATAAACCTAGGTAAATTAATCCAAAAAATGCTAAATCATAATTAAAAGAAGGTAATCCATCAATGTAAATTGTTATAGGTAGCATTGCTGTCGCAGCAAACAGTAATGAGCAAGATGTGAATGATAATAGATTTGATGTGGGAGCAAGTTTTGTTATTATTGAACCACATGCGTAACATACGCTTGCTAAAACACAGGCTATTTGTGCAAATATAATTATACTATTAGTAGAAAAATTTATTGAGCCTGGGCCTATCAAAATTACAACTCCAATAAAACCTATAACAAATCCAATTAATTTAACTTTTGTCATCCTTTGATTTGGAATTAAATAATGAGATAATGGAAGCACTACTAAGGGAACAACAGCCATAGAAATACCAGCAAAACTTGATGATACATTTATTTGACCCCAACTTAACAAGGTAAATGGTATTGCATTTGAAAACAAACCCATCCCTAAGCAATGTAAAAGAATTCTCTTTCCATTTTTATCTGAAACTCTGGGTAACTGGTTACCAGTAAAAATACACAATGCAAATAGTAACAAAGCTGCAAAAACTACTCTAAAAGTTGCAATAGTTAGTGGTGTGTAAGAACGTAAAGCTAATTCTACACCCATAAATGATAGGCCCCAAATAATACCGAGTGCAATTAATAAAAACCAGCTAAAAACAACACTACTATAGGTAGTTGATTTTGGCATAAAACTAGGTAAATGCGCTTTTTGATTTGCCAGTAATTTTCTTAATGCTTTTTTTCATAAACAGATGCATTCCATGCCCAAAAACGAGAAGAGCAGGAGTTGCGAGTAGTGTCAAAATTGTTGCAAATGTTAGCCCTCCTGCAATAGTACTAGAGAGTTGTGCCCACCATTGAGAGGAGGGAGCGCCTACTAATACTTCTCGATCTGCAAACTTAATTGTGAGTTCAAAAACCATTGGCAACAATCCAAGAATGGTTGTAATTGCGGTGAGTATTACTGGTCTAAATCTTAACAACCCAGCTCTAAATGCTGCATAAGGTGCTTCATACCCTCTTTTTCTAATTTCATTATAAGTATCAATAAGAACGATATTATTATTAACAACTATGCCTGCTAAAGCAATGATACCTAACCCAGACATGACAATACCAAATGGTCGTCCAGTTATCCATAGTCCAAGTAAGACACCACCAATAGATAGTATTATAGCAGACATTGTAACAAAAGTTTGCCAAAATGAATTAAACTGGATCATAAGAATCATAATCATTAGTAACAATGATAATCCAAATGCCTGACCAAGAAATGCTTGGGTTTCAGCTATATCTTCATCTTCTCCGCCAAATTCAATAGTTATATCATTATCAATTTGCATTTTTTCTATTTCTAATTTTAAATTTTCAATCAATTTTGCAGGTAGTAAACCATCCTTAACATCAGCGTTAATAGACATATACCTTTTTCCATCGAGTCTCTGAATCTCTCCATTCTTTGGTTTTGGTTCAAGCTTTGCAAAAATATTCATTGGTATGAATTCACCTTGATCGGACGGTATTTTTAATTCTTCTAATCTAGCAAGGCTTCTTTGAGATTTTTTAAATCTTAATAAAACTTCAAGTTCATCATCTATGTCGTCAGGCCTATAATCTGATAGTTTAACTCCTTTTGTAAGTAATTTAATCATTGTTCCAATTGCTGAAACAGAAACCCCATATTGATTAGCTGCCTCTCTATCAGTTACAACCATCCATTCTGTGCCTGGCAATGGCCGGCTATCAGCAACATCGATGAAGCCATCAATGTTGGTCATTTTTTCTAATATTTTTTCAACTATAACTGATATCTTATTTAAATCTGAACCAACTACTTCAATATATATAGGTTTGCCGCCACCAGGGCCTTCTTGATCAACAATAACATTTACCTTTGCACCAGGTATGTTTTTAACAAGATTTCTCATGTTTTCGATTATCTGATTAGCTGGTTCTCTTTCCTGCCAATCTGAAAAGAATGTCGTAATATTTCCAATACTATCTCGAGGATCATTATTTTCTGGATTTTTTGATCGAGCATAAATTATGTCAACGCCCTCAGGGAATTTAAGAGCTTTTTCAGCTGATTTCACAATGTTATCTTTTTCGGTAGAAGAAAAATCTCCCCTAGAAAGGATTTGAACTTTTGCTTTCTCTGGCTCGATATCTGGAAAGAAGGAAACACCCAAACCTGCCCTTGAATATGTATAAAAAGAAATCCCAATTATTGAAAAAATAAGTAGCATTATTGTAATAGGACGTTTGATAGAAAATTTTAATATTGATCTGTAAAACTTTGGTGCTGATGGTTTTGTATAAAAATTCTTTTTTGGATTTTTGCCGAACAAGCTTCCTATGACTGGTACAAAAATTAAAGCCATTAAAAGTGAAGAAGTTAAGACAAATATCATAGTTATGGGTAAATACTTCATAAATTGCCCAACAATTCCAGGCCAAAATAATAATGGTAGAAAAACCATTAAAGTTGTAGCTGTTGATGAAGTTATTGGCCAAAACATTCTGGATGCACCATCTTTGTATGCCTGAAATCGATTAATCCCTTTTGAAAGACGTGTATCCGCAAATTCTGTTGTAACAATAACTGCGTCGACAAGTAAACCTGCCACAAGTATTAAAGAAAACAATACAATTATGTTCAGGGTAATCCCAAGCATATTTAGAATTATAAATCCTAATAAAAAACTTCCTGGGATAGCAACACCAACAAGCAAAGCGTTTCTAAAACCTAATGTTGCTAAAATCATAACCATTACAATAAGAACAGCTGCTATAACGTTGTTACCAAGCTCACTAAGAATATTTCTTACATTTTTTGATTCATCATGAAGAATAGATACTTTTATTGCTTGGTTATTAGATTGAATATAATTATTTATTTTAGTTTTTGCGGAATCAGAGATTTCAATTAGATTTGAACCAACCCTCTTTTTAAGCTCTAGTACTACTGTTCCATCACCATTAACTCGCGAGTAACCCTCAGGGTCCTTAAAAGTTCTACGAATTGTTGCTATATCACTGAATTTAAGAGATGTATCTTTATCAGCTTTGATGGGCATATTTGATAATTCATCTATTGTTTCAATTACTGCTGGGACTTTTAATAAAAAATTTCCTCCACTTTGTTCCATGGAGCCAGCAGTGACAAGTTGGCTATTTGAAGATATAACCCTGATTATATTACTTGGAGACAAACCATATGCTTCCATAATTTTTGCATCAATAATAATTTCTATAATTTCTTCACGATCCCCGCCTATATCAACTTCAAGTACACCTGTTAGACTTTCAAGCTCATCTTTTAACTCTCTAGCGGATTTAACTAGACTTGAGTAAGATATTGGCCCGGATAAAGCCACGGTAAGAATTGGAAACATGGAAATATTAATTTCAAAAATTTTGGGCTCATCAGCTTCATTAGGAAGGTCAGGTTTAGCATCGTCAACTGCTTCCCTAACATCATCTAAAATAAGATCAATATTTTCTCCAGCATCGAACTCTAGTGTTACGGAAGAATAACCTTCTGCAGACGCAGATGTCATTTTATCTAAACCAGCGACAGTTCTAAGATGTTTCTCTAAAGGTTTAGCTAATAATTTTTCAGCATCTGTTGGAGTTATTCCCTCATAACCAACGGAAATGTAGGCCATTGGTATATCTATATCAGGTGTAGCCTCTTTTGGCATCTGAACAAATGATGAAGATCCAAAAACCACTATTATAATTAATGCTAGTAAAACTGCATAGGGACGAGAAAAAAAAGCATTTATAAAACCATTCAATTTTAATTCTCTATATTATATTGGATTTTATCATTTAGACTGACAAATGCTTGGCCATTTGTAAGAACAATATCGCCATCATTAAGACCGGTTACGTTAACTAAGTTCTCACCACTATTTACAATTGTTACGTTTTTGTAAGTTACTTCGTCATTTTTAACAATTTTAGTGTACAGTACACCGTCACTATTTACACTTAAATGAACTGGCGACATCTCATAAGCTAAAATGTTATCAGTTGTTATTTCAATTTCAAGTGTCATGCCACCCTTTAAAAAGAGGTCCTTATTTTTAACAATAATTTCAACATCAAAGGTTCTGGTGGAAGTGTTTGCAGTTGATGCTATTTTTGAAACTTTTCCAAAAAGAGACCTGTCATTGTATTTCACTATTGCTGCATCACCTATATTGATATTATTTATTTCATTTTGAGAAATTTTGCTGATTAATTTAATGTTTTCCATACCTAATATATTTCCTACAACAGAATTTTTTGTAATTCTTTCTCCCTTATCAAGATAAAGCTTTTCAATTATGCCATTTGCAGGTGAAAGAATAATCATATTATTTAATTCTCTGTTAAGATCCATTAGATATGCTTTGGCATTCTGAAAATCAGCCTCACTCTTAATTAAATTTAATTCTAGATTATAATTTTGTTGATTTTCTAATGTAGCTATTTTTACTTGAGCATTTTCAACTACTGATGCTTTTTGGGTAACTTCTAATGAAGAAGCAAAATTTTGTTCAAAAAGTTTTTTTACAATATCTAAATCTTGTTGTGCTAATTTAAGGCTCGCTCTTGCAGCTTGTAACTCTTCAGATAGAGTTCCATTTAGTGTCTTTTGGGCGACATCAAGTGCTTTTTTTGAAGCTGTAAATGCAGCCTTTGCTGCAGTAATTTTTTGATCAAGAGTTCCTTTATCAACCTCTAATATTTTATCACCCTCGGATACAAAATCTCCTTCTTTAGCAAAAAGTCTGGATATTATACCTTCTACTTCAGAGGGTAAAGATATTTCAAATTCTGGATAACTCACAGCATTTGATCTAATAGTTTTGCTAATTAAATTATTTTTTACTCTTTTAGCAGAAACTATTATGTTGTTTGCCTCATTTTCTGAAGTTGTTTTTGAAATTGATGAATTGTCATTAAAACTATTTTTTGTTTCTGTACTTAAAAAATCATCTGAAAACATCCACCCTAAAACTAATAAAATTATTATTATTGCAAATATAATTGGTGAACTTAACTTCATTGTAATTTCCAAATTTAAGATTGAACTGTCTCATATATAGCGATTTATTTTACAAAATAAATAAAACTTTTATATTTTCTTGAATTATTCTATTCTTTAACAAAAATGAGTTTTCAATATGTTAAATGCTCCAAATAATGTAGTAGAAGTTAAACACCCGCTGTTGCAACACAAGTTATCCTTGATGAGAGACAAAAAAACTCGTTCAGTTATTTTTAGGGCTCTGATGAAAGAAGCAGGTATGATTTTAGGTGTTGAAGCTACTAAAGAATTAAAATCATATGAAAAAAATATTTCTACACCACTAGAAGATATGAGTGCCACTTTTTTAAAAGAACCAGAGCCAGCTGTTGTTTCTATTCTTCGTGCTGGTAATGGTTTACTTGAGGGGCTACTCCAAATTTTGCCTAGTGCTGCTGTAGGATTTCTAGGCATGTCCAGAGACCACGATACACTTAAGCCAATAGACTATTACCAAAATCTTCCTGCAAATATGGCAGATAGATCAGTTATTATAGTAGATCCTATGCTTGCTACTGCTGGAAGTGGGATAGAAGCTACTAGACTTGTCAAAGATGCAGGTGCCACAACAATAACTTTTGTTTGTCTTTTGGCCGCACCTGAAGGTATAAAAAAATTTAATGAATCTCACCCTGATGTTAGGTTGGTTACTGGTTCAATAGATAGGCAGCTAAATGAAAAAGGGTATATATTACCTGGATTAGGTGATGCAGGTGATCGTATTTATGGAACTTAAGTTCTCAGCCTATGCTGATGGCTCCACTTTCGCTATTTGTAACTTGTGCTCTATTGTTTCTAAATAGTTCTCGTCCATACCCATTCTTATATTCTTCAGGGCTAATATAATTTTTAACTAATTGATTTTTATTATTTTGTTTAACATTTATTGTCTTTGTGTATACATCAATCTCGATTATATCTGAATCTTTTATTTGAGATATTAGACCATTCTCAGCTGCTTCAGGATATATATGCACGATTGATAAAACAGAACCAGACGCACCTGACATTCTACCGTCTGTTATCAATGCTATTTTATATCCCAAGTTTTGCAAAACAGATAAAGTTGGACTTAAGGAATGTAATTCTGGCATCCCATTTGATTTTGGACCCTGTCCCCGCACCACCACAACACAGTCTTTATGAAGAGCGCCATCTTTGTAAGCATTATAAAATTCTTTTTGATTGTTGAAAACTAAAGCTGGAGCTTTTATTTTCCAATATTTTTTTTCTACAGATGAAACTTTAACTATTCCTTTTCCAATATTACCTTGCATGAGAACTATGCCTCCTTCAGAACTGAAAGGATTTTTTAAAGTCCTCAAGATTTGCTTATTTTTTGAAGAAAAAGAAATTTTATTAAATTTAATTTTATCTTTATCTTCTGTTGGTTTTTCTAAATATTCTTTAAAGCCATTTTTGTTTATTGTATTGATATTATGCAAAAGTCCATTCTCAGATAATTCTTTTATTAGAAAACTAGTTCCTCCAGCATTATGAAATTCATTTATATCAGCTTTGCCATTAGGATAGACACTTGCTAAGATAGGAATTACTTTAGATAATTTATTGAAATCCTCCCAGTTGATAGTTATTCCAGCAAATTTTGCAATAGCAACTAAATGAATTGTTAAGTTGGTTGAACCTCCAGATGCTAATAAACCAATCATTGCATTTACTATAGACTTTTCGTCTATTATTTCCCCTATACATTTATTCTTTTCTTTTGAACTGCTTATTTCAACAATTCTTTTTGAGGCCCATTCAGAAAATAATGTTCTCAGTTTATTGTTTGGATTGATAAATGCAGAGCCTGGTAATACCAGCCCCATAAACTCTAATAGGAGTTGGTTTGTATTAGCAGTTCCATAAAATGTACATGTACCAGGACTATGATACGCCTTGCTTTCAACTTCTAAAAGTTCTGATTTTGAAATTTTTTTATTTACATAATTTTCCCTGGCTGATTTCTTTTCAGAATTATTAATACCTGTTGTCATTGGACCAGCTGGAATGAAAATTACAGGTAAATGTCCGAAAGAAAGACATCCCATTAACAAACCGGGAACTATCTTATCACAAATACCCAACATTATTGCTCCATCAAAAACATTGTGACTTAGTGCAATTGCTGTGGCTTGTGCAATTACATCTCTCGAGAATAATGATAATTCCATTCCAGATTGTCCTTGTGTAATGCCATCACACATTGCAGGGACACCGCCAGCAAACTGACATGTACCGTTGTTTTTTTGGATAACATTTTTTATTAACGAAGGATAAATTTCATATGGTTTATGTGCTGACAACATATCGTTATAGGCAGACACAATAGCAATATTAGGTTTTTCTCCAGAAATAATTTCTTTTTTCTCTGAAGAACTACAACCTGCAACAGAGTGAGCAATATTTCCACAACTTAATAAATCTCTTCTGATGTTTAAATCTTTTGCTGCATTAAGTTTTTGTAAATATTTTAATCTATTTAATTTAGATCTTTTGATAATATTTTTAGTTACTTCTTCGACAATTTTGTTAACTTTTCTGGGTTTCATTTATTATACCTTTTTAATAGTCTGGCTCACACCATTCAAAACCATGTCTTTTTAAAAGATCAAATGATGATATTGGTCCCCAAGACTTAGGGATATATGTTTCGGGTAGTCTATTATTCTTTTTAATAAGGCTAATAATAGGATCAATCCAACTCCATGCAGCTTCAACTTCATCCTTTCTCATAAACAAAGTTTGATTGCCTCTTACTACATCCATCAAAAGCCTTTCGTAAGCATCAGGTATTTTATTTTTAAAAGTGTCAGAAAATGATAAATTTAGATATGACGGAGATATTCTTATTCCTCCTGGGCCCGGCTCTTTGCTCATTAGTAAAATTTTTAGACCTTCATCTGGTTGAAGTCTAATTATCAGTTGGTTAGGTAGAGTATTATTCTTTTCGGTTTTATCAAAAATAAAGTGTTGGATTGGTTTGAAAGTTATTACAATTTCTGATGCTCTTGTTTTTAATCTTTTTCCAGTTCTTAAAAAGAAAGGTACGCCAGCCCATCTCCAATTATCAATTTTTGCCATCAATGCTACAAATGTCTCAGTTTTGCTATCATGTTGTTTTGAATCTTGAGTGTAAGAAGCAATTTGGTCTTCATCGTCACTCTTTAATCCATATTGCCCTATACAGATTTCGTTTAAATCTTCTATCTTTTTCAATGACTGAAGGACCTTCAGTTTTTCATCTCTTACAAGGTTCGCGTCAAATTTTGATGGCGGTTCCATTGCTACTAGGCATACTAATTGAAGAATATGATTTTGCATCATATCTTTAATTGCGCCGTAGGAATCATAATAGCTTTCTCTTCCTTTGATACCAATTTCTTCAGACACAGTTATTTGAACATTGCTAATAGAGTTATTATTCCAATGCGCTTCAAATAATTGATTGGCAAATCGCATAACCATTAGGTTTTGAACAGTTTCTTTCCCTAAATAATGATCAATTCTGTAAATTTGATCCTCGTCAAAATAAGAATTTAAAGCCTTATTAATATCTATAGCTGAAATTAAATCCTTACCAATTGGTTTTTCTACAATAATTCTAGTTTTGTTATTTGCTAAATTATTCTCCCTAATAAACTGTGCTGAAACTCCAAATAATTCAGGAGCAGTAGCCAGATAAAAAAGTCTTACACGATCTTTTGTCAACTTTTTTTGAAGTGAAAATAAATTTTTTGAATCTGGATTTTTTATATCAATGCATAAGTAATTTATTTTATCAAAAAATTCTTTTAGTATTTTTGAATTTTTAAAATCAATCTTATTTTGTTGGCTGATTTTTTGAGTAAAACTTGAGTTATCTAATTTTTGTCTTGCCAGACAATAAATTTTAGATTTTTCTGGAATTTGCCCATCAGCATATCTTTTAAATAAGGCAGGTATGATTTTTCTTATTGAAAGGTCACCTGTTGCTCCAATTATAATAATGTCGAATTCGGATATTTCTGAATTTGGATGTATCATAAGCAAATCGATTAATTAATTCTGTATTATAACGCAAAATTTAAATCATAACATAAAATAAAATAAAATTAATTTAATTTAATATTAAAAAAAATTTAATAGAAATATATTTTCTAGCTTAAAATTTTATAATGTATTAGTCTGAAATGATGAATTTTCTTAGCCAAACAAAAAAATTTTTTGAACACTTGAATCGAAATGTTTTTTTTCTTTCTTTGGCACAAATATTTTCAATGACTTCTATGAACATTAATATCATAACAACAGGTTTAGCAGGATTTATCATAGCGCCCTATGGATGGTTATCAACATTTCCACTGAGTTTACAATTTATTATAACCATGATCTTTACTTTTCCATGTTCAATTTTAATGTCAAAATATGGCAGAAAAATTATTTTTGTTGGGGGCGTCTTATCAGTCTCAACTGGTGGGCTTATAATGACTATAGCTTTATTTCAAAAGAATTTTTATTTATTTTGTTTTGGTTCTGTCTTGCTTGGATTAGGACATGCAACAAATTTATTTTATAGATACGCAGCCACAGAGACAGTACCAAAAAATGTCAAACCAAAAGCAATGTCCCTTGTATTATCTGCCGGATTAATTGCAGCTCTTTTAGGCCCGAGAATATACCAAATCTCAGCTGATGCTATTCTTCCGCATCTTTATGCAGGGAGTTACTTAATGATTGCTATAACACAATTAATTGCGCTGCCTTTCATAATGAGGATAAAAATCCCATTGCCTCCAAGAAGTAAAATAGGTGGCAGGAAAGTTTTTGAAATTTTTTACGAAAAATCAATGATTAAAGGGGTTATTTCTGCCGCTGGTGGTTACGGCATAATGAGTTATTTAATGACAGCAACACCTTTGCAGATTATTAACGTTTGCAAATTTAGCATTGCAGAAAATGCTAATATTATTCAATGGCATGTTATTGCTATGTTTGCACCATCATTTTTTACTGGCACACTTATACAAAAATTTTCTGCAGAAAAAATATTAATTATTGGTCTCTTGTCGTATATATTTGTTGCCCTTATTGCATTTACAGCTGAGACACCCAATCAATATCTTTTGGCTCTATTCTTACTTGGAATTGGTTGGAATTTTTTATACATTGGAGGGTCAACTTTAATTGTTAATGCAACAAAACCTGAAGAGCAGGGTAAAGTTCAGGGAATTTCTGATCTAATAATATTTGGAACTGTTGCATTTTCTTCTTTAAGTGCGGGTTTGGCTCACTATACACTAGGTTGGGATAAAATGGTTCTTTATTCTTTGCCTATAATGGCTGCAATCTTAATAGCAAACACGCTTAAAACAAACTAATTTTGCAGTGCGCAATAATTATAAAATTAATGAACATAACAATATTTTGATAAAAAAAGAGATGCTATAACTATATAAGTATAAAAAAAAGCTGCAAATTAATTGCAGCTGAGTTCAGGGAGGAAATATAAAAAAATTATTCTGCAATGCATTAATAGCATATTTCCCGATTCTGTCAATAATATAATTTTTTGTCAATAATTTTTTTAACTATTTTATGTACTTGATTTTGCTAGTTTTATTACTTCATTTGCAGAATAGCCATTTTCCCTTAATTCTTTAATAGTAAGTTTAGAATTTGATCTTTTTGCAATTCTATTACCATTTGTGTCTTTTACCAACTTATGATGGAACCATTTGGTCTCTCTTAAATTTAACAAAACTTGAAGCAATCGGTGTATGTTAGTGTAACTTTCTAAGTCATTACCTCTTATTATGTGTGTTACACCATCACTATTGTCGTCAACTGTTACAGATAGATGATAGCTTGTTAAAATATCCTTTCTAGCGATTATAACATCACCAAACTGATCTAAATTTAAAAGATTTTTTCCTTGTATAATATCCTCCCAATAGATTTTTTCTTTTTGTAAATTAATGTATTTTAAGCAATTTTTAATATTTAGTCTCCAAGCTGGTGTAAGACCTAAACTTTTTCTATTTTTAAGTTCCTGATCATTTGTTCTCAAACTTGCATTTTGAGAAATATGATTATGGGGTGCGTTCAAAGTTGAAGACGCCTCTTTTCTAGTCAACCAGCAAGCATAAACTAGATCTCTATCTTTTAAATAGTCTAAAGCCTTTGAGTATTGCTTTGTTCTTAATGACTGATTATTAGTTCTTTTAAATGGGATTTTTAACCAATTTATATCGTCAATTATCTGCTCAATAAATAAATCTTTACATCTTGTAAAATCTATATCTTCGATTCTTAAAATAAATTTACCATTATTTTCTTTTGCAAATTCGTAAGAACATACCAAAGAGTAAACATGCCCAATATGCAGTAATCCTGTGGGAGAAGGTGCAAACCTTGTAACAATCATATTATCCCTATAAAGTGTTTTAAAAAGGAACTGAAATGACTTTAGAATTAATTGGACCAACTTTTAAGCCCCAAAATAAAATAATCGAAAGTGTATGTGTTTTTTTTCATGGATGGGGAAGTAATGGAGATGACTTGATTTCTCTAGCCCCTATAATGTCAAATACATTATCTAGTACGTTATTTGCATCTCCAAATGCTCCAGAGCCATGTCCTGCGAACCCTTCTGGTAGGCAATGGTTTGATATTATGGAAAGAGAAGAAGGCATAGATAAACCAATTGCCTCAATTAGAAACTACATTTCAAATTTAAAAAAAGCATATTCCATTAAAAATAATAAAATCTTTCTTTTTGGTTTTAGTCAAGGTGCAATGATAGCATTGCATTATGGACTAAGAGAGACTGAAAATTTTGGAGGTATTTTAGCTTTTTCAGGGTCTTTAATATCCCCTCAAAGATGCTCTGAGGTAAAAAATAAAACAGATGTTCTTTTAGTACATGGTGAACTTGATGAAGTTGTTCCTTTTCAAGAAATGCAAAAAGCATCATTAGAATTGTCAAATATAAATATAAATGTTGAACAACATTCCATTACAAACTTGGGCCATGGAATAGATAATTTTGGAATATCAAAAGCTATAGAATTTATTAAAAAAAAAATAAATTAATTTAATTGTAAAATGATAAATTTATTGTAACCATTAATTATGAAATTGCAGGTTTTGATTTGAATTACTCTCCTACATTAGTTTTGAATTCTGATTTTAGGCCATTAAGTTATTTTCCTTTATCCTTGTGGTCATGGCAAGAAACAATCAAAGCTGTATTCCTTGATAGGGTAAACATATTATCTGAATATGAAGATGTTATCCATTCTCCATCATTTGAAATAAAACTGCCATCAGTGATTTCTTTAAAGGATTATGTACATCAAACCAGAGATCCCGCATTTACTAGATTTAACGTTTTCTTACGTGACAGCTTTACTTGTCAATATTGCAACTTAAAATTGCCAACCCAACAACTTACATTTGATCATGTTTTACCAAGGTCCTTAGGTGGAAGGACTACTTGGTCAAATGTTGTAACGGCATGTCAAAAATGTAATTTTAGAAAAGGGAATAAAATACTTAGAAGCTCAGGTTTATCATTAAAAAATTTGCCATCTCAACCTTCTACATGGCAGTTACAAGAAAATGGTAGAGGTTTTCCTCCTAACTTTTTACACCAGAGTTGGAGAGATTATCTTTATTGGGACACTGAGTTGGAAAAAGACTAGATTTTAAGGAATTTTGATAGAAAATTACAACCAGTTTGAAAATTTTTTCATAATAATAAAATATAGTCTTTCTACCACCCTTTCTTAAGCAATCAATCCTCTGTAGCATAATCTAAACTAAACATTCCTATTAGCATATTATAATTGTTTTATTTTCTCATGATGCAAATCTTTAATTAAGTATGCTAAGTATAAAAAAATTGATGTTTCAACTAGCGACAGTATAGTATTCCAATTCGTCATTGAAAGTCCTAAAAAACTCCAAGCAATAACATTACAACTAATTATAGGTTTGTTAATCAAATCTTGCACTGTATTGATAGATCCTAAGCCTGAACTTGAGCATCCCTCAGGTAAATAAAAAAATTCTAATTCAACTCCTGAATGCCATATTCCTATTAATGATGTTATAAAAGCTGATAAAGCTGCAAAGAGTAGAAGTGATACTGCATATTTTTTTTTCAAAATAATTAATAAACAAAAAAATATTACAGCGAAATGTGGCCATCTTTGCCAGATACACATTTGGCATGGATTTAATCCTACAAAATATTGGAAATAATATGCTGATAATAGAAGTCCACCAGAATAAAAAACCCCAAAAAAAGGGAAATACCTTAAAATTAAATTATCAAAAACCATATGATTATTATAATTATAGCTAAGATCACAGAGGTCAATGCAAGGTTGTTTTTTATAAAATTTATAGCTTTCTCACCTAAATAATATGAAAGTAACGCAACTATAGTAAATCTTATTCCTCTTCCTATAATAGAGCCTATAACAAAAATCAATAATGGTACTCCTGTTGCTCCTGAACTTAGAGCAATTAATTTGTACGGTAGTGGTGTAAAGGCCCCTATGAATGTAAGAATTAGCCCCCATTTTCTAAATGCTTCGTTTACACTTTCTAGCTTATGAACTGATAACCCAGGCATAAACTCAACAAGATTTTGTAAACCCACTCCAATATATAGTCCTATACACCAACCAATTATTCCTCCAAAGACTGATGCAAATGTAGTTAAAAAAGTTATTAAAAAAATCTTTTTTGGTTTTGAAATGACACATGCTGCTAGCAAAGGATCAATTGGTATTGGAAAAAATATTGATTCGGCAAAGGATAAGCCGTAAAGGGCATTGTTAGTTGATTTTTTTGAAGATATTTCAAAAAATTTTTCAACAAATTGATCTTTATTTAAAAAATTAAATTTTATGGGTTTATCCTTTACGGGCAAATGAATTAATATGGTACGGATGGTCGGACTTGAACCGACAAGGTGTTGCCACCGGGGGATTTTGAATCCCCTGCGTCTACCAATTCCGCCACATCCGCAGAATTAATTCACTTAATTATTATATTTTATTTTTTTAAAAGCAATAAATCTATACAAAATTTTTATTTATAATTCTAGCTTGTAATCTTTTGAGATATTGATCATTTAGATTTAATATTTTTAGACTTTCACAAGTTTTATAAAGATAATCAGTTGCAGTTCCTAAGAAGCCTTGTGCCTTTGAAATCATTAGAGCTGTTTCAGCTTCTGATAATGAGCCTATATAATTTTCATGCTTTTTATTTATTGTAAATGCTATCATATCAATTTTACCTTCTTCTGAGTAGCCTGAGATTATTTTAGGTATATATGCTCCCATAATCATTTCTCTTCTCCAAACCAGGTCTAATTCTTCGAAGATATTTTTATTATTAATCTTTAGAGCTTGCCCAGTTACTGATCCTCCATTTTCAAGTCCTAACACTAAACCTGGGCATTCTTTACTACCTCTTCCGATATGAGTTTTTAGGCAGTATTTTCTTCTATAGCCGTAACTTTTTACTTTTAGTTTTTTTATTGGTTTTATAACAGGGTTCCATATCAGTGAACCATATCCAAAAATCCATATATCTTTTTTGGTATTATCAGGTACTAAACTTCTTCTAGATTTTAAAAGTGTATCATCATCTAAAAGCTTACTACCTAATCCTTGTTTTCTAACTAGGGACCTTAGTTTATCAGCCTTAATATTTTTTCTATTTAGTACAATTCTTTCTTCTGATTTCATAATACAAATATTAAATTAAACTATTACAGAATTAGTTATTATTTTTTTTCACAGTAATAACTGTTTGGGGAAAAGGTATTTCAATTTTTGCTCTATCTAAAACTGATTTTGTTTTTTTCATTAAATCCCAATATAAACCCCAATAAACATTATTTTTAGCATAAAGTCTTAATCTTACAGTGATTGCACTATCTCCATAACTAACTACCAATCCTTGAGGGCTTGGTTCTTTTAAAACTCTCTCATCGTTCGCAAGAGTTAATAATGTTTTAATTACATATTCTAAGTCTGAATTATATGAGACTCCAATATCAATATCCATTCTCCTTGTGTTGTATCTGGAGTGATTTACTATTGTAGAAGACCAAATTTTACTATTGGGAACAGAAATAAATACATTATCAAATGTGTCTATTGTAGTTGTAAACAAACCTATTTCTCTTACGGTGCCAGAGATATCAGAGGCTTCAATCCAATTACCAACTTTAAATGGTCTAAGGAATAGAAGCATCACGCCAGCAGCTACATTGGATAAAGTGCCTTGCAATGCCAAACCAATTGCCAACCCAGCCGCACCTAACACCGCAATTATAGAAGTAGTGTTTACACCAAACTGAGCCAAAACAGCTATAATGGTTACAACTAGAAGAGCATAACGAATGACAGATCCAGCAACCGGTGGCAAAGTTGGATCTAATTTATCAATTCTTATAAGGGCTTCTTTAACCCATTTGCCTATTCTTGACGAAATCCAAATACCAACAATAAGAGTGATTACTGCTGCTAAAAAATTAATTGACCAATCTATTCCTAATTGAATAATAACTGGTAATTGATTTGAAAAATTAATATATTCCATATTTAAATTTTGCTTATTGAAACTTTATTATGATTTTAATCTTTTAGTAAATTAATTCTACCCCTAATAATTTGTTTATATTATTAATACATCAATAAATGTATGTAATTTAAATTTAAGAGTTCCTTGTGAAAGTTTATAATTGGAAAATTAAAGATAAAAATTTAAATATTGAGCCAAGTGCAGCTGCAATAGGTAACTTTGATGGAGTGCATCTTGGACATAAAAAAGTGCTTGAAGAAGCAAAAAAACTTTCAATGGAAAAAAAATTACCTATTTCAGTTTTAACATTTGAGCCCCATCCAAGGGAATTTTTTTCAAGTGAAAAAAATAACTTTTTACTTCAAACTAATTCGCAAAAAATTGAAACACTTCGCAAGCATGGCATTGATAATTTAATAAATCTAAAATTTGATAAAAATTTAAGTGAATTGCATCCAGAAGAATTTATTGAAAAAATACTCTTCAAAAATTTATCTCTAAAGCATGTATTCGTAGGAAAAGACTTTAAATTTGGGAAAAATCGAAAAGGTGATATTAATACTTTAGAAAATATCGGAACTAAATATAATATAGGTGTCTCCTCAATAAGCTTAAAGAGTCTTAATACTGTATCGATATCATCATCAAAAATCCGTGAACATTTAAAGTCAGGAAATATCATTGAAGCAAATAAATTATTAGGTAGACCCTATAAAATAAGTGGTTTAGTAATTGAGGGTGACAAGCGAGGTAGGAGTATCAATTTTCCAACAGCAAATATTAAATTAGGAAATCTTATAATGCCTGCTTTTGGTGTTTATTCTGTTTCAGTCAAAGGCATTGAAAATAAAATTTATAATGGAATTGCAAATATTGGAAGAAGGCCAACTGTAAACGATAGGGGAGTATTGCTTGAGGTAAATATTTTTGACTTTAATAATAATATTTATGGTAAAGAAATATCCGTCAATCTATTAAATTTTATAAGAAAAGAAAAAAAATTTGATGGAATTGAAAGTTTAAAATCACAAATCAAAAATGATGTAAGAGTTTCAAAAGAATTTTTTAATTTACAATAAATGAAAATACAAAGGTAAATATTGATATGGATTATAAAGAAACTGTTTTTTTACCCAAAACTGAATTTCCTATGAAGGCAGGATTGCCAAGAAAAGAACCTGAAATTCTAAAAATTTGGGAAGAAATTAATATTTACCAAAAACTAAGAGAACAAAGAAAAGGTTCTGAAAAGTATATACTCCATGATGGCCCTCCATATGCTAATGGTAATTTACATATTGGAACAGCTTTAAATAAAATTTTAAAAGATATTATAAACAGATTTCAATCGATGCTTGGTAAAGATGCTAATTATGTTCCAGGTTGGGATTGTCACGGATTACCTATTGAATGGAAAATTGAAGAGCAGTATAGGAAGAAAGGAAAGGATAAAGATACTATTCCAATTGTTGAATTTAGAAAAGAATGCAGAGATTTTGCAAAAAAATGGATGGATATACAATCCCAAGAATTTCAAAGATTAGGTGTTTGCGGCAACTTTAAAAACCCCTATACAACTATGACATTTGATGCTGAAGCATCTATTGCGAATGAAATGGGTAAATTTTTATTAAATGGCGGCTTATACCGTGGGTCAAAACCTGTAATGTGGTCCGTGGTAGAGAAAACAGCTTTAGCTGAAGCTGAAATTGAATATGAGGATCATAAATCAACTACTATTTATGCAAAGTTTGAAGTTAAAAAAACTAATCTTCAAAATGTTGATGGAGCATATATAATTATTTGGACTACCACACCATGGACAATGCCAGGTAATAGAGCCGTAGCCTTTTCTAAAGAGATTAATTATTCATTAGTTCGGATCAAGAAAATTGCTGATGACAGCCTAGCAAAAAATAATGATTTAATAATAATTGCTAAAGATTTGGTAGAAGATGTTGCTAAGAATTGTAAAATTTTAGAATGGGAGGAAGTTTCGAGCATTTTGGGTCATAAGTTTGATGAAACAATACTTTCACATCCATTAAATAATTATGGATATAGTCATGACGTTAAAATGCTTCCAGCTGATTTTGTAACAGTTGAGCAAGGAACAGGTTTTGTTCATATTGCACCAGGTCATGGAGAAGACGACTATTTTTTAGGAAAAAAATTTAATATTGAAGTACCAGAAACCTTAGCTGGGAATGGAAAACTATTAGATCACCTTCCATTATTTGGTGGGATGCATGTATTAAGAGATAATCCAAAAATAGCTGATATAATGTCGGAAAAAAACTCATTAATTGGAAGAGGGGAATTAATTCATTCGTATCCCCATTCATGGCGTTCCAAAGCTCCTTTAGTTTTTAGAAATACACCACAATGGTTTATTTCTATGACAACAAACAATTTAAAAGAAACGGCTCTTAACGAGATTGAGAAAACACAATTTTACCCTGAAGCAGGGAAGCAAAGACTATACTCTATGATTGAAAATAGACCTGACTGGTGTCTTAGTAGACAAAGAGCATGGGGGATTCCAATCCCAGTTTTTGTCAACAAAAAAACAGGTGAACCTTTAAGAGATAAAATTGTTATAGAAAGGATTGTTTCATCTTTTAAAAAAGGTGGGTCAGATGTTTGGTTTGAGATCCCAGCATCAAATTATTTGGAACCTGAATATGATGCTAATGATTTTGAACAAATTCAAGATATTGCAGACGTTTGGTTTGACTCTGGCTCAACCCATGCTTTTGTCTTGGAGGATAGAGATGATTTAAAAAGTCCAGCAAACCTCTATCTTGAGGGTTCTGATCAGCACCGTGGATGGTTTCATTCATCATTATTAGAGTCAGTTGGTTCAAGAGGAGTGGCACCGTTTGAGGGAATTCTAACACACGGTTTCGTTTTAGATGATAAAGGACGCAAGATGTCTAAGTCACTTGGCAATACTGTAAACCCTCAAGATATTTTGAGAGATTATGGAGCTGATATTTTAAGATTATGGGTTGCTGGGTCCGACTATTATGAAGACCTGAGGATTGGTCCTGAAATTATTAAACATCATACTGATCACTACAGAAGATTGAGAAACACTTTAAGATATTTACTTGGCAGTTTGAATGGTTTTCAAGAAAATGAAAAAATTGATTATTCAGATATGCCTCAACTGGAAAAATGGCTTTTACATAGAGTGAACGAAGTAAATAATTCAGTGAGAGAAAAAATTGAAGGTTATAATTTTCATTCTATATACACAGAAATTCATAATTTTTGCACTATTGAATTATCTTCATTTTATTTTGAGATTAGGAAAGATCTTTTATATTGTGGAAGCCCAAATAGTCTAGAAAGGCGTGGATGCAGAACTGCTTTAGATATTTTATTTAATCACTTAACAGCATGGCTAGCACCAATATTATGCTTTACAGCTGAAGAAGCATGGCAATGTTATATAAATGATAAAGAAAACTCTATACACTTAAAAACTATACCAATCTCAGTGAAAAATTGGAATGATGAATCTCTTAATATCAAATGGAAAAGAATAAGATTTATAAGAAGTTTAGTTTTGGCTGAAATTGAAGAAGCAAGAAACAATAATTTAATTAAATCTAGTTTACAGGCAAAAGTAGAAATCAAATTATCTAAAGAAGATAAAGACTTATTTGAAAATTTAATTGCTGCGGATATTTTTATTACATCTGAGGTAAGTTTTAGTATTGAAAAACTTGAAACTCCTAAAATCACAATAGAAAATGCAGATGGAAACAAATGTTCCAGATGTTGGAAAATTCTTCCTGAAGTAAAACCAGAGGGTTTATGCAACAGATGTGAAGATGTTGTTAAAATATATTGTAGCTAATTACAGATGAACTTTTATAAACTGATTAAAAGTAATTTAAAACTCTCAATTTTCTACATCCCATTCTTTGTTTTATTAATAGACCAAATTTTTAAGTACCTGATTTATGTAAATCTTTTTATTGAGTTTAGAATAATAAAAATTTTTCCTTTTTTAAATTTGGTTCCTGTTTGGAATAGTGGAATTTCTTTTGGTATGTTTGATCAAAGTGGTGAGTTTGGGCGATTAATTTTTACTTTAATTGGATTAGGTTTTGGTATGTCAATTCCTATATTCGCATCAAATTGGAACAACTTAGAAAGAATAGGTGCAGGTTTTATTTCTGGTGGCGCTTTAGGAAATGCCCTTGATAGGATTATCCATGGAAAAGTAATAGACTTTATTGATTTTCACTCATATGGAATTCATTTTCCAACATTTAACTTTGCTGATACATTTATTTCATTAGGTGTAGTCACGTTATTATTTGCAAGTTTTAAAAAGAAAGATTAATTTTAATATCCATGTTTTATAATGTTAAAAATAAAATATTTATACTTTTGATACTAATTGCATCAACAAATTTTGGTTGCACAAATTTTCGTCAAGCTATTGGCTCAGAAAAAATTAAACTTGATGAATTTTCTATTGTTGAGAAAAATAAACTGGAAATGCCGCCTAAATTTGATCTTAAATCTGAAATGGACGTAACCTTAAAAACTGGTTCAAAAGCCAAAGACGAGATTTCTTTACTTTTTGGTGTTGAACGAAGGCTTGAAATTGATGAGATAGATAGTGACTTAGCTCAATTTTTTCAGTTTAATAGCATACTACCTAATATAAGAGAAATAATTGATCAAGAAACATACGAACTGCAAATAAACAGCAGAGCAGGGATTGATATTCTTTTTGGTTCAGGTAAGCAGCCTAAAATAGGCCCTCTTCTTGATCCGGAAAAAGAAAAAGAAAGAATAGAAAAACTTCAATAATTTATTTGGTATTGGGGAATAAAATGCCGATAAGAATTCTATCTGATGACCTTATAAATCAGATTGCTGCTGGGGAAGTAATTGAACGTCCTGCAAATATCGTAAAAGAACTTATTGAAAACTCTATTGATGCTAAAGCAACAAAAATAGAGGTTTTTATTCGTGATGGTGGTGTTCATTTAATTACAGTTAAAGATAATGGCCACGGAATTTATGAAGATGAGCTTCCATTAGCTGTGACAAGGCATGCAACATCAAAGCTTAATAATAATAATTTAAGAGATATTAAGGATTTTGGCTTTAGGGGTGAGGCTTTACCCACTATAGCTTCAATATCTAATATGAGAATCATTAGTAAAAAAAATGATCAAAAATATGCTTCATGCCTTGAAATTGAAGGGGGGGACTTAAAAGCTCAGAAACCTTCAAATATTCAAAGAGGGACTTTAGTTGAAGTCTCCTCTCTTTTTGAGAGAACTCCAGCGAGACTTAAATTTTTAAAAACCAACAGAATAGAAACTTCACATTGTAAAGATGTTTTTTTAAAAATGGCTTTGTCTCATCCAAATATTGAATTTCAATTAAATATTGATGGGAGAAAGGTTTTTGATTTTAAAATAGAAAAAAATGGAAATGAAATAAATTTGGATAGATTGTCTGCCTCTTTCGGTGAGCAATTTATATCGAATTCTTTAGATATAAATTATAAGAAATATGGTTATAATTTAAAAGGAAAAATTGGATTCCCTACGTTAAATAGTTCAACATCATATTACCAATTTTTATATGTAAATAATCGTTCAATTAAAGATAAAAGAATTTTGGGCTCTATAAAAGCAGCATATTCAGAGACAATACCGAAAGGCAGGTTTCCTTATTTAATTTTATTTCTTGAATTATCACCGTTCAAAGTAGATGTAAATGTTCATCCATCTAAAGCTGAAGTAAGGTTTGATAATGAAAGAGAGGTGACAAGTATATATGTTTCCTCTATTAAATCAGAGATTTCTAAACTGAATGAGCCAATTTATTCCAAAATTGAAAATAAAAGCACTAGTGAATTATTTAAAAATGATAATTCTTATGAGATCAATCAAAATGAGCTTCCCAATAAAATCTCATCATTTGCCAAAGAAAATTCTTTTAATAAATTTAGTATAGAACCTTCTGCAAAATCAAATGAACAAACATTTTCTGATCAAAAGTTGGATTATCCCCTTGGTGCCGCTAGAGCTCAGTATTTAAAAAATTATATAATATCTGAAACTACTGATGGAATAGTAGTCGTAGATCAACATGCAGCACATGAAAGAATAGTTAAGGAAGAAATTTTATATCAAAAAAATAAAAATAAAATATGTTCACAATTATTATTAATTCCAGAAATAGTAAAATTACCAGCTTTGCAATTAGATCTTATTTTAAATGAAATAGACACATTAAAAACTATTGGTTTTGAAATAGAAGTTTTTGGTGATGATGCGGTCTTAGTAAGAGCTATTCCTGAGATATTAACAAATTCTAATATTCAAGAACTAATTGGAGATGTAGCACAAGAATTATTTGAACTTGGATCTCAGATAAGTATTGATGAGAAAATTGATTCAATAATTTCAACAAGTGCTTGTTATGGTTCGGTTAGGTCTGGAAGAATTTTATCAATTGAAGAAATGAATGCCCTCTTAAGAAAGATGGAGATTACACCAAATTCCAACCAATGTAATCATGGACGCCCAACATCTATAAAATTATCATTAAATGACATTGAGAAGTTATTCAAAAGAAGGTGAATACTTATAGAAATTTATCATCGATTTTCCTAACTTCTTTGAAAATAAAATTCTGAAATTTTTAATAAATTTACTTTTTTCACGTATTGAGACCTCTGCAACAATAATAGCATCTGGCAGTATAGCATCAATTTCTTTTAGTTTTATTAAGGCCTTTTCTACCAAATCTGAAAAATAAGGTGGATCTAAAAATACTAAACCAGCCTTTTCAAATTTCCATGTCTTTATTTGGGATAAATCAATATTCAAAATTTCAAATAATTCGTTAGATTTTGTTATTTTTATATTCTCTTCGATAATCTTGACTGCATTTGAGTTTTTTTCAATGAAAATAACTTTATTTGGATGCCCTCTTGAAGCAGCTTCTATTCCAAGAGCTCCTGTGCCAGCGAAGACATCGATGATTAAATTAGAATTTAATGGAAACCCAAATCTTCCACCTTCTAATATTGTCATTAATGTTTCTCTAAGCCGGTCTGTTGAAGGCCTTGTTTGTATTCCTTTTGGGGTAAATAATTTTCTTCTTTTATATTTACCAGCAATAATTCTCATTTTAATTTACTCATCAAACCTAGTTGATTACTAACAACATCTTTATTAATTTCAGCTGTTTCACCTTTTTGAAGGTTTCCTAACTGAAAAGGCCCATAGGAAATTCTAATCAACCTATTTACTGGATAACCTAAATAATCCATTATTCTTCTAACTTCTCTATTTTTCCCTTCCCTTAGGCCAATCGATACCCAAGCATTAGTCCCTTTTTGAATTTCTAAATTCGCATCTATGTGTCCAGTTCTAAAACTGTCTAATTTTATACCATTTTTCAATTTATCTAATTTTTTGTTATCAACAAAACCATGAACTCTTACTTTATATTTTCTTAGCCAGCCAGTTGATGGTAATTCAAGTTTTCTTGAAGTTTCACCATTATTTGTCAAAAGTATTAGTCCTTCGGAATCATAATCTAATCTTCCAACACTCATAACTCTTGGAAGAGATTTGGGTAAAATATCAAATATTGTTTTTCTACCTTCAGGATCTTTGTGAGTTACAAGACAGCCTTTCGGTTTATGAAATCGCCAAATTCTCGTAATAGAAGGCTCAGGTATTTTTTTATTATCAAATAAAATTATATCATCTATAGAAACTTTGGTTGCGGGTGTTGTTATAGTCAGTCCATTAACTTTTATTCTTCCTTCAAAAATAAACTTTTCTGCTTGCCTGCGTGAACAAACACCTGCCCTAGATAATTTTTTTGCTATTCTTTCACATTCCAGGGGTTGTTTTAACTTACTATTATTCATAATTTATGGAAATTTATGTCATTTGTTTAATAAGTAAATTAAACTCTAAAAATGAAGAAGACAACGATAAACAATTTATCTGACCCCATGAATATTGCTTTCATGGAAGCTAAAAAGGCTTTTAAGAAAAATGAAGTACCAGTAGGGGCAGTGGTCACAGATATTAATGGTGATATTTTAGCTAAAGCATATAATCTTGTTGAATCAAAACAAGATCCAACAGCTCATGCTGAAATTTTAGCAATTAAAAAAGCGACTATTATTTTGAAAAATAAATATCTAATTGGTTGTAGTTTATATGTAACCTTAGAACCCTGTCCAATGTGTGCAGCAGCAATTCAATATTCAAAAATAAGTAAACTTTTTTTTGGATGTGAGGACGGCAAAAATGGGGCCATAAATAATGGAGTAAAAATTTTTAACCAAAAATTTTGCAACCATAAACCTGAAATTTATGATGGTATTAGGGCTACTGAATGCAGTGATTTGTTAAAAAACTTTTTTAGATTAAAAAGAAAATAAAGATTAAAGCCCAATATCTTTTCGATAAAAAGCCTTATCAAATTTTATTTTTTTTATATCCCCATAAACTTTTTTTCTAGCCTCATCTATATTTTTTGCTAAAGATGTTAAAGATAATACTCTACCAGAGTTTGTAAGTAAATTTCCCAATTTATCACTTTTAGTCCCCGAATGAAATATTAGTGAATTATTACTAATACTATTTAATCCTGTAATTCTTTTACCTTTTATGAAATTACCCGGATATCCACTTGATGTTAATACAACATTTAATGCTATTTCTTCATGCCATCTAAGGTTAAGATGTTTTAAACCTCCATCAATTGTTGCTAAAATAGCTGTTAGAAAATCGGATTTTAATCTAGGCAATATTACCTGAGCCTCAGGATCTCCTAAACGAACATTAAATTCTATAACTTTAGGTCCATTATCTGTTAGCATTACGCCTGTGTATAAGACACCTTTAAAAGGTTTTCCTTCTTGATCCATTCCATTAATTACAGGAATGATAATTTCATTTTCAATTTTTTCTAAAATTTTTTCATCTACTAATGGTGAGGGAGATATTGCGCCCATTCCACCTGTATTAGGTCCTAAATTATTTTCAAAAACTCTCTTATAATCTTGTGCTGTAGACAAAAAAACATAATTCTTACCATCTATTAATGTAAATATTGAGGCTTCAGTGCCAAGTACTTTTTCTTCAATTAAAAATTGCTTCCCAGAGTGTCCAAATATTTCTTTATTATATAAATCATCAACAAATGAAATTGCATCTTCAATTTCTTCTGTAACGAGTACTCCTTTTCCAGAAGCCAAGCCATCAGCTTTAATGACATATCCATTTTTTGAATTACTAGACTTCAAGTCATTAATTGCATTTTCTGGACTAGAATAAAATTTAAAGTCTGGTTGAGGAACAGAATGTCTTTCACAAAATAGTCTTGCAAAAACTTTGCTTCCCTCAAGTTGAGCAGCATAAGAACTTGGGCCAAAAACTTTCACCTGTTTTTTTTCTAAAAAATCAGTCAAACCATCAACTAATGGAGCTTCTGGTCCTATTACTACAATATCAATTTCATATTGTTGAATAATATCATATATTTTTTCATTATTTTTAATATTAACATCTATGCATACTGCAAATTCTTTAATGCCAGGATTTCCAGGAATACAATAGAGTTTTTCTAAAAGTGGTGAAGCATAAACTGACCAAGCAATGGCATTTTCACGCCCCCCACTTCCTATTAATAATACTCTCATTATATTGAATTTATTTTGTTCATTAAAAATTTAAATATTCTATTATACTCTAAATACCAATAATAAAACTTATATTTTGACATAATATGATTGAAAATATTAATTCGAAAATTTGGAATATTAAAGAACTTTCACAGGCAATTAAAAATACAATTGAAAATTCTTTTGAATACGTCCGTATTAGAGGAGAAATTTCGAAGCCAAGTTTCCCTTCATCTGGGCATATTTATTTTTCTCTCAAGGATGATACATCGATAATCAATGCAACAGTATGGAAATGGACAACCACCAACATTGGTATAAAACCTGAAGAAGGTTTGGAAGTTATTTGTACGGGTAAACTAACCACATACTCAGGAAGATCTTCATATCAAATTAATGTTTCAAAAATAGAGCATGCTGGGGAGGGAGCACTCCTAAAAAAATTGGAAGAAAGAAAAAAATATTTTTTTGAGAAAGGGTACTTTAATGATGAAATAAAAAAAAAATTACCACTTTATCCTACTTGCGTGGGTGTTATCACAAGTTTACAAGGATCAGTTATTGAAGACATACTTGAAACTTTTAAAGGGAGATGGCCGTGTAAGATTATTATTTATTCAGTTCCCGTTCAAGGCTTGAAAGCTGCAGAAAAAATATCAGCTTCTATTGATTATTTTAACAATTTACATGACACAAGAAAAAAACCAGATTTATTGATAATTGCTCGAGGAGGAGGTAGTGTTGAGGATTTATGGGCATTTAATGAAGAAATTTTAATTGAAAAAGTTTTTAAAAGTAAATTACCAATTGTTTCAGCTATCGGACATGAAACAGATACAACTTTGATTGATATGGTTTCCGATATTAGGGCACCAACACCTACAAAAGCTGCTGTTATTGTAAC
>CACBIM010000015.1 GCA_902539295.1 uncultured SAR116 cluster alpha proteobacterium
CATTGATCTTAAGGCACTTGGAGAACGTCAAATAATTATAGATTGTGACGTTATTCAAGCAGATGGAGGCACAAGAACAGCATCAATTACTGGAGGTTGGATAGCCCTATCGTGTGCAGTAAGAAGGCTAATACAAATTAATAAGCTTAAGTCTAACCCTATAACAAGCCAAATTTGTGCTGTTTCTTGTGGCATTTGGAATGGCTTTTCTGTTTTAGACTTAGATTACTCTGAAGATTCTTCTGCTGAAGTAGATACTAATTTTGTAATTACTTCTGATCAAAAATTAGTTGAGATACAAATCTCATCAGAATCAGAACCTTTTGAAAGAGAAAAAATGAATGAGCTTACAGATTTAGCAATTATAGGAGCATCAAGGATAATTGATTTACAATTAAGGGCTCTAAATGGCACTTAACGGCAATTTTCTAACATTTAAAGAAAAAAAATTAGTAGTAGCCACACATAACAACGGCAAGCTCACCGAAATTAAGAATTTGCTAAAAGATATTGAAGTTGAGGTTTTTTCTTCTACAGGATTAAATCTACCCATACCTAAAGAAAACGGCTCAACCTTTGAAGAAAATGCAATAATCAAATCTTCTCAAACAACTATACAATCAGGATATGCATCAATATCTGATGACAGTGGTCTTATGATAGATGCTTTGAATGGGGCGCCAGGAATCTATTCTGCAGATTGGGCTGGGGATGATCGCGACTTTAATAAGGCAATTAAGAAAATTGAATACCTTATGAGAGATAAAAATGACTTCAGTGCAAAAATGATTTGTGTTCTCTGCCTAACCTGGTCTGATAAAAGATTTAAATTATTTAGAGGTGAGATGAAAGGAAAAATTCAACTTCCACCCAGGGGCACAAAAGGGTTTGGCTATGATCCAATTTTTATTCCATCAATCCAACCACTCGATAATAAGCTTTTAACATATGGAGAAATTGAACCAGAATTCAAGAACTTAAACAGTCACAGAAACTTTGCATTTAATAAGTTACTAGATTATATAACCGATGAAAGATAATGTTCCAATTTCTATATATATTCATTGGCCGTTTTGTACTTCAAAATGCCCTTACTGTGATTTCAACTCTCATATACAAAAAAATATTGACCAGAATGACTGGGGGAATTGCTTAGTTTCAGAATTAAATTATATAATAAAAACTTATTTTTCAGATAATTTAAAAAAATATTATTTGAAATCAATATTTTTTGGTGGAGGAACGCCTTCACTAATTGAAAGCTCAATATTAAAAAAAATAGTCAGAAAATGCATTGAGAAGTTCAAGTGCTTTTCTTTAGAAAATGAGGTTGAAATAACTCTAGAAGCCAATCCCAATTCCTTAACCAAAAGTAAACTATTAAGTTTTCGTGATGCTGGAATTAACAGAATTTCTATTGGAGCGCAAAGCTTCGATAAAAAATTTTTAGAGTTTTTGGGTCGTGATCATAGTGTTCATGAGGCAAAAAGAAATATTGAATATGCGAGAGAAGTTTTTAAAAATGTTTCATTTGATTTAATATACGCTATGCCCAACCAAACAGTTTATGAATGGGAAAAATGTCTAAAGACAGCCTTTCAATTTGAACCTGATCATTTGTCTTTATACCAATTAACAATTGAGGAGGGAACAGCTTTTAACCAAATGTTTAAAAAAGGAAAACTCATTCCAATAGACAATGGCTTAGCATCAGAAATGTATTCCATTACTGAAGACTTAACACAAAATAATAAAGTTCCTGCATATGAGGTATCTAATTACTCTAAAAAGGGCAAAAGCTGTTCTCATAATTTAAATTATTGGAAAGGTGGTGAATGGATAGGTATTGGCCCTGGTGCAGTAAGTCGGTTTTTTTATAATAATAAAAGAACACAATTAGATATAAGAAAGGATCCTAATGGATGGATCAATTGTGTGAAAGAAAATGGAAATGGGGTTAAAAATATTACCTCCGAAAGAATTGAAGATTTTTGGAATGAAAAACTATTAATGGGTTTGAGACTTGTAAAGGGTGTAAACATAAAACCCATAAAAAGTATATTAAACATGGCTAAAGTTTATGAACTTATAGAAGCTAGTTATTTGGATCTTGACAATGACATAATGAAAACAACCTTCAACGGAAGACTTCGTTTAAATTCCATATTGGCAGAAATCATCAAATAAGGTTTTAATCGAAGTAAATTCTACTGAACTTTTTGTTTTCTATTAAATTAACAACTTGTTTTCTTTTATTTAAACCATCTTCAGTTATAAAAATTTCTCCACTTAACCATTCGTGACCTTGAGGTCTAGTTATGTAATTTAACACATCTTTTTCTAAAGATAGTTTTTTTGCAAATAAAGCAAGGTCATAAGCTAGCATAGAAAAATATGATGGATTTAAACCCCAATTTTCTCTCCATTCATTTTTGAATTCATCTGTCTTAGGTTCTTTGCTTGATGAGAAGAAAGTTCCTTGTAATGATAGCTCATTGACTAGTTCTGAAGATTTAAATTTTGAATTACCTATATAGGTTACCCTCTCTGAATTCAAATCGTAATAAGATAGTAGTGGAGCAAGCTTAAGAATAAATTCATTTGAACCTGTAAATAAAATTCCATCGTATCTTGGTTTTGGTAATGTTAATTTGTTTTTATGTTCTTTTTTCCAACCAGATAATTTTTTTATTTTATCTCTTAACTTAACTCTGTCATTTACAATGGTATCCTCAAAAACAATTATATCTAAACCTATTCCTTTGTTAAATAATATATTTTTTGCTGTGAAAATTAGTGTTTTACTATATTCAGTATTCTCTCCAATAATAGCCAGCTTACTTATTCCGGTTTTTACTCCAAAGTCAATAATATGTTCTATCTCATTTTCCTGCATTTTTCCTAGTAACCAAACATTTTTTTTTCTTAACTTTCTGTTGTTTGAAAATGATAAAACTGGAATTTTTATATTATCTACAGCATTATAAATTTCTTTTAATGTGTCTGAAAAAACTGGTCCTATTATTAGATCTAGATTTTCTTCAATCAATAGTTTGTAAAATTTATTAGGAATATTCATACTATCAAAAAAAAGCACTTCTATTTTATTAAAACCTTCACTAAAAAATGCTGTTTCTATACCAATTTTTATATCATGACCAATTGATTTATTGACGCCAGACATTGGTATTAAAACTCCAACTTTAAAAACATTCTCAGAGAAGGGATTTATGTTAGTGAGCTCCTTATCCTTGATTGTGTTCAAAAATTTACTGTTTTTAGAAGGTTTAGATAACATAGCAAGAGCTGCATTTATTGCTAGCAAATCATTTTCATCTTGTTTTTGTGTGATATTATCATTTACAGGATCTATTAGTTTTGGACTAAAAGGAATTTCTGAGTTTTCCTTTTTGTCTTTGATTTCTGTTTCTTCAACTGTTTTTTCTAACTTATTTAATGCCTTTTTTTGTACTTTTGATAAAAAATTTTCATTTTGGATCAAAATACTAGAGTTATCGGATTCAATAATAGGATTTTTATTTTCTAGTTTTTTGCCAAAGGTATTTACATTAGAATTTGTTTCAATCTGTTTTACAGTTAGTTCTGAAATTTTATCTTCAATTGTTTTTTTCTCCTCTAATTTTGAAAGTTCTATTTCATTATTTTTAACTGTCTCATTGGAATAATTTATTGGTCTTACATTATTATCAGCACAAGATAGAACCATAAAGCTCATAAATATAATTTTAAAGACTAATTTTTGGTTTTCTTTCATAATAAAATATTACAAATTAATTATGTTAAAAGTTTGATATGTATATTTTATAAGCTTTATGTCTAGGATTACAAAAATAAAAAATAACTCTTGTCATACTCTTAAAATAATAGGAACTCCTATTGGAAATTCTATGGACTTGTCACCGCGGGGAATTGAAGCTTTTGAAAAAGCGGATCTTATATTATGTGAAGACACTAGAATAACTAGAAAGTTATGTAAATTAAGGAATATCAGAACTCAAAAATTAATCTCATTTAATGAAATTAATGAAAGAAAGAAAGTTAACTTTGTAATAAATGAAATCAATGCCGGAAACAATGTTGTTCTGTCTTGTGATGCAGGCATGCCTCTTATTTCAGATCCAGGATACAAATTAGTTGAAGCTTGTATAAAAAATGACATTAATATTGATGTTGTACCTGGACCTTCTTCAATTATCACTGCTTTAGTTTCTTCTGGACTTAGTTCTGTTAATTTTTATTTTGCAGGTTTTCCTTCAAGGAAAAAAAATGAACGTTTTGTTAAATTAAAAAAATTAATTGACTTAGAATCAACGATTATTTGGTTTGAATCTCCTAAAAGAGTTATAACGTTTTTAGAAGAATTAGTTACCATTTTTGGGAATAGAAAGGCTGTAGTCTCTAGAGAATTAACAAAGGTTTTCCAAGAAGTTTTAAGAAATGATCTAAAATCTTTGATTTCTAACCTCAAATCAAAAGACAACGTTAAAGGTGAGTTTGTTATACTTTTAGAAGGTTTTACTCCACCACGAAAAAAAATAATTAATGATGATGTAAAAAAGAAAATAAAAAAATTGCTTAAAATTAATACTCTTAAATCTGTTGTTGAAAAAATTTCTAATGAAACTGACCTTTCAAAAAAAATCATTTATCATGAAGCTTTAAAGATAAAAGATGATAAATAGAATTAACCAACCTCTAGACAATTATTTATTATTAATTATAAATAAAATATAGAATGAAGTATTTATAATGAATTTTAAAAATCAAAACATGATTTACATTTTTCCACTACCAGTTTTTATAATTATTATTGGTTTTTTATTAAATGGATGTGCACCAGCAGCAATTACAGCTGGTATTGCTGGTGTAGCTGCCTCAGAGTCTGAAAAAGGCCTTGGCACTACTATTAACGATACTATAATCCATGCTTCAATTACTGAAAGTATGTTTAAAGAAGATGTAAATAAGTATATAGGAATAAGAATTAGTGTAGATGATGGTGTGGTTCTTTTAACTGGAAAAGTTAATGACCCTCAAACAAGAGTTGAAGCAACTAGAATTTCATGGGAACCTAGAGGCGTAGTTGAGGTAGTAAACGAGATACAGGTAACTGAAAAATCATCTATAAAAGATATAGCAAAAGATTTAGCTGCATCAACAACAATAAAAGGTAAGCTTGTAGCAGATAAAAACATTAAGTCAGTTAATTTTAATGTTGATGTTGTAAACGGTATTGCTTATTTAAGTGGAGTTGCAAGGACACAAAAAGAGATGAATTTAGTTTTGGCTTATACAAAAGAAACACGTTACATTAATCAATTAGTTAATTATATTCAGCTTTCAGAAACTTTAAGTCAATAATAAGTTTAAAGTATGACATTGAATATAGGCTTTCAAATGGATCCCGTTGAGGTCTTAAACTTAGAAGATGACACTACGGTTGCAATTATAGAAGAATGTCTACTAAGAAATTACAATGTTTGGCATTTTTTGCCGAAAAATGTTTCCTATATAGACGGTGAAGTTTTTGCACATTCTAAAATAATTTTTGAAATAAACAAAAATATAAAACCTTTTTTTAAATCTAGTGATTTAATTAGTAAAAATTTAAGGGAAATGGATATAATATTTTTAAGACAAGATCCACCATTTGACATGTCTTACATCACATCCACTTATCTATTAGAGTATATAGAGAAAGAAGTTAAAATAATAAACAGACCGTCAGAAGTCCGTAATGCTCCTGAAAAACTATTTCTTAATCGCTGGAAAAGTCTTACTCCTAAAACAATAATAACTAAAAACTTAAATGAAATTAATTCTTTTAGAAAAAAGCATAAAAATATTATTTTAAAACCGCTTTATGGTAATGGTGGTAATGGAATTTTTTTCCTAAATCAAAATGACAAAAACTTTAATTCACTGGTAGAAGTTTTTTTAGATTCTCGTCCGGAACATTTTATAATGCAAGAATATTTGCCAGATATAAAATTAGGAGATAAGCGTATAATTTTAATTAATGGTAAACCAGAAGGTGCTATAAATAGAATTCCGAGCGAAGATGATATTAGAGCTAATCTTCATGTGGGTGGAAAAGCAACAAGAACAAATATTTCAAATAAGGAAATGAAGATTTGTGAAAACATAGGACCTGAATTAATAAAAAGAGGTTTAGTTTTAGTTGGTATTGATATTATAGGAAATAAACTAACAGAAATTAACGTAACTTCTCCAACGGGGTTCAGAGAAATTAAAAAGTTTAGTAATATAAATTTAGCAGAGAAACTGATAAACAGTTTAACCTAGTATACTACCCAGATTTTTGCCTCCCAAAACATGTGCGTGTAGGTGTGGTACTTCTTGATTACTATCAGGTCCACAGTTAATAATAATCCTAAAACCACTGTCTTTAATTTTCATTTTTTCAGCAACTTCCAAAACCGACCTAAAGAATGAACAAATTTCTTTATCTGATGCATTTTCTGCAAAAGAATTGAAATTAGCATATTTATTTTTTGGTATTGTTAACACATGAACAGGTGCTTGTTTGTTTATATCATTAAATGATAAATTATCCTGATTTTCCTGAATTTTTTCACACTCTATTTCATTTCTTAAAATTTTATTAAAAATATTATTTTCGTCATAATTTTTCATCTTCAATTCTTTCACTATTTATAACTGTTTATAATAATAATAGCCTTTTACGAATTTTTTTGAAACTGTTGCATAAAAGGGATTTTCACCAAACTTTATAAATCCATTTTGTTCATATATCTCAATTGCTCTTTTTTGCGTCTCTCTGACATCCAATGTAATAACATTAAAGCCTTTATTTTTAGCTAAATTTTCGGCAAACTTGATTAGTTCGGGTGTTATTCCGTAGCCTCTAGCCCATGGTGCAAGAAAAAATGTTGTTAAAGAACATGAGTTTTTCTGTGCTTCATTGTTTTTAGACGGTTTAATAAGTTGACACGATCCTGCAACCACATTATCTAATCTACCAATAATTAGTTCTCTTTCTGGAATAGTTAATACTCCTCTCCAATAATTTTCTAAAACCTTTCTTGATGGAACTTTTATCCAACCAAATCCACCACCCTCAGTAATTGCTGACTCAGTAGAATCACACAAATCATATAAATCACCATATTTTAAACTTTGTATTGATTCTATTTTAATTTTTGCCGGAGGAAGTATAACTTTTTCATTCATAATATTCTAATAATAAAATTAAAAACTCAATAAAATCATTTTTCTTGATTTTGTTTGGACATATGTTGGATTGTAATAATTAGCTGTTTAAGTTGCTCATCTGCAAGCCACTTAATATTATTTTTCAAGACGTTAGTCAACATAGTAGCATTAATACTCAACTTTTCTGAGTTCATTTTAGTATTAATGTCAGAGTGCTTGGCTAAAAATTTTAACTCATCTGCTTCCTCCCATGATAGATTAAAATAGGAACATATTAATTCAATCATACCATCTGCGGGCTTTCCTCTTTTTCCATTCTCTAACATTGAAACATAGGCGGTGGAAACTTTTAGAACCTTAGATAAGTCTTTTAAAGATTTTTTTCTTTGTGTTCTAATGTTTTTAAGTTTTATGCCAAATGGTGTCATTTAAAACTTTTTCTTAAACGAATATAAAACGCACCATTTCCTCCATCTTTTGGTGAAGCGTGTGTATAAAAAATTACTAATTTTGATAAATCATTTTTGTTAATCCATGTATGCAAACTTTTTCTAATTTTACCTTCTCCATCTTGACCTTTGCCTGTAATTATAAGGAGATTTCTGTTGCCTTGTACATGGTTTTTAATAACAAAGTTATAAAAGTTTTTTTCTGCATCGTGTAATTTATAACCATGTAGATCAAGTTTTGACTGAATTGTAAATTTTCCAGATCTTAAGTTTTTTAAATCTTTATTACGAACACCCCCATTATTAGTTTCATTTATAAAGTTTAGTGTAGAATTTAAACCTTCAACATTATTAATTTGAAAATTTTCTTTTTCTGATGAAATGTTTATTGAATTTGGAGTGTTTTGATTTGAACCAGATAATTTATTTTTTGAAATAGCCTTTCTAGGCCTTGAAGAATAATTATTGTTAGCTTTTAACTTTTTAGTAGAGTTTTTAACCAGATCCCATAATTGAATATCTGTTTTTTTATTTTGCTCATCTTGCAAATAAAAATCTCTTCTAATCGTTTACTACGTCAGTTTCTACCAATTTCCAATTTGGATTATTTGATGAAATATCTCTTTCTAGAACCCATTTGTCTTTAATTATTTCTGAAACTTCTTTATTTCCATCAAGAATGTTATCATTCTTATCAATTGTATATTTTATTTGTTCAGACTCAATTTTGATTGATATAGAAGCAACATTATCGTTTAAAGATATATTAATAATATCTAATTTATTAATTGATATTATATCGACAAATTGTTTTTCTTGACGAGCTTCTCGTTCAGATATTGATTTTGTAAAACTTTTTAATAATTCATAATCAATTAAGGGCTTTAATTTTTCAATATCACTGTCAACAAATGCCTCAATTATAATTTTAAAAGCTTGTCTAGCGCCATTCAAAAACTCTTCCTCTGAAAAGTTTGGGTCACCTTTTTTTAAAGTTTCTAAACCTTCACCATTAATTTTTTTATTATTTAGATTGATCACATTATTATTATCAGGTTTTTTTTTATTATATGTTTCTAAATTATTTAGATCCTCACCATATCCTGATCTATCACCTAAAAGGTTTTTTAACCTAAAACCTAAAAATAGAGCGAGTAAGCCTAAGATTATTATATCTAAAAATGGGAAAAAACTATTCATAAAAAATATTTAAAAAATCATTATATTAATATATATATATTTATTTATTAAGAGCAAGATTAAGATACAAATTTGAGAACTTTATTTTTATCAATATTTTTTTTTCCAGTCTTTGAAATATTTATATTATTTTATTCAATATCTCTTTTTGGATGGCTTTTAACATTTTTAGAGGTTTTTATCACTTTTGTTTTGGGGTGTTACTTATTTAAAAGAAATAAAGGTTTTTTCTTTGATTACGTTTCATATCCATCAAAAATTATCGAATTTTCTTCTCATTCATTGTCTTACAATAAGAAATCTTTTTTGTCGATAATAGGTTCTGTGTTTTTGGTTTTACCTGGATATGTAGGTGATGCATTTGGCTTATTACTTATATTTAAATTTACTCAAAATCTTTTTGTTAAACTTTTGTTAATGGTTATTAAGAAAAAAAATAATTCATCAGTAATTAAAGAAAATGATAGTGAGGTTGTTGAGGGTGAGTTTTTTGATTTAAACAAAAAAAATGAAATTAATAAATAATAGAAGGTAATTATATGCAGCATAATGAAAAAAAAGAACAGCTTACAGTAAATGTTCAATATATTAAAGATTTATCATTTGAGAATCAGAATTCACCTGATTCTTTGTCAAATAAAGGTGAAGCACCAGAAATAAATGTTGATATTAACGTCTATGCAAGGCCATTAAAGAAAAAAATTTATGAAGTCTCTTTATCGATTAATAGTAAAGCAGAAAAAAAGAATTTTAAAATTTTTGAATTAGAACTTGTTTACGCAGGTGTTTTTACTTTGCCAGATACAAGTTTAAATGACGAAGAAGAAAAAAGAAAAATACTAATTGAAGCACCTCAACTATTGTTTCCTTTTGCAAGATCAATAGTTTCAAATGTTACTAGAGATGGAGGATTTATGCCTTTGATAATACAGCCCATAGACTTCGAATTACTTTATAAATCAAGAAAAATTGAAAAACCAGTTTGACGCTATAAGTTTGTCATAAGTAATTTTTCCATATTGCATCATTAATTGTTTCAATAAATTTATCATGTTTCTCTAATTCACTATCTTTCACTGTAAAGTTTCTATCTTTTGTTAATTGTGTTTTTTCACTTAGGACACTTTTTGTCTTATCAGAGGATTTAGATGTTTGTTTAACACCAAAAGTTAGAGAGGTTTGTTTGCCTCCAATTAATTCTACATAAACATCAGAAAGCAATACCGCATCAATAAGAGCTCCATGAAAGTTCCTACTATTTAAATTAATGTTAAATCTTTTGCATAAAGTATCTAAATTAACTAATGAACCTGGAAATTTTTTTTTGGCCAATTTTAAGGTGTCAATTATTGGATTTCTGATTTCAAAATTCTTTCCACATAAATTTAACTCATTGTTTATGAAAGATAAATCAAAGTCAGCATTGTGTATTACTAGTGTTGAATTTTTAATAAAATTCAAAAATTCATCGCAAATTTCACAGAATTTTGGTTTATCAATTAAATCTTCATTTGATATTCCATGGATATTGACAGCATCAATATCAATTTCTCTTTGAGGATTAATGTATACATGGAAAGTTTTATTTGTAGCCACATGATTTATCATCTCACATGCTCCAATTTCTATTATTCTATGACCATCTTTTACATCAAGACCTGTTGTCTCAGTATCTAATACAATTTCACGCATGCCTTTTTATTATTTCCTTTATTTTAGTCATAGTATAATTTTTACCAATACCTGAATTAATTACATAATCACTCATTATAATTTTTTTCCTTTCTGATATAAATTTTTTATTTATGTTTTCAAACTTTTCTCTATTCATGTTTTTTCTTTTTAAAACTCTTTTAACTTGCAAGTATTTTTGACACTTTAGTAAAATAACTAGATCAAAATTATTTTGTAATTTTTTTTCAAATAACAAAGGAATTTCAAATATAATAATGTTTCTATTTCTATTTTTATTGATTTGATTTGTTTTAATTATTTTAGACCTAATATGGTGAAGTCGTGGGTGGATTAATTGCTCCAAATTCAATAAAAAACTGGGTTCTTTGAATGCCATATTTGATAGCTCATCTAACTTAATTTTTTTATTGGAAACCAAGGTAGAGCTTAATTTTCTAATTTTATTTATGATCTGTTTATCTTTAGCATATAGATCTTTTACCATTTGGTCTGAAGAGTATGTTTTATAACCCAAAAATCTAAATTGATTTAAGAGCACACTTTTGCCAGTTCCTATTTTTCCTGTAATAGCAATCTTTTTCAAAAGAGCGTGCCTCTAGTATTAAAAATTTTAATTACTGAAGCAGATGTTTCTTCAACAGATCTTCTTGAAACATCGATAGATGGCCAAGCATATTTTGTAAAAATTATTCTAGCTTGAGATATTTCAAATTTTATGTGATTTAAATCATCATATGATGTTTGATTATTTTCTCCCATCATTTTCAGTCTAGTTTGCCTAATTTGCATTAAAGATCTAGGATCTTTAATGAGACCAATTATTATTGGTTTTTTAAAACTAAAAAGTTCTTCAGGCAATTCTGTATTAGCTACAAGAGGTATATTTGCTACTTTGAAACCTTTGTTTGCTAAATAAATTGAGGTTGGGGTTTTGGAAGTTCTCGAAACACCCACTAATATAATATCCGCTTCACTCATTGTATTTATTCTTTGACCATCATCATGCTGCATGGCAAACTCAAATGCATCAACCCTTTTAAAATAGTTTTCGTCTAATTTATGTTGAACCCCTGTAATTTTAGTCTCTGACAAAGCTAGTATCTTTTTAAAAGTATTTAGTAGGCTATCAAGAGGTGATATGTAAGGTATTTTCAAGTCTTCACAATTTTTTTCTAATAATGTTCTGTTATTGTCATCAACTATAGAAAAAACTACTAATCCAGGATTTTTTCTTAAACTATCTGTTATATCTTCAATTTGTTTTTCTGTTCTGGTCATAGGCCAGAAAAATTCTTTCCTAATAACATCAGGAAATTGTGATATGGTTGCAGAGACTGTGTTTTCTATTGTTTCACCAGTTGAGTCAGAAACCAAATGAATGTTAATTTCCTTTCTTTTTTTATTGAATATGTTGTTCATAACTTGCCATTAATTCTTACATCATTAATCTTTCTTTGAGTTATTCTATATAATAGATTATTATACACATAAATTACACAATAAGATTCTTGTTGATATCTTTTTCCACATTTATAAACTTGTAATCAAACCTTTGTGTTATTATTAAAAATAAAGATTTATACTGTTTATATTTTTGTTAAAAAATTGTTTAAATGTTTTTTCCTATTTATTAACAGGACAATCAACCTCAACAATAAAAATATATATAATTTATTATGAATATTTTAAATATAGAGAAACCCATTTGGTTTATGCGACAAGCAGGAAGACATTTACCGGAGTATAGAGAATTAAGATCAAAGAAAAAGAACTTTCTTGAATTTTGTTTCGATAAAAACAGTATTGTTGAAGCTACACTTCAACCTATAAAAAGGTACAAGATTGATTGTGCAATAATATTTTGTGATATACTTATAGTTCCATATGTTCTTGGACAAAGTACTTCTTTTATCAAAGGAGAGGGTCCACTATTAGAAAGTTTATCTTTAGAAGATTTGACAAACCTTAATACATTACCACAAAAAGAAAAAGATTTACAAAACACATATAAGGCTATAAAGGAAGTCAGAGAAAAATTAAATAAAAACAAAAGCTTAATAGGTTTCTGCGGTGGCCCTTGGACGGTTGCTTGTTATATGATCAACGGTAAAGGAGATGGAAAATTTAAAGTTGCAACTGAAAAGATAAAACAAGAAAAAACACTCTTAATACAGCTCTTAGATAAACTAGTAGAGCAATCAGTTGAGCATCTATACCAGCAATATGTTTGTGGGTGTGACACTCTAATGATTTTTGAGAGTTGGGCTGGACTAGTGCCTTACCAGGAATATAAAGATATATTAATTGATCCAGTAAATAAAATCATAAAAAAATTACAATTACTTGGAGTATCAGCTCCAATAATATTATTACCTCGTGGTATAAACAAAAAAATTATCAATTATATAGAAAAAGTAAATATGGATATCATCAGTGTTGATTACAATATTGATATAGAATGGTTAATAAAGAATTTAAGAACAGATATGATTTTACAAGGAAACTTAGACCCAAATATAATTAATAAAGGTGGAAAGGAACTTGAAAATGCAGTAAACAGATTACTTAAAAATACAAGAGATAGAAAACACATTTATTGCTCTGGTCATGGCTTATTACCGAACACTCCAATAAAAAATGTAGAGAGTGTTATTGAAATAATAAAAAATTAATATGTACCTGATTATAAAATCATTACACATAATATCTGTCATTACATGGATGGCAGGTCTACTATATTTACCTAGGCTTTTCGTTTATCACTCATTGTCTGAAGTAAAATCAATTCAATCTGAAACTTTTAAAATAATGGAACGAAAATTATTAAAAGCAATAATGTTGCCATCAATAATATTTGTTTTTAGTTCAGGTTTATTAATGATATATTTGAATTACTATTTGATTTTTGAACTCTATTTTAAAATAAAACTAATCCTTGTATTATTGATGGGATATATTCATGGAAAATATTCAAAGATGCATAGAGAGTTAGAAAATGACTTTAGAGATAAAACAGATACATACTATAGAATATGGAATGAAGTGCCTGCTTGTATTATGGTACTAATTGTGTTACTTGTTGTTATTAAGCCATTCTAGGTTAAATAACTCCCCAAAAATTAGGTATAACATGCATCTACAAGAGTTGAAAAGTAAATCACCCGCTGATCTTTTAAAATATGCTGAAGAACTAGAAATAGAAAACGCTAGCACATTAAGGAAACAGGACATTCTATTTTCTATTCTAAAGAGACTAGCTAAGAATGAGGTTGCAATATATGGAACAGGTGTTCTTGAAGTTTTAAGTGATGGTTTCGGATTTTTACGTGCACCTGAAGCAAATTATCTACCTGGGCCTGATGACATTTATGTTTCACCTAACCAAGTTAGAAAATTTGGTCTCCGAACAGGTGATACTGTAGAGGGACAAATAAGAGCACCAAAAGACGGTGAACGATATTTTGCTTTAATGAAAGTTAAATCAATCAACTTTGAGGATCCTGAACAAGTCAAACAACGAATTAATTTTGACAATTTGACACCTCTTTATCCTGATCAAAAAATAAAGTTGGAAATAGAAGAAGATCCAACAAAAAAAGAAAAAGACTTTATACCAAGAGTTATTGATCTAATCTCACCTTTTGGCAAAGGCCAACGTGCTTTAATAGTTGCACCCCCCAGAACAGGTAAAACAGTTATGCTTCAATCAATAGCTAAGGCTATCTCTGAAAATCACCCGGAGACTTATTTACTAGTTTTACTTATAGATGAAAGGCCAGAAGAGGTCACAGATATGCAAAGATCAGTCAATGGCGAAGTAATATCATCTACATTCGACGAACCGGCTTCAAGGCACGTTCAAATTACAGATATTGTTATAGAAAAAGCAAAAAGATTAGTTGAGCACAAGAGAGATGTTATTATTTTATTAGATTCAATTACAAGATTAGCTCGTGCATACAATACTGTAGTCCCAAGTTCTGGAAAGGTTCTAACAGGTGGTGTTGATGCTAATGCATTACAAAGGCCAAAAAGGTTCTTTGGTGCCGCTAGAAATATTGAAGAAGGAGGCTCTTTGACAATTATAGCTACAGCTCTTATTGAAACAGGTTCACGAATGGATGAAGTTATTTTTGAAGAGTTTAAAGGAACTGGAAACAGTGAGGTCATATTAGACCGCAAATTAGCCGACAAGAGAACTTTTCCAGCAATAGACATAACAAGATCAGGGACGAGAAAAGAAGAGTTACTTGTTGAGAAAGCTACATTAACAAAAATGTGGGTTCTTAGAAGAATATTAATGCAAATGGGGCCTGTTGATGCTATGGAATTTTTATTAGATAAATTAAAAACAGCTAAAAACAATGAAGATTTTTTTACACAAATGAACAGTTAAATGTTTCACGTGAAACAAAAGAATGAATAAAGATACAATATACGCATCATTAACAAAAAACCAAAAAACAGCAATATCAATAATCAGGATATCTGGATACCAGACTAAAAACATATTAAATAAATTTCTTAAAAGAGAAGTAAAAACCAAAGAAATTAGTCTTAGAAACATCTACGATTCAAAAAGTAAGTTTATAGATCAAGCTATAGTCTTGTTCTTCTCTAAACCTAACTCACCAACTGGTGAGGACGTCGTTGAATTTCATGTCCATGGCAGTGTTTCAATTATAAAAAAAATTGAATTAGAGCTTGATAAAATAAAACATGTTAGGGAGGCAGAACCAGGTGAATTTATAAAGCGTTCTCTTCAAAACAATAAAATCGACTTATTACAAGTAGAGGGTTTAGATGATTTGTTAGAAGCTACAACTGAGACTCAAAGAAAACGAGCCCAATTAGCTTTTATGGGTTCTGTTTCTTCAAGATTGTTTGATTGGAGAGATGAGCTAATCGAAATAAGTTCCTTTTTAGAAACATCGATCGATTTTTCAGACGAAGAGTTGCCCCCTAACACCATTTCTACGTTAAAAAAAAAGCTCAATAAAATAAAAGAAAATTTATTAGTTGCAATTGAAAAAGCTGAGTTTTCAAAAAAAATCAAAGAGGGAGTGAAGGTTGTTATCTCTGGTCCTCCTAATGCAGGAAAATCATCTCTCATAAATTGTTTATTAGACGAAAACATTTCAATCGTGAGTGCCCATCCAGGAACAACTAGAGACATAGTTTGTTCAACTGTTGATATGAACGGGGTTTGTGTAAACATATATGATACCGCAGGCCTCCATAAAACAAATAATGAAATTGAAATAGAGGGTATACAAAGAGCAATGAAACTATTAAAGATATCTGATATTCAAATAAGAATTGTTGATGGAAATGATCATAATTGGAAAAACAAATTATCTGAAATTCCCATAGTTAATAGATTTACGATTGACTTAATAAACAAATCAGATTTAAAAAAAAGAGAAATAATAAAAAGTTCAAATGTAATAAATATATCAACTAAAACTGGAGAAAATTTAAATATTTTTACAAAAACACTAAAAGAAAAAATAAATTCAGTTGTTAATAAAGCTGATAACTCTATCATTTTTAGAGATAGGCACATTAAAATAACTAAAAAAATTTTTGAGTGTTTGAATAGTATTCAAGTAAATGATATTCAAACTTCACCAGAACTTGTTGCTGAAGATATTAGACACGCATTAACTCTAATTGGAAAAATAACAGGATCGGTAGGAGTAGAAGATGTTCTTGATAATTTATTTAAAAATTTTTGCATAGGAAAATGAAATCATATTTTGATGTAATTGTTGTAGGAGGAGGGCATGCAGGTTCAGAGGCTGCTTGTGCAGCTGCAAGAAAAAACGTATCTGTTTGTCTTTTAACTACTAACAAAAAGACAATAGGACAAATGTCTTGTAATCCTGCTATAGGAGGCTTAGGCAAGGGCCACTTAGTAAGAGAAATAGATGCTCTAGATGGAATCATGGCAAAAGCAATTGACGCATCAGGAATACATTTCAAGATGCTAAACCAATCTAAGGGTCCTGCTGTTCAAGGCCCTAGAGCACAAGCAGATAGGTCAATTTACTCAAGGTCAATAAATAATATTATCGGTTCTTTTGGTAACATAAAAGTCATTGAAGGTACCGTCTGTAAGCTACAATTTAAAAACAATTCAATTCAGAGTGTCTTATGTCTCGATGGTAATCAAATAGAGTGTAAGGCGGTTATATTAACAACGGGTACGTTTTTAGGTGGACTAATTCATATTGGATCAAAAAAAGTTAAGGCAGGCCGTTTAAATGAACCTGCCGTAAATGGTCTAACAGAAAACCTTAAAGAACTAGGATTAAAAACAAGTCGTTTAAAAACAGGCACACCACCAAGAATATTAAAAAAAACGATAAAATGGGAAGAACTTGAAAAGCAACCTGGGGATAAAATACCTATACCATTTTCTTTCCTTACAAAGCAAATTAATCAAAAACAAATAGATTGTGCAATTACCAGAACAACTGAAAAAACTCACGATTTAATCAATAAGTCTTTAAAATTATCACCTGTTTATAGTGGAAGCATAGAAAGCGCAGGACCTCGCTATTGTCCATCTATTGAAGATAAAATTTTTAAATTTCCAGATAGAAATTCACACCAAATTTTTCTTGAACCAGAAGGATTAAATTCAAAATTAGTTTATCCAAATGGGATATCAACGGCTTTGCCAGAAGAAGTGCAAATTAAAATGCTAAAGACCATACCAGGTTTGGAAGAGTCTAAAATAACTGATTTTGGTTATGCAATAGAATACGATTATATTGACCCAAGATCACTTGATAGAACATTGAGTGTTAAAACTGTTAAAGGTCTTTATCTTGCTGGCCAAATAAATGGAACTACAGGCTATGAAGAAGCAGCCGGTCAGGGCCTCATAGCGGGCATTAATGCAGCTAATACAGCTTTAGAGAATGATAAACATTTCATTTTAACTAGAGACGAAGCATATATAGGTGTAATGATAGATGATTTAGTAAACCACGGGGTAATAGAGCCATATAGAATGTTTACCTCAAGAGCCGAGTATAGACTATTGCTAAGAGCCGACAATGCAGATCAAAGATTAACAGAGAAGGGATATATAAACGGTTTGGTTTCTCAAAAAAGATATGCAGATTTTATAAAAAAAAGACAGGCTTTAAAAAAAATAAACTCAAAGTTAAAAACATTAATTTTAAAATCTTCAGAATTAAGAGATCTGGGTGTTTCCTTGCCTAGAGATGGTAGAAAACAATCAGCTTTTGATTTGTTGAAATCAAAATCGTTTAATTACAATAATCTAAAATTTGTTTTTTCTGAGATAGACAAAATGGATAGTAAATTATTAAATCAAGTTAAAGTAGACGCTCTATACGCTGGTTATCTAAAAAGACAAGAAAATGACATTAAAGCATTTCAAAAAGATGAAAAAATTAGAATTCCAAAAGATATTGATTTTAAATCAATAGGCGGCCTTTCAAACGAGTTAGTAGAAAAGCTTTCTAAAATTAAACCTGATACAATATCCCAAGCATCTAGAATATCTGGCATTACACCAGTTGCTATCTTATCAATTTTAAGGCACATAAAGAGAAAAGCTGCCTGATGGAAGGCGCTTCCAATAGAGAAAACTGTGCATCTTTACTTAATGTTTCACGTGAAACAATGCTTTGTTTTGATAAATATCTAAATCTTCTCTCAGACTGGCAAGAAAAACTTAATTTGGTTGGTTCTTCAACTTTAAGTGATCCATGGACAAGGCATATTTTAGATTGTGGTCAGCTAGCAAACTTTATTAAAAAAAAAGATGAAAAGATTTTTGACATCGGATCTGGGGCTGGCTTGCCAGGCATTATACTTGGAATTATGGGATATAAAAATATAGTTCTAGTAGAATCAGATTTTAAAAAAACAGTTTTTATTACAGAAGCGTTAAGAAATTGCAATATTCAAGCTGTTGTAGAGAATAAAAGAGTCGAAGATCTAGAAGGCATGCAAGGTAAAACAATTGTATCAAGAGCTTTTGCACCCATAGACAAAACATTATCTCTTCTTTCTGATGTAATTTCTACAAAAACAAAGATTTTTTTTCTAAAAGGCAGGGCTGCAAAAGAAGAAATAAGCAATGCTAAAATTTTTTGGAAAAAAAACAAACAAAACAATAAAAATGATATATTAATAAACTTTGATTCTTATAGTAGTTTATCAAATAAAGACTCCTTTATAGTTAAATGCACATTTAAAGAAGAACAATAATGGAAAAAAGACCAAAAATAATATCTGTATCAAATCAAAAAGGTGGTGTAGGCAAAACAACTACAACAATAAATCTTGCTACAGCTATGGTTTCTTTTAATAAAAAGATATTAATTGTTGATCTTGATCCTCAGGGAAATGCATCGACAGGTTTAGGAATAGATTTAAAAGAAAGAGACAGAAATATTTATAAAGTTATGACTTCTCAAAAAGAGGTTAATGATTGTGTGTTTGATACAATAATTCCTAATTTAAAAATTATACCTTCAACCATTGATTTATCTGCTGTAGAGATAGAGTTTTCAAACATTCCAAAACGTGAACTAGTATTAAAAAAATCATTTGAAAACTTAACAATTGATTTTGACTATGTTTTTATAGATTGTCCTCCAAGTCTAGGATTGCTAACTGTTAATGCAATGGCTGCTTCTGATGAAGTAATTGTTCCCCTTCAATGTGAGTTTTATGCCTTAGAAGGTTTGTCACAATTATTAAAAACCATGGAACTTATAAAAGGAAAATTAAATACTAAGCTTAGTCTAAAGGGTATTGTACTAACAATGTTCGACACAAGAAATAAGCTTTCAACGCTAGTAGAAAAAGATGTAAGACATCACCTTAAAGAGAAAGTTTATAAAAGTGTAATTCCTAGGAATGTAAGAATATCTGAAGCGCCATCCCATGGTTTGCCAGTTTTATTATATGATACAAAATGTTATGGTTCTAAAGCATATGCAGCATTGTCAGCAGAAATAATTTTACAAGAGGAAATATAATGTCAGATAAAAAAACAGGCTTGGGTAGAGGCTTAACTTCTTTGCTTGGAGAAGATATTTCAGTAGTTTCTGAACTTAAAAATGAAGGTAAAAATATAAAAATTATACCTGTTGAACAAATAAAACCAGGACCATGGCAAGCTAGAAAAAAATTTGATGCAAGTGATTTAGAAGATTTATCAAACTCTATTAAGTCTAAGGGTATTTTAAGTCCAATTTTGGTAACACAATCTATTGACAATAATGAGTCTTCTTACGGCCTTATTGCAGGAGAACGTAGATGGCGTGCTGCTCAAATAGCAAAAATACATGAAGTTCCGTGTATTGTTATAAATGATGTAGATGCAAATTCAGCATCAGTTATGTCCTTAATAGAAAACATACAAAGAAAAGATTTAAACGCAATAGAAGAGGCTCAGGGTTTAAATGAATTAATTAGCCAGTATAATTATACACAAGAAAGTGCTGGAAAAATTGTTGGTAAATCCCGTGTTTATATAACCAATTCTTTGAGGCTATTAAAACTACCAGAAAAGATCTTAAACTTTGTTAAAGACAACAAGTTGTCAGCTGGACACGCCCGTCTATTAATCGGCAGAGAAGATTCTATAGAGATAGCTCAAAAAATAATTAAGGATAGTCTAAGTGTAAGGGATCTAGAAAAGTTACTTAAAAGTTTCAATCAAAGAAAACCATTACCCAATAAAGTAGATCCAAATATTATTTCTATTTCAAAAAAACTATCTGATCATTTAGGTTTGAATGTTAAAATAGATTTTAAAGAAGAAAATCAAAAATCAAAAATTATTATAAATTGTAATTCTTTAGAACAGTTAAATGGGTTAATAGAAAAGCTTGAAAAATAAGCATGTCTAAAAAAAGTGAACAAAATCAATTATTTAACATTAAAAAGCTTTTATGTAAAGGTAAGATTGAATTAGCAATAAAAATTGCTGATGACAATATAAAAGATAAAATCACTCCTATACAATTTCTCAAGTTTATAAAAAAAACACTAATAAAAAATCAAATTATTGATAATACTCCAAGTGTTTTAAAGTTAGAAAATCTTTTTAAAGAAAAAAAATTTACATGTGCAAAGTATTATTTTCAAACATATGAAAAAATTTTTTTCAAAAACCCAAAAGCATTATTGATAGCAGGTAGAGTACACTCTGAATTAGATGAATTAAATGCGGCATTAAAATATTTTAAAGAGGCATTATATCTTGAACCAGATAATCTGAAGATTAGGAAATATATAGCAAATTTTTATATTTCAATTGGAAACATTGAAGCTGCAATTGAAAACTTTAACTATTTAGCTGAGAAAGATCCCTTTGATGGTGAAAATCACCGTTTACTATCAAGAACAAAAAGATATACATCTAAAGATGATGGCCATATTAAGCAGATGGAAAAATTATTAAAAGCTCCTAATATTACTTTGGAACAAAAAATAAATTTAAACTTTGGTTTAGGTAATATTTATGAAACGCTTAAATTATACGACAAAAGTTCTAAATATTATAAAGTTGGAAACTTCGAGCAAAACAAACGTTTGGAATTTGATTTCAACAAAGAGAAACACATAGCAGAACAAATAACTAAAACATATTCTAAAGTTGTTATAGAGAAAAACCAGTCTTTTGTTGAAAGAGTTAAAGAACCAATTTTTATTTTAGGAATGCCAAGATCCGGCACAAGTCTTGTAGAGCAAATATTATCAACACATAAAGATGTATATGGTGGTGGTGAACTTTCATTCATTGAAGATTATTTACTTAAAAACAGGGGTTCTATTGGATTAAGAATGCCTGAAATACTTTCTAATCCAAATAAAGAGAATATAGAAAATTTCCATAAATTTTATTTTGAAAAAATAAAATATTTAAATTCTAACGCTAAACATATTACTGATAAAATGCCGGGTAATTTCAAGTGGATTGGGCTAATAAAATCAGCATTTCCTAATTCAAAGATAATACACTTGATTAGAGATAAAAAAGATACATGTTTCTCAATTTATAAAAGTTATTTCGCAAACGATACTTGTTCATACTCATATGATCTTAAAAACATAGTAGTTTTTTATAACTTATATTCAAGAGTAATGAAGTCTTGGAAAAATATTTTTGGTGATGAAATATATGATTGTAAATATGAAAATCTAGTTGATAATTTTGAAATTGAGGCAAAAAAAATATTGAACTATTGTAAATTAGACTGGGATGATAAGATCTTGAGCTTTTTTAAAAATAAAAGGCGAGTAATAACAGTCAGTTCTGTGCAGGTAAGAGAAAATATATATAAAAGTTCTATTAATTCTTGGAGTAATTACAAAAATGATTTGGATAAATATTTTAAAAAGTTAGTTTAGTACAGAACTCTATTTCGAAATAGTAATTTTTTTCAGCGTATACTTCATAAATAAAAATTGAAAAATTTGTTTAGGTAATAATTTTACTTCATAATATCCTCTTTTTAATTCTCTTAAAATATCAAAGACATTTAAATAAGAGAATTGTTCTCTATGTTTATGTATATCAGATGATTGATCAATTTGTTGACAAATAGCTGGATACAATTGAAGTGGCTTAAGAGCTTTAAAAACATTTGAATTGTTTGGATTAAATAAAAAATGATCAACAGGAACATTTACTTTTGTGCAATTTTCAACTAAATACTTTGCTCCATTAGGTGTGATTATATATCCTCCAGTGCCTGAGTGTTTAGACATTAAATAGTGAAGTTTAAAACCATTAATGGATTTTATTTTTGGGCTAAGTAAAACTCTATGTCGCTTGTTTCCAAATCTTTCACATTTAATTACTTTGGCATCTTTTGGTATCCAACTAATATCATTCAAAAGTTCAAAACCTCGGTTTGAAATATAAGCGTCATCCTCTAAAACTAATACTGGCTCTTTTTCTCTCTCACTTATTTTTTCCCATAACATTAAATGAGATTGAAAGCATGCCATATCTCCAATAGAAATTTTTCCAAGTGGACCATATGGTTCAATATTTTTCATGAGATTTTTTAAATTTGTTTTTAATGCATTTACAGCTTGGAATCTTCTAAAGTAAAGACCATTAGAATTAAGGTGTTTTTTTACTCTTTTCAGCCTATCTTTTCTGTGGTCTAAATTAATCACAAAACATTTAATCATTTTCTTACCATTTTAGAAAGTCTCGATAAAGAATATGACAATAGAAAAAGTTCTAAATTTGGAAATAACTTAACTTTTTGTTCTAAAGCCAAAAGACGATTTATAATGATATTAAGATCCAGATCAACACATTTTTTTATGCTTTCTTCAAATCTTGGTTTTAATTTCCAAAACATATAAGGAGTAGAATCCTTAATGGCTTTTTCAATTGAATGTGTTTTTTTATATATTTCACATGCAACTTTCAGTGAAATTGACCATTTAAGAAAAACTCTTATTATTTGTAATGTTGAGACCCCAGAAGAATTCAAATGATCGATATTATTCAATGTTTCTAAATGATTTCCAGCAAAAGCAGAAAAAACTGTTTGGTCCAACTCAATTAATTTAGAGTTTGGAATAATTTTAATTATATCCTCATAATCTATAAATTTTTTTGGGTAAATAAAAGATATAATCCTGTCTAAAGCTTTAGTTGTGTTTAACTGATTATCTCCAAGATTTACTTCTAATAAATTTAAGGCGTCATTATTGATTTTTATTCCTTCCTTAGAGAAAAAAGAAATTATTTCAGATTTTAAATCTTTAACACTTTTTTGATAACTCACAATTGTATTGCAAAAACGATTATCAATTATGTGTTTTACTAATGGCAATGTAAGAGATAAATTTCGAGCAGAAATTATAACCTTTGTATCATTCAAAGGAAAATTATTTATCAAATCTTTAATTGATTTTACTATACTTGAAGGGACACTTTCACTGTAAATTTTAAGAAAGACAAATCTTTTTTCAGAATTTAGTGAATAAGTCAAAGACTCATCTAAAAGTTTATCGGGGTTTTTTTCTAACTCAGTTTGGTCAATTCTTGATACATTAAATGGATTATTATGGTCAATTTTTAGGGACTCACTGAGTTTGCTAACTCTTTCATCTGTCAATCCAGTATCTGGACCAATAAAAAAAAATAGATTAATGCTGTCTTCAGGATTTAACAAATAATCATCTATTAAATATTCTTTTATTTTCATGTTTCCATATCAAAACTTGCCCACTCAATTAAACGTACTATCATGTCATTTGATATTGAAATACCTAAGCGTTTTCGAGCATTTATTTCTGATTGGTCTCTAGAAAACAATGAATTTATGGGTCCTACTAAAGAGTTTCTAGAAAAAGAGTCTTTTAGAAGAATAATATTACTATTTTTCTCTATTATTTTGTAATTTATAGACATTTCAATCTTTCTTATTGAGTTTGCTAATATGCTACCCTCAATACTATCATTCACAGTTAAAATTACAGTATACTTTTTTTCTCCAGAGTTTTCGGTATTATAAATTTCAAAAGCATTTTTGATATTGTCCTCGATTAATTTAGAAACATAAGAATTATTGGATTTAATTTCTAGCAATCCTAGTTTTTTCAGACGCTGATCATCAGTATAATTATTCAAACTAGAGCAACTCATTAAAAAAAAACTAATGATAACCAGTCTAAACAACAATGTTTACAATCCTCTCAGGAACAACAATTATTTTTTTTGGTTTTTCACCCCCAAGTCTATTTTTAACAGACGATAAAGAAAGCGCTAGTTTTTGAATTTCCTCTTTTTCTGCAGTTTTATTGTAAACTATATTACCCTTTAATTTTCCATTAATCTGAACACCAATACTTATTTGTTCAGTACTAAGAAACCTTTTATCAAATTTTGGCCATTCCACATCACATATTAGTGTTTCGTGACCCAATAAATTCCATACTTCTTCAGCATGGTGCGGAGCAAATGGTGAAATAAGTTGTGCTAATATTTCTAGTCCATAAAATTTAAGTTCTTTTTCAAAATCAGTTTTTGAGTCAAGTTTAGAAATCATATTTGTTAACTCATATAATTTTGCTATGCATACATTAAACCTGAAGCTATCTATTCCTTCTGTTACATCTTTTATTGATTGATGTATTTTTCTAATTACATTATTTTCTTTGTCTATAAGATCTAAATTAATATATTTTTTTGGTTTTTGACATTCATTTACAATTCTTAAAACTCTATTTAAAAACTTATAAGAGCCCTCAACACCAGCAGTACTCCATTCCATATCTCTTTCAGGAGGAGAGTCTGATACCATAAAAATCCTAGCTGTATCTGAACCATACTTTTTAACTATTGACAAAGGATCAACAACATTTTTTTTAGATTTGCTCATTTTTTCTATCCTACCAGAAAATACTTCACTGCCATTAATCGTGTGATATAACTTATTATTTTTCTTTTCTACATTATGAGGAAACACCCATTTACCGTCATCTGTTTTAAAAGTTTGGTGACAAACCATTCCTTGTGTCATTAGCCCCTTGAATGGTTCAGAGACAGATAAATAACCACATTCTCTAAGTGCTCTTGTAAAAAAACGTGAATATAATAAATGTAAAACTGCATGTTCTACACCACCAATGTATTGGTCTACTGGCATCCAATAATCAGCTATTGATTTATTAAATGGATTATTTATATCAGGGTCAGTAAATCTAATAAAGTACCATGAGGATTCAAAAAATGTATCAAAAGTGTCAGTTTCCCTTTCTGCAGGTTGATTACAATTTGGACAATCAACAAACTTCCATTTAGGATGAGCATCTAGAGGGTTTCCTGGTGAATTTAAATTTATATCTTTTGGAAGCTCCACAGGTAATTCGTCAATAGGTACAGGAACATCACCACAATCTTTACATTTAATTATAGGTATTGGACAACCCCAGTACCTTTGCCTTGAAACACCCCAATCTCTTAATCTCCAAGTTATACTCGATCTCCCTGAATTAATTTTTTCTAATTCATCAATGGCACGTTTTTTTGCATCTTTTACATTTAACCCATTTAAAAAAGAAGAATTGATAATGGTCCCATTATCGGTAAATGCAGTATCTGTAATTTCATAGTCATTTTTGTTATGGTTTCTTGGTTTTACTACTGGAAGAACTGGCAAATTATAATTATTTGCAAAATCCAAATCTCGTTGATCGTGAGCAGGGCAGCCAAAAATAGCACCTGTTCCATACTCCATTAATACAAAATTTGCAATATAAACTGGTATTTTGGTACTTTTATCAAAAGGGTGTATGACATCTAAATTTGTATAAATACCCTTTTTTTCATTCTTTTCAATAACAGCCTCAGAAGTTGAGTTTTTATTACATTCATTTATGAATATATCAATTGAAGGGTTATTTTTAGATAAACTTAATGAAATTGGATGTGATGGGGCAAGAGCAATAAAAGATGCACCGAACAAAGTATCAGGTCTTGTTGTAAAAACTTCAATTGTTTCATCTTTTTGAATAATCTTAAAGATGACATTGGCTCCTAGTGATTTCCCTATCCAGTTGTTTTGCATAAGCTTAACTCTTTCTGGCCAATTTACTAAATTTTCAATTGTTTTTAAGAGGTCATCAGCATAATGAGTCATCTTGAGAAACCATTGATTCAATAATTTTTTTTCAACAACCGCGTTAGACCGCCAACCTTTCCCATCAATAACCTGTTCATTTGCTAAAACAGTTTTCTCAACAGGATCCCAATTCACCCAACTCTCTTTTTTATAGGCCAAACCTTTTTGAAAAAAATCAATAAACATTTTTTGCTCAAACTTATAGTACTGAGGATCGCAAGTGGAAATTTCTCGAGACCAATCATAAGATAAACCCATGCTTTTTAATTGCTCTCTCATTGTTTTAATATTTTCATTTGTCCATTTTTCAGGATGTGTATTATTATCTTTGGCAGCATTTTCTGCTGGTAAACCAAATGAGTCCCAACCCATTGGGTGTAAAACATTAAATCCGTTAGCTTTCTTATATCGAGCAACTACATCACCTAAAGTGTAATTTCTAACATGGCCCATGTGAATATTACCGCTTGGATATGGAAACATTTCTAATACATAATATTTAGGTTTTTTTTCATCCGGTTTTTTAGATGCACTAAATGAAAGGTTTTTTTCCCACCTTTCTTGCCATTTTTTTTCAAGATTTTTTTTATCACTCATTTTAATTATCACTAGTATAGACTAGTTACTACTGTTTCTAAGTTCTCTAGCTCGGGTTAATATTAAGTCTTCAATTTTTCTAGCCAAACCATCACTAAATCCATCGGAAACCCACTTGTTGTTTTGAAGTTTTTCCCTTATAACACTTGCTTTAATTGATGTTGCTTTAAGTTCTGAACTAGAAAATGTAACTGTAACTTTATTTCTCAGTTTGTTGTTATTTTCATTAATAAACCAGTTGGTTATAATTACACCAGCAAACGGGTCAATTTTTTCAAAAGTCATAAAGTCAATTGTGTCTAATGTTGATTTCCACAATAATTCATTCACAGGTATAGATGATAAATTTCCTGTTCCATTAGAAAGGTTCTTAATTCCTATTTCACCAGCGCTAAACGAACCAGTTTCAGTAGAAAATTTTAAAGGGCCACCAAATATACTCTCTCTTTTAGGCTCTGGAACTGGCTCTGTAAAATTTATATTTGAACATGATGATAAACTAAAAAGAAATATAATATATAAAAATCTTACCATTAATAAACCGCAAATTATAAGAATAAATTAGTTAATTTTTATAATTATATCGAAAGAAACGCAAACATAAAAAAAGCGGGGCATGGGCCCCGCTTTTCTTGATATCCTAAATTAATTAGAATGTCATTTGTAGTTCAGCTGATGAAGTTGAAGTTGTTCCATTGTCTAATGAACCAATTTCAAACTGCATTCCAGGAACTACAGTATATGTAGCTGAATAAGATGATTTATCAGCATCATCACCTTGGAAACCAATTACAAGTCCACCAGTTGTGTAAGATGCTGAATATGAAACTGTATCAGTTCCAGCTGCTGCTTCAACTTGCTTACTATGTGCAACAATTGTTAATGCTCCTAAACCAGCTTTAACACCCATTGTTGTCTGGTCAAGTGATGCATTGTCGTCACTGTAAACATCTCCACCGATTGTCACAGACATACCGCTCATGTCAGTTGAAAATGAACCACCGAACATTGTGTCACCTTGATTGTTCATTGAAGCACCAATGCCCATACCAGCAACAGTAGCACCTAATGAAATACCACCAGCATCACTTGAGTGAGCAACACCATCTGAACTAATATCAGAAGAAGCTGCATTTCCACCTAAGCCAGGTGCTTTTTCATTTTGATCAAAGTCACCAAAAGTAATTGCTACAGCATCTGAAGTAATTGTTAATTCTCCAGCATTAGCCATGTTGTTGTTTGATAAAGATAAAACCATACCATTATCAAAAGTTTTTGAAACACCAACAGCTGTTGAAACATCAACAGATGTGTTGCCATCATCCATAACTTTAACTTTTGCTGTACCAGAAAGAGTAAAGTCAGTTGCATTAGCGCTAACTGCAAGAGCAGCAACACCAACAGATGTTAATAAAATTTTGCGCATGAGAATTCTCCCTTTATTAATTAATTACGCGTTATGTGCAATATTGCATTTATTGATATAAATGTTTATACAAAAAAGTATAATTTAACAATAATTATGTTTAATAAATTGTCACACTTTTAACTACCCATGTTGCAAAAAAGCAACAATAGTTATTTTGGTAAACGGAAGCTAAAATGTTAATGGAAAATTTCATTTATAGTAATTACGAATTAATTTTAAAAGAAATAAATGACACATGTTTAAAAGCAAATAAAGATCCCAAGAACGTAAAAGTAATTGCTATATGCAAACGCCAACCCTTTTTTAAAATTAAGCAGTCTATTAAAGTGGGAATAACCAATTTTGGTGAAAATCGTATTCAAGACGCAAAAAACAGATGGTCTAAAATAAAATCTGAAAAAATTAAATTAAGTTTCGTTGGTCCCTTGCAAACAAATAAATCAGAAGATGCAGTGAAATACTTTGATGATATTCAATCTTTGGATAGATTAAAACTAGCAAAGAGCTTAAGCAATGCACAAGCAAAATTAAAAAAGAAAATCAAATTCATGATACAAGTCAATACTGGTAATGAGCCGCAAAAGTCAGGAATTAAGCCAACTGAAGTTGATGATTTCATTAAACTTTGTTCTAGTAATTACGGACTAAACATTTGTGGATTGATGTGTATACCGCCTGCAAATGAAAATCCTGCACTTCATTTTGCATTAATGCATGAATTAAATAAAAGAAATAATTTACGATATTTATCTATGGGAATGAGTAATGACTATAAGACTGCAATCGAATTTGGTGCAACACACATAAGAATTGGATCAAAATTGTTTGGCGATCGACTTGAAAAAGAAGAGATATGATAATTATAAATTGTGGCCTGAACGAATTTTTTTTGTTTCTAAATATTTCTTTGCTTCAGCAGGAACTTTAACTTTTATCTGAACAGACTCAATAACATTTATACCACTTTTCTGTACTTGTGATATCTTTTCTGGATTATTAGTAATAAGTTTGATGGAATTTACTCCTAGTAACTTTAACAATTCACAAGCATTTTCATGTCTTCTTTGGTCGGCATCAAATCCAAGTGCATAATTTGCATCTATCGTGTCAATATTATGAAACTGAAATTCATAAGCCCTAAGCTTATTTAAGAGCCCAATATTTCTTCCTTCCTCTGGCATGTACAAAAGCAAACCTCCATCATTAGCCATCATCTCAATTGATTTTTTTAATTGTGATCCACAATCGCATTTCAAGGAATCCAGAATATCCCCAGTAATACATTGAGAATGAATTCTAACCAAAGGGTTCTTTTTTAGATGTCCCTTTTTCAAGATTATTGCAAAATATTCTAAGTAATCATTCTTAGATCGAAAACTGACAATTTCGGTCTCTTTGCAGGCTGATATAGGAACATAAGACCTTGATACTATTGTAAATTCGTTTTGCACCTTTAAATCTATAATCAGGTCAGTGTTTTCATATATTTTTATATTGTAATTATTAAGTTTTAAATTAGGTTCTGTTTTACTAGTAAAAGCCATATTACAAAAAACTAGCGAAGGTATTATTTGATTATTTTTCATCAATTGGATCAGATTTTTAATTTCTAATCTATGTTCAATTGATATAACTGCATCCTTTAAATAATTTTTTGTATTAACTATCGAACTTGAAATATTTTTTACAAACTTACTGTCTATTTCTTTGCTAAATGAAATAGAAAATAATTCTCCTTCAACATTTTTTCTTGAAAGGTAATTCATTCTCTTGTTATTTATGATTATTGATGTCGATGATGAAGATAGAGTTCTCATCAGGTTCAAACTCTTGTTTGTTACATTTTCTGAGCAAGATAATAAGATAAAATTTCCTGATGCATTTTTAAGTGCAACTGGCAAACCAAGTTTTAGATCTAAAAGTAAATGGTAAACATTTGTATTATTACTAGTATACATATCGGAAAAATTAAATTAATTTTAACTATTAAAACATTGATTAGATTAATATAGTTAAAAACACAAATTATGAAAGAACATATATTGGATTTAATAATTATTGAGTCAAATATAGATCATACTAAAATCTGGGACGATTATTTTTCAAATAAATATGAAATAAAAATATTTAACAGTTTAGAAAATAGTTTAGAAAACAAAAAATTTTTTAATAATAATACAATTTTTATAATTCATGGTAATCTCCAAAAAAGCAATTGCAATATACGATTACAAAATAATATTATTTTTCTAATAGATGACAATTTTTCAATTCCTAATGAAAGTTCACATAAAAACATCTTTTTAAAAAAACCTGTAAGTTTAAGAAAAATTGAAAAGATTATATATGATTTTAAAAACCACAAAGTGGATTATACAGAAGAAATTATTAAAATAAAAAAATATATTTTTATACCAATTGATAAAAAATTATACTCAAATGACAAAAGCGAATTTATAAAATTAACAGAAAAAGAGGTTCAAATTCTTATTGAATTAGACAATACAAAAATTAAGTCTAGTAAAAAACATTTACTTGAAAAAGTATGGAAATATAATCCAAACATCAAAACTTCTACTGTTGAAAGCCATATTCATAGATTGAGGAAAAAACTTGTAGGTTTCTCACAAGGCAATCTAAACATTAAATACGGAAGATCTGGTTATTATATTACTTAAATATATGGCTGGGGCGGTAGGATTCGAACCTACGGTACACAGGATCAAAACCTGCTGCCTTACCACTTGGCCACGCCCCATTGATTTTAATAACAATCTATATAAAACAATTCTTAGGTTCAAGAAACATATTAATTTATTTTAAAAATTTTATAAGTTGGATAGTCATCTTTTATAAGCTGGAACAAATTATTGTTATTATTGTTAAGGAAATATAATTTAACAAATGTAGATTCCAAAGTATCAGGGCTTACAACATAAAAAAATCTATTTTCGTCAATAATTTCGATTAATAAAGAAACTGGCCCACTATTATCATAATCAAACCTTCTTATCATTTTTCCATTTTGAGAAATTATAAGACTATTTAATTGGTTACCATTGCTAATTGAACCTGAATTTACATTTAGAATTGCGTCACCGCAAATCATTTCACTTTTTGATTTTGGATTACAATCAATTCTTTCAAACAAAGATTTGTTTTTCTCAATTCCATTTGTGATGTCCCAATTTCCTATATATGTGATAGTTGACCACCATCTAATCATATTTCTTGAGAGGTATAAATATACAGGGCGATTTAAAGGTTCTGATTTTGATATTTCATTTACAAAATATTTATAACCCTGATCTGAGTCTTCAAGAACTTTTTCTATATTATTTGAAACTACATAATTAATTATATCATATGAGTTTTCTTGAGAAGCTGATGTGAGTGAGTTGGCAACAAGATAGGTTTTTGGTGATCTTTGTGAGCCACCATCATGCACAGAAGATAAACCAGAAAAAAAGTTCAACCAATAACCATAATCCCACCAAGTAACAATTATAGACGAAGTATCATATCCTTCTTTTGATAGTAAATCAAAAGCTTGCGTGGTATTAATTGAAAAGGAAGGTTTGGGTATATATTTTGGTTTGCAATTAAAATAATTATCATTTTCACAAAAAGAAATGGAGGATATTACTACAAGAAAAATTAAAAATACAGTTGAAATAGAGGCTAAGAAATTTTTTATAAAATTTTCTGAAATTTTTACTAAATCTTGCGACTGAATAATTTTATTTATCAACATAACTGAACAAATTAATAAATATGCCACACCAAACCAATATATTGGGATAGCATACATGGCAAATCTTTTTCCCACAAAAAAACTCATTAAAAGAAACAGCATAATAGGTAGCATTGAAATGGCTTTATTAAAATTAAAAGCCCAGAATAATAGAACACCTAAAAGCCCAAATAAAATAACCCACTCACTTCCATTGCCAATAACAACATTTGAATATTCTTTAAAGTTAAGAGTTTGTAACTCTGTAATTGTATTGAAGGTATCAGGAAAAAATAAGTTACTTGTTATAGATTCTTTGGAAGCAAATAATAAAAACTCGTTAACAAAAATAACTAAATTAGAAAAACTATTAACAACAGAAAAAGGACCACTAAAAAGTAAAAATAAAATTATTTGAATAATTGAAATTTTTAATTTCTGTCTGTTAAAGAATTGCAATAAAATTAAAGTAAAAATAAATGGTATTAAAAAACCAGGGTGTTGATACCACCATGTGAATAAAAAGTTAAAAAAACCGGCTATACAAATTAAAGCAAGCTTCTTTTTGCTACCTTCAACTTTTATGCTTGCTAAGACCAAACCCAAAATTATATAGAACAAACCAATGTTTAAAAGATCCGTATCAACCCGTCCCACAGAGGTTCTTACATAAATTGATTGAGATAGTGATGCCCCTAATCCTGCAATAACACCTTCATATCCAAAACCAAGAATTATAAAAAAAAGAGTAATTGACATAGCAGTTATTAGTGCAGAAATGGGTATTAGTTTATTCGCTGCAAGAAGAAGATCATTATTAAAAAAACTTGAAAAATAGTTTATTGTAATTGGTAGCAATGAAATATTAAATATACTATCTTCATCATTAGAATTGTTTTTACCGATTACTTCATCATATTCAGGAAAAAAGCGTTTTTCTAAATGTAATGAAACTGACTTTTTTTCATTTAAATATTTAGCTTGACTTAAAAAATAAGGACCATCTGCTGTGGATAAAAGAGGGCTATTATTATAAAAGGTAATATCTTTATTTAACTTCCAAATGTTCCATTGATCGCTTCGTGTTTTAAATGCAAGCAAGCCAATTATCAACGTTAATATTAAAACAGAAACAACTCCCATTAATCCAAAATTTCTATTTTTAAAAATTTCAAGCAATTAAATATCTTTCATAAATTAATTAAATAAAATTTATTTGATTATACTTTTAAAATCAAATCTCTTTTCTTAAGCAAACCTCCTGACCAAATCCAATAATTTTTAGTTTCATTGGCCTTAATAATTGCCCTCTTAAAATCATTTGCTTCCTTTCTTGAATAGAATATTCCATAGCAAGTAGCTCCAGAACCAGACATACCATAACTAAAGCATGTGTCATATTTTTTAAAAACATCTAAAATATTTGAAATTTCAGGTACAATTTTTATTGCAGTTTTCTCTAAATCATTACCTAAACTTGATATTTTGTATATATCACTAAAATTATTGACATTTATAATTGGTCTTTTTCCTCCTGGCTTTTTTATAACTAAATTTTTGAAAACTTTTTTTGTTGAAAGCTGAATTTTAGGGTTCATTAAAACTATTCCAACATCAAGTTTTTCGTTAAATTTAAGTAGTTTTATTTTTTCCCCTTTGCCTTCCATCAATAATGGGCTTGAATATAGGCAAGCTGGAACATCAGAACCCATAGTTGCAGATAACTTAATAATTTCATTTATCAATTTTTTCTGTTTAAATTTTATTTGAGATAGAAAGTATCTTATTATACTAGCACTATTAGCAGATCCACCACCCAAACCAGCTGATACAGGAATATTTTTTTGAAGTTTTACATTTATTTTTTGATTTGTATGAAAATGATTTTGGCAAAAAGACAAACTCTTACTTATAATTGTATCACCACCGTTATGAGTTAAGTCATTTTTAAAATCTCCCTCAACCTCAACATTATTAAATAAAGATTTTTTTATATGAATTCTGTCAAACAAATCTAAAAAAAAAACATGCGAAGAGATAGAGTGATAACCATCATCTAATATTTTGTTTATTATAAGTGATAGGTTTAATTTAGCTGGAGATAAAATCATTTCTTATTATAATTAAAATTTTTATCTAACTTTTTTTTTATTTTTTCTAACAAACTCTTATCTCCATTTAATGAAAGAGCCCTTTCCCATACAAGTTTTGCTTCTTGTTTTCTTCCAACTTTAAAGTAAGCATCACCCAAATGGTCAGTTATTTCCATTTCTTGTGGCTCAAGTTCTATTGCTCTTTCAAGATAAATTATAGCTTTTCTAAAATCATTAAGTTTAAAAAAGGCCCAGCCAAGAGAGTCTAAGAAAAAACCATTCTGAGGTTCTTTTGAAACAGCAAATTTTATAAGGTCAATTCCTTCGTCTAATCGAATATTTCTGTCAACTAAAGTATAACCCACAAAATTTGAAATTTCTGGATTATTAGGGTAATTTTTTAATAGTATATCAAAAGATTCAATTGCATTTTCCCAGTCTTTTAAAAGAACCAAATTTAAAGATTTATAATAATAAACTTCAGGCGACTTGATTTTTGATAAATCAATTTTTTCCAAAAATTCCATTGATTTTTTGTAATCATTTTTTCTTCTATAAATATTAGACATCCTTAAAAGCGCTTTGTTTTTGAATTTTGTTTCATTAGAAATCTTTTCAATTATAGATATAGCTAAATCAATATTTCCCTTCTTTTCTTGAATATATGAGATTTCAAATTCAGATATTATCCAACTTGGGCTTTTGTTTTTATTATTTTTTAAAATTTCAAGAGCTATGTCATCCTGATCTACTTCTGAAAAAAAAGACGAAAGTATTAATCTTGCACTTTGGTTGTTTTCATCTAAGTATAAAGAAAACCAGAAGTGTGGAATAGATTTTAAAAAACCTTCAGATTTCGCAATTATATATCCACATTCAAAAAAAACATTTGATAATAATTTTAATGGGTCATATATATTTTTTTTTGGAAGATTTTCTAAAGCAAAGTCTAAGTCTAAATTTTCAGGAAGATTTTGTATTAAAAACGATTTGGCTTTTTTTTCATCAATTTTATAATAAATAATTTTTGCTATATTTATGTAGTACCTTGAAGGAATAATTTTAATCTGTTTTTGTAATTCTTCAAATGCTTCAATAGTTTCAGAATATTCATCAAAATAAGCATATATCATTAAATTTTGAACCTTAAGAAAGAAATAAAGATCAGAATTTTTTTCGGTACTGTTTATGTAGTTTTGAAGCTTTGTGATTGCATTGCTTTTTTGATTTTTAAAAACATAATCCCAAGTCTGAAGCATAATTTTTGTAAAAATGTCATGTTTCTCTAATCCAAGTAAGTTAGATATTTCAACTGCGCTACTTAGCTCATTTCTTCTGACAAGTTCAACAATTGTAGGATATAAAAATTTTTGGTCATGTTCATCTGATAGTAATTCAATTTCAGAAATAATTTTAAGAGACCTATTAATGTTTCCCATGTAAATATTAGCCCAAAAGGCATTTTCAAGTAATTCTATGTTATTGTTTTTGGTTTTGAGCGCTTTTTCTGAAAAGTTCAAAAAGTTTTTATAATCCTTATTTTTTGACGCAACTATGCTAGATAAAAAGTTTCCAATATATAATGGCTCTAAAGTTTCATAATCATAGTTTTTATTTTTTAAACCGTATTTTTTAAAATCGTCTAAATCTTGAGAAAAAGAATTATTATTTATACAAAATATGAAAAAAAAAATAAATATTTTAAGAATATTAGGCAATATTAACTACATATTTGGGTAATTAGGCCCACTCGCACCTTCAGGTGTGACCCAGTTGATGTTTTGTGAGGGATCTTTAATATCGCAGGTTTTGCAGTGAACACAATTTTGAGAATTAATTTGCAAGGATTCATTACCATTTTTCCCAATAATCTCATAGACACCTGCTGGACAGTATCTCTGTTCTGGAGCATCATAATCTTTTAAATTGATATCTATGGGAGTTTTATGATTGCTTAAAACAAGATGAATAGGTTGGTTGTCTTCATGGTGGGTAGAAGCTAAAAAAACTGAATCTGTTCTGCTGAAAGACACTTCATTATCAGGTTTTGGATACTCTATTTTTTTACATTCACTAGCTTTAATTAGTGACAGATGATCAGGTTTTTTATGTTTCAGGGTGTAGGGTATTAAAAAACCTAAACCCAGATCATTCAACCACATATTTATCCCTGCATGAATATTACCAAATATTAACCCCCATTTCAAAGAAGGTTTTACATTTCTAACTTTCCATAGATCTTTCCATATAATACTTTTTTTCCAAGACAAATCGTAATCACTTAACAAAGGAGTAGTCTTTTCTTCATTTGTTGATAGCTGTTTAAAAGCTGCTTCAGCAGCAAGCATGCCTGACTTCATGGCATTATGTGTCCCTTTAATTCTAGGCACATTTACAAACCCTGCAGAACAACCGATTAAGCATCCACCAGGAAAAACTAGTTTTGGAACAGATTGCAAACCGCCTTCATTAATTGCACGTGCGCCATATGAAATTCTTTTCCCATTTTTAAAGTAACTTTTTATTGAAGGGTGTAATTTAAATCTTTGAAATTCTTCAAATGGAGACAAATATGGGTTTTCATAATCTAAATTTACAACAAAGCCCACTGAAATTTGATTATTATCCAAATGGTACATCCATGATCCTCCAGCAGAGCCTTTTGAAAGTGGCCAACCTTGGGTGTGTAATACAAGACCTGGTTTATGGTTTTCTGGATCTATTTCCCATAATTCTTTAATGCCTATTGCATATTTTTGAGGACAACTTTCTTTATCAAGCTCAAATTTTTTAATAATTTTTTTTGAAAGGTTTCCTCTTACTCCTTCTGCAAAAAATGTATACTTCCCCCTTAATTCCATTCCAGGCATAAATCTTTCTGTTGGCTTACCATCTTTACCTACGCCCATATCACCTGTTATAACCCCTTTCACAACTCCTTCTTCGTCATAAAGAATATCTGATGCTGCAAATCCAGGATAAATTTCAACACCTAAGTTTTCAGCTTGCAACGCTAGCCATCTACATAAATTACCCAAGCTAATTGCATAGTTTCCATGATTGCTCATTAATGGAGGCAACAAAAAATTAGGAATTCGGAAAGATTTTTTTTCGGTTAAGATTAAAAACCTGTCTTCTTTAACAGGAACTGAAACTGGAGCATCAAGCTCTTTCCAGTTTGGAATTAGTTCATTAAGAGATGATGGGTCCAAAACATTTCCAGATAGTATGTGCGATCCAATTTCAGCCCCTTTTTCTAATACACATACAGAAATATCTAAATTTTTTTCTTTGGCAATTTGTTTTAGTTTTATTGATGCACTTAGACCAGCAGGACCACCTCCTACGATAACTACATCATAATCCATGTATTCTCGATCCATTATAACCTCAAGTTGGTAGAAATTATTATAATTATTATTTAATTTATTTTTGTAAATATGCAATTATAAAGCATTAATCAAACATAAATTATGTAGCTTTTATATGAAAGACAACCAAAAAGAGCTAAGGGAATTAACTCATTTGTTAAAGTGGCAAATTGATATGGGTGCTGAGGCAATGATGGAAGAGAAAAACAATAAATTCTTTTCAAAAAAAGAGATAAATTATAAAATAAAAGATTTAGATGAAAAGTATTTAGGCACTATTGAAAAAATTAAATTGGATAATGAGCATTACAAACAAAATATAAAAAAAGATTACCTAGAGGTTATCAAAAATTGCACAAATTTAAATATGCTTAAAGAAGCAATGCAAAATTTTGAGGAATGTGACTTAAAAAAAACTGCTACACAATTAGTTTTTGCAGATGGCAATCCCTCATCCAAAATTATGCTTATTGGTGAAGCTCCTGGATCTGAAGAGGATCGTCAAGGAAGACCCTTTTGTGGGGCGAGTGGCCAACTTTTAGATAAAATGTTATCTTCAATCAATTTAGATAGAAATAAAGTTTATATCACAAATGTAATTCCTTGGAGACCTCCAGGAAACAGAACGCCGACAGAAAATGAAATTCATTTGATGAAACCATTTCTAATAAGGCATATTGAAATTGTCTCACCCAAGATATTAGTTACTATAGGTGGTTCATCATCAAAGGCTATTTTAAACATTGATGGTGGAATTTTGAGACATAGAGGCTTATGGAAAGAACTCGAACTAAGTAATGGAAAAAAAGTTCCAACTATAGCTACATTGCATCCTGCATATTTAATGAGGGCACCAAATCAAAAAAAACTTGCCTGGGAAGATCTCAAATCATTAAGATCAAAAATTCAGAATTTATAATAATACTATGAAATTCAAAGGCATCTTTTATTTTTTCATTTTTGTTTCCTATTCAGTTAATGCTATTGGCAATGATCTTATAGTTCCAAAACCATTAAGTAAAAATGATGAAAATTTATACAGAAGAGTATTTGAACTTCAAACTGAAGGAAAATTTAAAGAAGCAGAGAAACTAATTCAAAATATTGAAAATAATATCTTAATTGGCAGGGTAAAGGCACAAAAATTCCTTCATCCCACAGGCTATATTTCAAAATTTTCTGAATTAAAAGATTGGCTTGAAAAATATGATGATCACCCTTCAGCATCAAGAATTTATTGGTTATCAAAAAGAAAAAAACCTAAAAATTTAAAATCAGCAAAAAAACCTTCTGGTGGTTACCTTAGTGGTTTTGGGAATGCAGATTTTGTAAGTTTAAGGCCAAGAATTCCTTATTCATATTCAGGAAGGAGCGCTCCATCTTTAACTAGAAAAGTTGCATTTACAATAAGAAAATATATCAGAAGATCTTGGCCAACAGGCGCACTTGAGTTTTTGAACAAAAAAAGTTCGCGACGAGTTTTAACTGATGGTGAAGAAAGTCAATTACATTGGGAGATAGCCAATGCTTATTTTATATTTAATAAAGATTATGAAGCTATAACTGAGGCTTCAAAATCACTTGTTATTTCAAATGGAAAAAATGATAGTGCCTGGCTTACTGCAGGACTGGCAAACTGGCGAAGAGGAGATTTTAAAAGGGCGAGATTATTTTTTACAAATTTGGCTAACCTTGAAAATTCCAAACAATCAGTCCGTGCAGCAGGTGCTTATTGGGCATCAAGGGTTGAGTTTCTGTTTGGCAACCCCTCAAAAGCAATTGAGTTCTTGAGAATATCTTCAAATTTTTCTGATACTTTTTATGGGAAGCTCTCAATAAAATCTTTAGGTTATAATCACGAAATTAATTTTGATTTACCTAATATTTCAGAAAACTTTATTTATTGGCTTTCTTCTCAAAAGGGTGGTTTAAGAGCTTTAGCACTTTTACAAGTTGAAGAATATTGGCATGCAGACCGAGAATTAAGAAAATTATATCCTATAACGCCTGAAAAATTTCATTTAGAGCTCATGTCATTTTCTAGCAGCTATGGTATGCCTTCAATATCGTATCGCCTGGCTGATATTCAAAGAGTTGAAACTGGTAAAAAATGGTATGGTGCATTATACCCTGATTTAATATTTAAAAGTGATAAAAATATTATAGATAAAGCACTCGTAATGTCTATAATAAGACAGGAATCAAGGTTTGATCAAAGAGGAAAATCTCCTGCAAGTGCACAGGGTTTAATGCAAATATTACCCTCAACGGCAGCGTTCATAATGAAAGACAGGGGTTACAGAGGAAAATTAAGACATGATTTATTGATACCAGAAAATAATATTGCAATTGGCGAAAAATATATTCAACACTTATTCAAAGAACCTATTATTGATAATGATATTATAAAGTTATTAGCTGCTTATAATGGTGGACCTGGAAACTTGAACAAATGGCTTAAAAATGTAAACTTTAAAAAAGATCCACTGTTGCTAATAGAAACAATACCGTCAAGAGAAACCCGTAATTATATCAAAGAAGTTTTAAAAAATTATTATGTTTACAATAATAAATTTTTATATAATGAAAATAGATTTGAAGAACTAGCCTCTGGAAAATGGATAATTGAATAAGAGAGAAAAAATGGAACGTAAATTTCTTCCTGTATCAATAGCTTTACTTACAGTTTCAGACACAAGAGTTTTTGAAAATGATAAGTCGGGAAATTTATTAGAAAAAAAAATTTATGATTGTGGCCATGTTCTTTTTGATAGAAAAATAGTTAAGGACGAAATTTTTGATATCCAAAAAATTTCAAAGACATGGATTAACAATTCTGACGTTGAAGTAATAATTTCAACAGGTGGAACAGGGTTAACAGGAAGAGATGTTTCTCCTGAAGCTTTTAGATCAATATTTGATAAGGAAATAGAGGGATTTGGAGAACTCTTTCGATTTCTTTCATTCAAAAAAATCGGTACCTCAACAATACAATCTAGAGCTCTTGCAGGTGTTGCTAATGGCACATATATTTTTGTTTTACCGGGAAGCCCTTCTGCGTGTAAAGATGCCTGGGATGAAATTTTATTACATCAGCTTGATTACAGGCATAAGCCGTGTAATTTTGTTGAGATTATGCCCAGGCTTTTAGAGAAAGGTGCTGGTAGATCTGGTAAAAGTTAAATTTATGGACTTTAATTTTGATTTTCAATTTGGTAAACAAGTGATTGGTGTCGATGAGGTCGGAAGAGGTTCATGGGCTGGTCCAGTAATGGCATGTGCTGCATTGCTTGATTACCAAACACCAATTGACAAAAGATTAGATGACTCAAAAAAGCTTAGCCATAAAATTCGGAAAGAAATTTTACACAATTTAACTAATAACAATATTTTTGGAATTGGTGAAGTTTCAAATATTGAAATTGATAAACTCGGAATTTCTGCGGCAACATTTAGGGCGATGGAAATTGCACTATCTAACTTAATAGACAATATTAAAGATAACAAAGATACTATAATACTTATTGATGGAACAGTTATGCCCAAATTTAATAAGAAGTTTGTTTCTGAGATAAGGTTAGTTAAAAAAGGAGATTCTTTATCTCCAAGTATTGCAGCAGCATCAATTTACGCTAAATGTGCAAGAGATGAGTTAATGATTAAATTAGATAAAAAATTTACTGGCTTTGGATTTTCAAAAAATATGGGATACGGGACAAAACACCATAGAGAAAAAATACTTTTGTCTGGTCCGACACACATTCATAGAATGACTTTCAGTCCAATGAAAAATTATAAAAATTAGAAGCAGATACTATATTTAGAAGAATTATTTTTATTCTAACTATATGTTGTAGGACTTAAAATTTATAGTTTAAGTCATTGACTTTATGTGTTTTTTTTATTTTATAAACAACTTATCAACAATTTTTAAATAGCTTTTTTAATGGAAGTTAATAAAATAATACATGGTGACTGTTTGAAAGTTTTGAAAACTTTTCAGGATGAAAGTATTGACTTGGTTTTCGCTGATCCACCGTATAATTTGCAGCTGAATAAAGAGCTTTACAGGCCAAATAGTTCAAGAGTTTCTGCAGTAAATGATGACTGGGATAAATTTACATCTTTTGAAAAATATGATGAATTTACAGAGAAATGGTTGTTTCATTGTAAAAGAGTGCTTAAGCCAAATGGGTCATTATGGGTTATAGGAAGTTATCATAATATTTTTCGAGTTGGAAAAATAATACAGGATTTAGGATTTTGGATCCTTAATGATGTAATTTGGAGAAAAACAAATCCTATGCCAAATTTTAAAGGTACTAGATTCACGAATGCTCACGAAACTCTTATATGGGCATCCAAAAACCAAAAATCTAAATTTACATTTAACTATGATTCTATGAAAAGTCTTAATGAGGACATTCAGATGAGATCAGACTGGTGTATTCCCATTTGCTCAGGTAATGAGAGGCTTAAAGATAATGGAATGAAGCTTCATTCAACCCAAAAACCTGAAAGTTTATTGGCTAGAATAATACTATCAAGTACAAATCAAGGTGACCTTATACTTGATCCATTTTTGGGTTCTGGGACTACTGCTTGTGTAGCAAAAAAATACAATAGAAGTTGGATTGGAATTGAAAGAGAAGAAAAATATATTCAACATGCTCGAAATCGAATCGATAGAATATTGCCATTATCAAGTGAAATACTTGAAACAGTTAAATCCAAGAAAAATGAACCAAGAGTTCCCTTTGGTAATCTGTTAGAAAGAGGGTTGCTCAGTCCAGGAGAATTACTATTTGATGGTCGACAACGATGGTTTGCTAAGGTAAGAGCTGATGGTAGTTTAATTTCAAATAATTCAAAAGGGTCAATTCACAGTGTAGGTGCAGAAGTTCAGGGTTTAACTTCCTGTAATGGTTGGACTTTTTGGCATACAAAATATAATGGTAACATTGTTTCAATTGACACTCTTAGAAATGTGGTTAGAAATCAAAATTTAGAACTAGCAATCTAAAGCGCAAAATGTTGCATTTTAGCAACAGTGTGATTATTGAGATTTAATTCAAGGTAAGTTATTTGTAAAATATTATTGACACATATATAAAATTATATGAAAAATAGACAACAATTTTAATTTAATACTCCCCGGGGTTAATAATATGAAAAAAATTTTATCAATTATATGTGCAATTATGTTGTTTAGTGCACAAGCAGCGTTTGCACAGTCAAGTGGAGCAGCTTCAAGCGGAAGTGCGGCTGGTGGAACAGCTGGTGCTAGCGCAGGTGCGGCAGCTGGAAGTACTGCAGCAGCAGCAGCAGGAGGACTTGCTGGCTTAGGAGTTGCAGGTATAGCAGTCGCAGTCGCAGCAGTAGCTGTTGTAGCAGTAGCTGTAGCAGATGATAACAAAGCTGCTTCTTCTTCAACAACAACGTCTTCATCAACTTAATTAAGTTGAAGACCTAAATTTTTACAAATGTCCAGGGAAATAAATTTTAAATATTTTCCCTGGATTTTTTTTTTATAATTTTCATAACATTTGCTTCTTTTTCAAAAGAATTAAAGACATCAATTAATACTTATGGTGTACCAGGCATAATTGATATGCCAACAGCTGGTTCATTTAATGATGGTGAATTAGGTTTCACCTACTCAAAACATGGTCCCAATTTAAGAAACACATTTACATTTCAAGCTTTACCAAGAGTCACAGGTGCTTTTAGGTATTCGGGTGTTGGTGATAGAAATCAAATGTTCATAGATAGCGGCTACACTAATTGGGATAGAAGCTTTGATTTAAGAATTGATTTACTAAAAGAGAATAATTATCTACCAGATCTTACAATTGGACTACAAGACTTTATAGGAACTGGAATGTACTCTGGTGAATATTTAGTCGCTTCTAAAACTTTTTTGAACAAACTAAGACTAACAGCTGGGGTAGGTTGGGGAAGATTGTCTTCTAATTCTGATAGGGTGATTTCTAGTACTGGAGATAGAAATTCATCAACCTCAGATTTAGGCGGAACACTTAATTATAATAGGTTCTTCAAAGGAAGTGTAGCTTCCTTCGGTGGCTTTGAATATCAAACACCAATTAATTCTTTAAGACTAAAAGCAGAGGTCTCTTCAGATGATTACTCATTTGATAATTATCTAAGTACCTATAGTGTAGATAATAACTATAATTATGGCATAGAATATGACTTAAATGATTCATTAAACTTATCAGCATATTATTTAAATGAAAGTGAACTGGGCTTAAGGTTTAAAATTTCTACAAATCCAGCAAATTCACCTGGTAACTTTATGGAACCAGTTCCTCAACCCTTCTATTCATATCCAATCCCTGAAAAAGACCTTAGTAAAAATTATATTGAAGAATTAAAAGAAACTTTAAATAAGGAAAAAATACTTCTAATTTCATCTTCTCAGGTTGGGAATAATCAAATAGTTGTAATTGAACAAAAACACTACTCAACAAATTCACAAGCTATTGGAAGGACACTAAGAATAATGAGTAGATTTGTACCACTTAAATATAATAAATTTACTGTGGTAGTTGCTGAACTTGGAATCCCGATTGTTGAAGTAAAGATTGATAGAAACGAAATTGCCTCTATCGTTGATGCTCCCAATTCTGAATTACTTGCTTTTAAGGCAGCAGAAATAAACTCAGCAAAAAGTGTGTATAAAAACTCAAATCCAAATTACAGCAATAAATTAAATTATGATTGGTCAATTTTACCTTATTATAGACTCCATCTTTTTGATCCAGATAATCCCATTTATTATGATTTTGGACCAAGACTTAGAGCAAGAATTTTACCCAAACCTGGTTTAATGATATCTGCATCTATGGAAAAATCAGTTGTAAGTTCATTCGATAGCATTTGGAGAGGTGTTAAAGGAAGTTTGCCACATGTAAGAACAAATATGAAGGAATATTTAAATGTTCTTGATGAAAGAATTGAGTATTTAACAATGAGTTCTTATTTTAAGCTTCAAGACGAGGTATACGGAAGAATTACCGCAGGATATCTTGAGCCAATGTATGCTGGAATATCATCAGAAATCCTTTTCTCACCAATTAATAAAAATTATGCTTTTGGAGCTGAAATTAATACAGTAAAGGCTAGAGAATTTAGGCAGCAATTTGGTTTTAGAGAAATTAATGGGTTGTCAAAAGTTAATGGTCATTTATCAGGTTATTTTGATACTGGATTCTATTATTATAAATCTCAATTTGATGTGGGTAAATATTTAGCTGGTGACGTAGGAGCAACTCTGAAGCTTTCTAGAAATTTTCCCAATGGGTGGAAAGTAGGTGGGTTTTTTACCTTAACAGATGCTAGTTTCAATGAATTTGGCGAAGGGAGCTTTGATAAAGGAATATTTATGACTATACCTTTTAATTCCATTTTACCTTATCAAACAACTGGATCAGTAAGTGAAACTATAAAACCAATCCAAGGTGATGGAGGTGCAAGGCTTACCGTTAATGACAGACTTTATGAAATAGTAAATGATAAATCTAAAAATTCTTTGAAAACTAATTGGGCTAGAATATGGCGATAAAAATAATTATAAAAATAATTATTTGTATTTTTGTATTTTCTTGTTCTTCCTCGAGTTCATTTTTTGACAGGCTTGAAATATTAGAGAATATCAATTCCATGTCAAATGAAAAACCAATAAAAATATTTTCACGTCAGGAATT
>CACBIM010000016.1 GCA_902539295.1 uncultured SAR116 cluster alpha proteobacterium
ACAGTTTCTAGCACACAGCCAAGCAAAAATTAATGAATCTTTAAACGAGTATGCAGTTAATAAATTCGACGTTGTATCAAATGCCCAAACACTTGGTGTTGCCAACAAGCTATTTGGCAGAAGCACTGGTGAAACAATGACTGAGGTTCTTGAAGCAACTCAATTAGTAACAGTTGAGCATAGAACTAGTTCAAATACAGACGGTTCTGCAGATGCAGCTGAAAACAGATATGTCGTTTACTCTTATTATGATAAAAGACCTAATCTATCAGTTTATGATTCACTACAAAATGTAGCTAGTGATTCTGGTAATACATTTGAATTTAGTGCAACCGAAAACACTTTAAAAATTTATACTACTGGAACTCCAGCTGGACTTGCAAGCGGTGATAAAATTAGAATTGCAGGATCACAATCAGCTACCGATCTCAATGCTGCAGACACTGACATTACAAAATTTACGTATATAAATGGGCGTGAATTTACTGTAAGCAGCGTTAACACAACCGCAACAAGACCTTTTATTCTTGTGAACACTACTGGTTTAACTTTCCCTGATGACGCCTTTTCCTTAAAAAGTAGTGAATTTAGAGTTTTGAGTGATCCCTCAACTAAAGTTGAAGCATACTTTGAAGGTGCTGAAAATGTATTTGAAGATGCAAGAGTTAATTTTAATAGTAAAAAAATTGCTCTTAGAGAAATTGGCACAACCAATAAGCATGCGTACACTAATTCTCAAATAGCAGGTCATGGTGTTGTTGACACTTCATCAATGACTGGACAAAATTTTACCTTAAGTGGACATGAATTCGCAGTTGGTGATGAAGTAATATATACTGCCTCAGGTTCAGCAAGAGGTAAATCTGGTGGTGTGACCCTTACATCTGGACAAAAATATTATATAACTGCCGTAGCCACAAATACTTTTCAAATATCTGCATCTAAAGGCGGGACAGCAATTACCATTCCTGGTGATGCTAGTGATGGAAGTGCTAATGATACTTTCATGAAAACAAACAATGTATCTACTGGCGGAATATTCAAAATTAAGAGTACTCACGAATTTGATACGTCTCAAGCCGTAACTGAAACCGCTAAACAGGTAACATCTGTTATAACTGCGTCTAACAATATGGTTAATATGACAAATCATGGCTTCGTTACTGGGGATACAGTAACTTACACATCAAGTTCTGCAGCTGGTGGATTAACAACTGCAACAACATATTATGTAGTTAGGAATGATGACAATAGTTTTTTATTAGCAACAAGCTATGCAAATGCTAAAGCATCTTCTCCAACAACAATTTCTATCAGTAGTAATGGTCATGCTGATGATACATTTACACGAACGAGCAGAGATTCAATTGGTGTATTAGGCTTAAATGATTTATCAACAACAACAGACTGGGTAGATGAAAAATCACCACCTGTAAAAGTTTCTTATGATAATATAAATCAAAGACTAAACTTTAATGTAGATAGAAATGTATTGGGAACTGGAACTGATAGTAACTTTAATAGTTTTGCTATTTACGGTGCATCTACAGCAACCGCTACAAATAACTTAGGTGTACCTACACTAGATGATACAACTGAAGTACAAATCAAAGGTGGTGAATTTTTTGCAGGTGAAGCATTTGTTGCTGACGGTGAAGAAATTCAGCTAAATGACAAGAGATATGGTATAGGCGTAAATTACAATCGTGATACAAAAACTTTTACTTTCAAAAGTGGTACCACTGGTGAAGAAATAAAAGAAAATGGGGCCATCGGTGTTACTTCAGCCCAAAAGGCATCAAACATTGCAGTTGGAAGATACTCTATTTCAACTACAGATGGATCGGTCATTGATAGTAATGATTACTTCAATGGTGACAACCACCTGATGGGTGTAGGCACAACTAAGGGCGATGCTGTTTTCACAGCAGCTGCTGGTTTAGCAGCATCACCGGCACTTGCTACAGGAGCAGTTGCAAAAGAAGATTTGACACAGGTTTTCAGATTATCTTCAACATTGAATGAAACAACTTTTAACGTTTCTGTGAATGGTGTTAACGGTGTGATCGAAATTCCATCAGGTTTTTACGTAGGCTCAACACTTGCTGAGGCTCTTCAATCAAGAATTAATCAGATTGAGGATCCTAATAGTGGGCAACAAACAGGTGGTGTAACAGTTAAATATAATCCTACCTCAAATAACTTTACATTCACAACTGGCACAACTGGCCCAGATTCAACAATTAAAGTTAAAGGGATTTCTAGATTAGGCCTTGCAGATGTTCCATTGGGTGTTGGAAGTGTGCCTCAAATTTATAACCTTAAGCAAGCAACTGATGCTGCTGGAAACGATTTATTTGTAGATGCAAATGGAGCAGTTACAACCACTCCACCAACAAACCAAGTTGATGGCTTCTTCCCTCTTTATATTGATGAAGGAGAACTTACATTTGATAAAACTGGTAAATTATTAAGTCCAAAGAACAAAGTTCACTATGAAAAGCAGGAAGAAGGATTTTCAATTGATTTGAATATTGATTTTGCTTCTTCAACTCAGTTTGCACAACCTTTCTCAGTTCTTTCGGTGGAGCAGGATGGTTTTACCTCTGGCCGATTAGACGGTTTGGAAATTGATGCTTCAGGTACTGTTCGTGCAAACTACACAAACGGACAAAATGACCCACTAGGTAAAATGGTTCTCGCAAACTTTAACAACCAAAACGGTTTGAAACAGATTGGTAACGCAACTTATGTGGAAACAGCAGTTTCTGGCTCAGCGCAGGTTGGTGAAGCTGGTTCCGAGGGTTTTGGTACAATTTTATCTGGTTCTCTTGAAAGATCAAACGTTGATATAACAGAGGAGCTTGTTAACTTGATTACTGCTCAAAGAAACTTCCAAGCTTCTGCTAAAGCAATTGAAACTACCACTACTCTAACTCAAACTATTATTAACATTAGAATGTAATTCGAAGACAGGGTTGTAAATTATGGATAAAATGATACATACAGCATTGAACTCAATGCACATGATTACTCAAAATCAATCTATGAATGCGCAAAACCTGTCTAACTTAAATGTCCCTGGTTACAGAAGAGACTTAGGTATAGAGTTTGAAACAGCTTATTTAGAAACTCAAGAAGGCATTGATGCTAAAGCATTTGCTACAAGAACAAATGTTGGTGTATTTTCATCAAAGCCAGGTCATATAAATCCTACTGGAGAGGACCTTGATGTTGCTGTCCAGGGTACAGGTTTCTTTTTCGTGAAGTCAAAAGATGCAACTGGACTTAGCAGAAGAGGAGATTTTAATGTAAATGCCTCTGGAGTTCTAGTAAATGGCGCAAATGAAATTGTTTTATCAGATGGTTTGGAGCCTATTACAATACCACCTTACAAGAGCATTTCAGTATCCGAAGATGGTACAATCGTCGTGGAACCATTAGGAGCAGAGCCTGGAACAAGACAAAATGTGGGCATAATAGGAACCACTCTGGCATCTGGGGAAGAAATTTTTAAAGATAAAGATGGTCTTTTGAAAACGATTAACGGTGGATTACCTGAACCTGATCAATTGGTTATATTAAAACAAAAACATCTCGAAGGAAGTAATATTAATGCTGTTGAAGAGATGATTGTATCACTTGATCAACAAAGACAATTTGAATTAAACGTTAAATTAATAAAAATCGCAAAAGACATAGATGAGGCTGCAAGCAATCTCATGAGAATGCCTAACTCATAAAGATTTTATTTCTTACAACTTTCCCTTAAGATATTTTTGGCACAAGCATTGCTTATTTACTCTGTATAATTTTTTTAAACGGAGGAATTTATGTCCACAAATGCAATGCATGTTGCAAAAACAGGTTTGAATGCACAGCAAGTTCGAATGCAAGTTATTGCAAATAACTTATCGAACGTTAATACAACAGGTTTTAAAAGAGACAGAGCTAACTTTGAGACACTTTTGTATCAAGTTATTAGAAATAGTGGCGATCAAACTTCTGCTGAAACAAACTTGAATTCTGCATTTGCAGTGGGTACTGGAACAAGAATAGTAAACTCTGATAAGCTATTTAGTCAGGGTAATATTGTAAGTACTGATAATGCACTTGATATCTCTATTGATGGTGGTGGATTTTTTCAAGTCTTAATGCCTGATGGTAGAGTTGGATACACAAGAAATGGTGCTTTTTCTCGAAATGCTGAAGGATTACTTACAACCTCAAGTGGATACCTTGTTCAGCCAGAAATACAAATACCTCTTGAAGCTACACAAATTAACATTTCAGCTGATGGAATTGTCAGTGTTCAAGTGCCTGGAGCTGTAGAAGCTGAAGAGATTGGACAAATGCAATTGGCTGACTTTCCTAACAGAAGAGGGCTTCAGCCTATTGGTGAGTCATTTTTAGTAGAGACACCAGCTAGTGGAGAGGCAGTAATATCTGAGCCTTTTGTCGGTGGCATGGGTAAAGTTGTTCAAGGCGCTCTTGAAAGTTCAAATGTCAATGTGGTTCAAGAGTTAGTAGATATGATTGAAACTCAAAGAGCATACGAAGTTAATTCGAAAGCAATTTCAGGAGTTGACGATATGCTTCGATTTATAAACCAAAATCTTTAATTAAAAACAAGGTGGTGCGAATGACCCGTTCACTTTTAAAATCAATAATCTGTCTTTTTGTTCTAACTGGTTGTGTAAACACATACGTAGAAGAGCAAGCCTCACTAGAGTTTGAACCTTTCTATCCGAAACAAGAATATGAACAGCCTAAACGCAATATAAACGGAAGCATTTACGCTCAAGCTGGAGGCGGTTTGTTTGCTACAGATAGAAGAGCTCAGAATGTTGGTGATATTCTTACGGTTAACTTAAGTGAGCAATTTAGTGCAAAGAAAGCACAAAATTCAACTTCTGCGAAAACTGATGCATTTGACTTAACAGTTCCTCTAGGTTTGCAAAGTAATTTAGGCACCCAAGCTGATCTTACAGCAGGAACAAATCAGGCCTTTTCAGGTTCAGGAAGTGCTACACAGAGTAATTCTCTTACAGGGAAAATTAGTGTCACTGTTGTAAGACTTTTTGAAAACGGAAATTTAGAAATTATGGGTCAGAAGAAACTCACACTTAATAATGGAAATGAGTATATTCGACTAAGCGGCGTTATACGGCCAGAAGATATTTCAGCATCCAATGAAGTTAGTTCAAATAGAATTGCTCATGCATCAATAACTTATACTGGTGCTGGTGATCTTCACGATACCAATCAACCAGGCTGGCTTGGAAAAGCACTGAGGGTTGTTTCCCCATTTTAGGAGATTTTAATGATACAAATTAGAAATTTATTTATTCTTTTTTACTTATTAGCATTTGCATTTAGTAACAGTTCTTTTGCAGATAGATTAAAAGACTTAACCTCGATTGCAGGGATAAGGTCAAATCAGTTAATAGGTTATGGTCTTGTTGTTGGATTAGCTGGAACTGGTGATGGAAATACACAATTAATTCAACAATCTATGAAATCAATGGTTTCCCAACTTGGGCTATCAACTGATTCTGGATCTCTTAATGGTAAAAATGCTGCTTCCGTAATGATAACAGCAGAGCTTCCTCCGTTTGTAAAACCAGGTCAAAATATAGATATAACAGTTTCAACACTTGGAGCAGCAAAATCATTAAGAGGTGGAACATTATTAATGACACCTCTAAAAGGTGCTGATGGAGAAACATACGCTATAGCACAAGGTAATTTAGTTGTTGGTGGATTTGGAGTTGAAGGTGGCGATGGTTCATCTTTAATTGTTAATATTCCAACTGTAGGACGCATTCCTAGAGGAGCTACAGTTGAAAAATTTGTAGAAATGCCATTTCTTGAAAAACCTTTTCTTATACTCAATTTACACCAAGGAGATTTCAGCACTGCTACTAAAGTCTCTGAAGCAATCAATGAAATTTTTGGTCCAGATGTATCTGTTCCAATTGATTCTACATCAATTAGAGTAAGGGCACCCATGGAACCCTCCCAAAAAGTAACTTTTATGAGCTTATTGGAAAATATTGAGTTAGAACCTGCAAGGCCTTCAGCAAAAGTTGTAGTCAATGCAAGATCTGGAACTATTGTGATTGGTGGAGATGTTCGCGTTACACCAGCTGCAGTCACACATGGTAGTCTTACTGTTAAAGTCAAGGAAGATATAAACGTTACTGCAGGCACACAAATCGTTGGCGCTTTAGGTAACCAAGTAGCTGGTGGTGGAGAAGCTGTCCAAAACCCAGATACTGAAATGGAAGTCAATGAAACTACAGCTCAAGCCTTTATTTTTGATCCAGGTGTTAAATTATCTTCAATTGTTGATGCAATGAATGCTGTTGGAGCCAGTGCAGCAGATTTAGTTGCTATATTAGAAGCACTTAGGGAAGCCGGTGCTCTTAGAGCTGAATTGGTAATTATTTAGGAGGAATAGAATGGATAATTTTATAATTCCTGGATTAGACCCAAAAACTTCTTTTGAGATTAGTTCAAATAAAACAAAGAAATTAAATAGTAATGATACAAGTTTAAATGAGGCTGCAGAGAGATTTGAAGCCTTGTTTCTATCTCAAATATTAAAATCTGCAAGAGCTGCTAAGTTATCAGAAGATGTTCTTGGAAATGATGCGACAGAAACCTACTACGCAATGATGGACAACGAATTAGCAGAGAAATTATCCAAAGCAGGTAATTTTGGTATTGCAGAGGCTTTAATTAGGCAATTTGGTAAAAATGTTGAGGTAAAAGATAAGTAATGTCTAGTTTATTTGACATAGGCAAAAGTGCTGTCCAGTCTTACCGCCAAGCACTCGCGGTTACTGGGCAAAATATCGCCAATGTTAACACTGATGGATATAAAAGGCGTGAAGCTGATCTAAAAGAAGTTGGCGCTAGTAGCGGAAGCGTAACCTCAACTGGCAATACAGCCGGGTTAGGTGTTCGTGTAGAGGATATTAGAAGGTCTTTCGACCAGTTTCTTTTGGATCGCACTAGAAGTTCAATAGCAAATTATGAAAAATTAAAAGCTTACACGGACCAAATGAAGCAACTAGAAGACACTCTTCTTCCAGGTGAAGCGGATATTGGCAGTTATATTGGTCGTTTTTTTGGTGCTCTTCAAGATGTCGCTTCAAACCCTGGTGATTTAGCACCGAGAACAGTTGCACTTGAAGAAGGCAAAAGCTTGGCCGGTGCATTTAGAAATTTATCTATTCAACTTACGGATATGCAAAAAAATGGCAAGTCACAAGCTCAAGATACTTGCACAGCAATAAACACAATTGTTACACAGCTTGTTGACGTAAATGAAAGACTTTTAGCCTCAAGCTTAGGAAGTTCTCCCAATTCAACCCTTGATCTCAGAGACAGACTTCTTGAAGAATTATCAAAACTAACTGATATATCAGTATCGTACAAAGAGCGAAAAGATGTATTAGTCACCATAGGCAAAACAGGCGCAGGTCCAAAAATACTTGAAGGGAGAGATGCAAATAGAATTGGCGTTACTGATACAGGCGGTGTCTTGCAGGTTTTAATGGGTGCAGGAACTACTAATACACCAACTAACCAAGTAACAGGTGGCATTTTAGGTGGTTTGGTTGATTCATTTGCACTTATTGGTGACACCAACAGAGACATAGATAATCTCGCAGTATTAATCTCAGAAAGTTTAAACGAACAACATAAACAAGGTCTTACATTAGATGGTAAGCAAGGTGAAAATTTGTTTGTTACTTCCGGAATGACTGTAAGTCCTGGGAGAGCAAACAGGTCAACTGTTTCTGCGGAAATTATTGTGAGTGATGTTGAAAAACTTCCCAAAGGAACTCTGACTGCAAAGTATAGTGAAGCTCAAAATAGATGGACTTTGTCTGGTGCTACATTAGAACAGGATATTTTTGGTTCAAATGTTATAAAGGGGCCAGGTTTTAAATTGAATATCCTTGGACAGCCTGTTGACGGAGATGAATTAACAACTACACCATTAAGTGGAGCTGCGGCTGGAATGCAGTTTATGCTTAGAAGAGCTCAAGACTTTGCTGCAGCTTCTAAAACATTGGTGAGTGCGACTGTTTCTAATAAAGGCACGGCTGATATTACAGCAACTTCAGGTAAAATTGTTTCATCTGACAATCCACCAACAGTTGAAAAGGTTTTTACAAATTCAAATTCTCCTTTGACATCAACAAATTTTCTTGGAGATGGAGCTGTAGCAGCAATACCTGCAGGTTCAAAAGAGGCTGATATTCTAAGCTTTAAAACTCAATCACAAATGAGTTTCCAGTTGACTGAGACTGAAATTCCAACAACAACTTCAGTAACTTTAGAAGTTAATAGTGTTCAGCATGTATTTGACCTAACATACTCAAGTGTATTCCCAAAAGCAGGAGCAGATGAAAAATGGAAGTCAAGTAATGAAATTGCAACTGCTTTAAATAGAGGTATTATAAAAAATTCTAGTTCACAAACTCTCACTGATTTGGGCCTTTACGCATCCGGTTCAGGAGGCAGTATTACTTTTGCCTCCTCAGAAAATGATTTTTCTGGGCAGTCAACAATGTTGTCTGGAGGAAGTACAATACTAGGAGCGAATAAAGCATCTGCCCTTCCATCTAATGTACAAGTTTTTACGAGGGAAGGACGTCATCTTGCTGGCACACCTTTAACCAAAGAAGATATTGCTAAGCTTGTTACAAGTGATAATGGTTTTAATGCTGGTGCAAGCTATAGAGCAGATTACTTAAACTTAAGTGGTGATAAAGCGTATAGAGGGCTATCTATAGAGAGGAATACAGGAGCTGGTGACCATGTCATCACATTGGGAACAAATAATAGTTCTGTCACTGCGAACACATCTGGAATTGGATCCGCAATAGGTGCTACAATTGCAACTGGAACCAATCATGGATTTGCTGTTGGTGATATAGTTCAATATTTTGCTAATAGTACTTCTCTTACTGGCTTGACAGATAAAGCAGTTTATAAAGTTGCATCTATAAACGGCACAACACAGTTCACTTTAACAAAAACGGATGGCACTACGTTAACTTATGGTGGAGGCAATGGCCACGCTAATGATAGTTTTAAACTTTATAATGTTAATTCATCTGGTGTAATTCCTTCAAAAACTATTTTTCCTGCAAGCACTGTTAGTGCATACAACGCCAGTATTTCTATGTTTGGTGGAGAGAGTGGCAACGTAGATATTCCAGCTGGTTCCTCAGCAGGTTTTACAGCAAAGAAAATTAATACTGATCTTGCGAGCTTAGGTGTTCAAGCAGAGGCTATTACAAGAGTTGAATTATCAATGGCGGAAATTGGGTCTGTTTCATATGGTGCAACTAGAGTAAACCAAGGTTCAGGATCACCAACTATAAGCTTATCATCTACTTACACAAATGGCGCGGCAACTGGTGTAACAGAATTCAAAGTTGGCGATATTATTAAATATGAGGCTGTTGATGACCATGCAACGCATGGTGGACCTCTAGAGGGATTAACTGAATTTGCAGAGTATGAGGTTGCAAGCGTTTCAGGCAACAGTATCACATTAAAAAATACTGATGGAACTTCACTAACTTACGGGAATACTGGCGGTGGGGCAACAGGAGTTACGTCTCATTACGATAGTTTTACTTTAGTCAGAAGAACAGGTACTGTAAGTTTAGATTTTGAATCTAAAAACCAGGATGCCATCAGCATCTCTGCAACAATTTCTTCTGATGATATGTCAGATATAGCTAAAAAAATTAATGAACACACAGCAAGTACTGGAGTTACTGCTTACTTGTCAGTGGATAAGAAAAAAGTAGTTCTTGAAAGTAAAGATGGTGACGACATCATGATGACAAATTTTTCTGCATCTAGTCCACCGTTAAATATGAAAACAATTGGTGATGATTTTGAAAATTTAGGAACTGAAGTAAAACTAGATAACACAACATTTGATGCTGCCAGGTTTACTGGCTATGTAAAGTTGAATGCTGGTGGTTCATTTTCTTTTACAACTACTGCTGGGTCAAATACTTCATCGCTTTCAAGCGCAACAGATGTATTTGAAAATGGATTTATTGAAAAAAGCATGACGCCAACCGGTGAGCAAATGACATTAAAGTTTGATGCGTTTGAAGGTGCTGACGGAAATGGATCTTCTGTTGACGGCACCATGGCTCTTGCAGCAGGTGGTGAATACAAGTTAACAATTCCAAATACAGGGACTGGGACATCATTTTCATCAACTGTTAAAACTAAAGATATGGAAAGCATTACTTCAGCCTCAGTAGCAGAAGAAATAGCTAAAAATTTAAGATCAGGTTCTATGATTGCCTCAGTCTCAGGTAAAAACTCTGTAAGTGAATTACCCGAGGCAGGCGATAAATTAGTAGTAAAGTTTGCAGATCAAAATTATACGCTCACAATGTTAAACAATGGCCGTGACGCTGTTCCTGCGACCGCCACATTCACTGTAAGCAACGCTGATGCAGTGGCATCTGCTGGCAACCGTATTCATCTAGTTTTATCCGCGGGAATGGAAACTAATGTAGACTTAGATTACACAGTTCAAGCAGGCCAAACAAATATTTCCAGTATTGTTACTGGATTAAATTCAGCACTTAATACAGCAGGAGCTTCTGATAAATATGTATTTTCTTATAGAGGAACAAATTTAATATTATCTCGGAAGGATGGCGTTAATTTCCAACCCTATAAAGGAGCAAACCAAACATCGAATGTGTTGTTTTTTGATGGTGTTGACATTAGAACAGGTGCAGGACAAGAAGCAATTAACGGTGCGACCGCAAATAAAACACTAGTAACAACAAATGGCAAACGTGTTGTAGAAAGAGAAATAGAAATTACAGGCGGTGAAAAAGGAAGGCTTGACGCTTATTTTGATTATAATAATAAGTTACAAATTTTTGCTGGTGGAAGCCTCTCTGCGCAACAGATACTTATTCCAGATGACAATTCTGTTTCAGGCAACAGCAGTGCGGCAGTTAGATTTGGAATTGACGAGGCAATAGGAACCCTTTCAGGCAATGATATTGCCGTTCCTGCTGCAACTTCAACTACAAACGTTAAGGTTGGAGACACAGATTACACACTCACCATAAATCCTAATAATGGTGGTAAAGTAACAGTGGAGTTAAAGGATGGTAATAATATTGTTCCAACTAACATTCAAAATGGCGCAACTGCAAACTGGATGAGTAATATTATTACATCAGATACAACAGGTGTTGTGTCAGCTGCAGGTTCAGTTATTACTACGGACAGTGATCATGAATTTAATGTTGGCGATAAGGTAAAGTACCTAAAAGGTGGAACAGTACTTGACGGATTAACGCATAATACTGAATACACAATCGCATCTGTAATTAAGAAATCAAGCTCTGAAGTTAATACTTCAAGTGTTACGCGTGCAGCAAGCGCTACTCTAACTGCAACAAATGCACATGAGTTTAAAGTTGGTGACTATGTTAAATACTTCAAAGGTGGAGCGAGTGATCTGCAAAGTTTAACAAGTGGTACAGTTTATAAAATCAAAGAGGTTATTGGCACTAATCAATTTAAACTTCAAACAGTTGCAGGTGCTGACTTCACCTATGGCGGAACTGGTGGAAGTGCAGAAGATGCTTTTATTCGCTTTGATGGCTTTTCTCTAAAAAGTGCATCAGGTGGAACAATTACTTACGGTGGTGGCAATGGCCATGCTGCTGATATGTTTGTAAAATCAGAGAATATTAGAACGGCTAATACAGCAGGGCAAACTAATAATTCATCTGCAACAATTACAGTTGGCGAAGGTCATGGATTCAAAGTAGGCGACACCGTCAGATACATTCCAGTAGGAACTCCTGTGCAAGGACTATCTGCAAATACTGACTATAAAGTTAAAGCTCTTGTAGGAACTTCAGGTATATCACTTCAAACTACTGCTAGTGCTGACTTTGCTTATTTAGGAAGTGATGGAAACGCAAATGATATTTTTGTTAAAGCTAATGGAAGAATAGTAATTAAAACAGATCCTTACAGTGATAAAGAATATAAATTTAATCAAGATACTAATGCTGAAGCTCTAGGCATTAAAGTATCAGACTATCGTGTAAATGTTGACAATGACAAACTGGTTGTCAAATCCACTGAAGGCAATGTAGTTTCAGCTGATACTTCGGGCAACAATACAAGTGTTAATAGTTTAATTGGTAGTAATATTAATATTAAAAATGTAGGCAATGAAGACCTAATAATGATTATTAATGGTGGTGGAGCAAGAAGTATTGCAACAAGATCTGATCCCCCTGCTCCAGATTACGAAGCCAAAGCATCCAACATAGACATTAAAGTTGCAAATGCTGAAGGTAGTGTAATCGAGTTTTTAGATGCCACAACTGGGCATTCTATCGCGACAAGAACCCTGGACAGCGTTGGCAGGGCTGAAGCTGCTGGCTACAAAGTTGTCGTAAAAGGTAAAGGGCAATTAGACGATACTTTTAAAATTTCAGACAATGCAGGCGGTACTGGTGACGCTAGAAATTTAGATGCTATGATCTTACTCCAAACTCAAGATGCAAGTGGTCCAAACTCAGGCGGTTTCCGTGAAGTATTTGATACTATTGTAACTGGTGTTGGTGCTTCAGTATTATCCGGTGATTTATCACTAGAAGCAGCTGAAGCCACAAAAGAAGCTGCCATGGCATCAGAACTAGAGTTTTCAGGAGTAAGTTTAGATACCGAAGCAGCACAACTTCTTGAACAACAGCAAGCATTTCAAGCATCAGCAAGAATTTTAGCAACTGCTAAACAACTATTTCAAACATTACTTGATGTAGTGTAGGAGGAATAAATGCAAGTAAGTACAAAATTATTTAATCAGCAATCAGTAAACCAATTTGGGAAATTGACCGAGGAAATACAGGACCTTCAAGCAAAAGTTGCGACTGGCAAGAATATTCTAAAGTCCTCTGACGATCCTGTAGCAGCAGTTGAGTTATCTGCTGCTAAAGAACAAAGAAATATTTTAGATAGATTTAAGAGAAATATTGATTCAGCACAAAGAAGGTTAGATCTTGCTGATGGAACTATGCAACAGGCAATTAATGTTATGACAAGAATTTCTGAATTAGCAATTCAGGCAGCAAACGATACTAACGGCGTTCCAGAGAGAATTGCAATTAGAACCGAGGTCGAGCAACTTGCTAATGTAATGCTTGAGATTGCAAATACTCGTGACGCACAGGGACAAAGTTTGTTTGCTGGTTATCATACTAACTCTCAAGCATTTATTAAAAATGTAGATGGAACTTTCACCTATAAAGGTGACCGTGGAAAGCATACACTTCAGATTTCTGAGTCTATGAATGTGGCTACAAGCATTGATGGAGGAACAGCTTTCGAAACTGTTGATACTGGCTCTGGTCGAAAGAGTGTTTTTGATATTATTACAAATATAGTAAACACGATTAATAATGCTGATGCTTTGTCAAATCAAGGTTCTGCCCGCGCCATGGCCGCACTCGACTTCAAAGTTCCACGAGATCCACAAAATTGGTCTTTTACATTGCAAGGTGGTATTGGTTCATCAAATGTAAACATTACTGTTTCTGAGGGAAATTACAATGATGTGGTTACTAAGATAAATGCATTAACAGCAACAACAGGCGTAAAAGCAAGCCTTGATAACGATACTGGAAGAATTACTCTCACTGATACAACAAGCCGCACAATCAAAATTTCAGATATTGAGATTGAAGGAGATGACTTTGCTACTGATGAAGTTAAAAGTTACATAGATTTCAATACCCTTGAAGGTTCTGGTGCAGTCGTTGGAAGTGCAAGACGATTAACAGACACTGATCAATTGATTTCAAGTTCAGTGATGGATGTTAAAAAAGCAACCGACCATCTGAGCTTACAAAGGGCTTTTCTTGGAGCACAAATTAATAAAGCTGAACTCCAAAGAGATGCTATTGATCAAAGAATTATTTCAACTTCTGAAAAAATTTCTGACTTGGGGGATGCTGATATGGCAGCTATTGTAACTCAAATTCAAAGCTTATTAGTAAATAGAGATGCTGCTCAACAAGCATATGCTAAAATCAGCCAAAATAGTCTATTTGATTTTATAAAATGATGCTTAAAGAAAATATAAAAATTAAACAATTATTTTTGAAGCCGTTAATAAATATGAAGTGGTCAGCGCCCTTCACAAAATTAATATTATTTAGTCAATGAAGGGATAGTTATGACTTCCATCAATAGTGACCAAATGTCTGCAATGGTTCTCGCGAGCCTTAATAAGTCTAATGCAACTATGCAAGAATCTATGCAAAGGTTATCTACAGGTAAAAGAATTAACCAAGCTGGTGACGATGCTGCAGGTCTATCTATTTCAGCAAAACTCAGAGCTCAAGTTGATAGTTTAAATGCAGCAATTAAAAATTCATCTGACGCATTGGCAATGGTAAGTACGATTGAAGGTGCTCTCGTTGAAACTACTACTATACTCCAAAGAATGAGACAATTAGCTGTTCAATCTTCCTCTGACACTAATACAGGAAACGACAGAACCTACCTTCAAGACGAAGTAAATCAATTAATTACTGAAATTAATAGAATTTCTACTAATACAGAATTTAACTCAACAAAACTTTTAGACGGAACTTTTACTGATAAAAATATTCAAATAGGAACAGCATCTAATCAAGTTTTAAGACTAGGTGTAAGTGCAACAGATTCTACAAAATTAGGAGCGTATCAATTAGATAGCGTGGATGAGAGTATTGCTCCAGAAGATACTCATGCATCTGCTAAAACTGTTTTAAATGCTTTGTATGATGCTACAGCGGATTACGTTGTTAAAGGCACTTTTGGCACATATACAGCTTCAGTTGATGCTGGAGCTGATGCAAGAGATGTTGCTTCATCTTTTAATTTAATAGGAGGAAATACAGGCGTTAACGCGACAGCACTTACTCGTGCGAAAATGACTGTTTCAGCAGCAGCAACCTTCAGTTTTACATTTGAGGGTAAAAGTACAACAACTTCTCAAATAACAGCTACTGTAACTTCTGCGACTGACTTAACTGCAATAAAGGATGCTATTAATGCAGTATCGGGTTCTACAGGAATTTCAGCTGCTTTGACATCTGATAAATCTGGGGTAGAAATTACACAAGCAGAAGGATACGATATTATCATCGGCGATGTATCAACTGGTTCAACTGACGCTAACTTACTAGTTACGGCCATGGATATGGATGGAAACCTTGATACCGGAAATACAAGAACATTAGATGGTGACGGAACGACTGGTGACTCAACAGCGATTGTTGGTACAGTTCGCCTTTCAAGTCAAAATGCTTATACGGTTACGCCAGGTCATGCGAATAATCACTTTTCTGCTGCTACTACAGAATTGACTGCGTCACATAGTACAATTTCAGCAGTTTCTCTTACGACAAAGGAAGGCGCCACAAAAGCTATGTCAGTTATTGATGGTGCTTTGTTAATGATATCAGGTATTAGATCAAACATGGGTTCAGCTAATAATAGACTACAATCTACTATCGATAATCTAAGTAATATTGCAGTGAACGCTCAAAAATCCCTATCAACAATAGAAGACGCTAACTTTGCTGAAGAAACTGCAAAACTTACAAAAGCACAAATACTTGCAAAAGCAGCTACATCTATGCTTGCTCAAGCGAATAAAGCAAAAGAAACAATGCTTGCATTGCTACAATAAAAATTTAATTGTTTATATAAAAAATTTTTTCATTTATTTATCAGATGGCTTCAAGGATATAGCATCAAATATTGTAAATTCTTCAGTAGCAATATCTCTTAAAAAATCAATATCTTTCTCGTCGTCAATCCTCCATCCACTAGGTGATGGTTTGCTTAAATCAGATCTCAGCGAATACATATAAGACTTAAACATTTTTATAATGTCTCTTTCTTCGTAATGGCGATCTCTTTCTCCATCAAAAATCGATCCAAGAAGCGGTTTGCGATTTCTGATTTTACCATTATCAAAGTTAATCATATTATATATGAAACCATCTAGGTACTTAGTTGCATCTGAACCTGCCTCTACTTCTGCTAATATCCTAATTATATCTTCTGCAATTGATGAGATCTCATTTGGATTGACTTCGTCATATTTTTCTAAAAGAGCTTTAGAATATCTTCTTGCCACTAAGTCAATGGGTATATCCTTGACAAGAAAATCTCTAGCTGTAAGACCAATACAAGCTGCGTAAACCCATTGAGGGCAATAGACAGCCATTCTACCTCCACTAGATAATAAATTTGATAACATAATAATACACTTCGTTTGAAAATTATAGAACAAAGTAAATTATGCAAATTATATGCCCAAAAAGTCACTATTTTAAAATAAAGTTGAAAATATGAAAACATCTAACTCTAGATTATTATTTAAATAATTTTAGACAAAATTTCTGTGAAAAAAACAATAATAAACGACACAGAAAAAATTTGTTTAGAAATAAAAAAAAATAATAAAATCAATAACTTTTTACTAAAAATAAACTAAACATTTTTACTATATGCCGTTCATTTACTTGTACGGAGGTGGTCAGCGAAAAACCTTCTCCGCGTTTAAATTTAACTAACTCGGAAAGGAGACAAAAAATGGTCTCAGTGAATACTAATATTGCGTCAATTGACGCTAGAAACACATTAATGGGTAATAATGTAACTATGGAAAAAGCATTCGAAAGACTTTCAAGCGGAAAGAGAATTAACAGCTCAAGTGATGATGCTGCTGGTCTTCAAATTGCAAATAGCCTAACATCTCAAATTAATGGTTTAAAGATGGCAGCAAAAAATGCTGGTGATGGTATTTCATTAGTAAATACAGTTGATGGAGCTTTAAGCGAAGCAACTGACATTTTACAAAGAATGCGTGAACTTGCTGTTCAATCTGCTTCTGATACAAATGCTGGACAAGATAGAGTTTTTATCCAAGAAGAAATAAACGCTCTTAATACAGAACTTAATAGAATTTCATCTACTACTCAATTTAATGGGGTAAACGTTTTAGATGGTACATTCGGTGATGTATCACTTCAGGTAGGTTATGATCCAAGCCAAACTGTAAATATGAGTGTTACTTCTTCAGACTCTGCAACATTAGGTGCATACCAGGATACATCAACAGTCGAAACATTGGCTGTAGTGGATACATATGCATTAGCAACCGCAGGTTTAACAACAACTATTGCTGATGCAGGTGATTATACTGTTACAGGTTTTTTTGGTTCTGATACAGCATATATCGCAGCTGAGGCAGGGGCAAGAGACACAGCTGCAGCTTTCAACTTAATTGCAGGTAATACTGGTATTACAGCAACTGCAGAAACTAGAGCAAGACTTACTGTGAGTGCTGCCGCAACACTAACTTTTGACCTCTATGGCAAAAGTTCAACTGCGTCTTCTGTTACAGCAGTGATTTCTGACACATCTGATTTATCAAACTTGAAGGATGCCATTAACGCAGTCAGTGGATCAACCGGGATTTCCGCAACTCTTACATCTGATAAAGCAGGCGTCAATATAGTTAATCCAGAAGGTTATACGATATTTTTTGCTGATGTGACAGCTGCTGGCGGTACTGATGCAGATCTACAGGTTGCAAATTTAACTATCAGCGCTGCTGGCGCAGAAACAACAGCTAACCAAGTTGCAATGAAAGGTGATGCAGCAACTGATGATAGTACATATGTATTAGGTCAAGTTACATTGTCTTCAGATAAAGCATTTGCTTTAAGTTCTGGTAATGCTGCAAACCATTTTGCAACAGATACTTCAGTTCAAACTAGTGCGTTGAGCCAACTAGGCGATATTAATCTTAAAAATATCCACGGTGCTCAAAAAGCTTTAGCGATAATTGATAAAGCCATTAATATGATCGATACAACACGTTCAACAATGGGTGCTTTAAATAATCGTCTAGAGAGCACTATTAACAATCTGAATAATATTCAGGTAAAAACGGAAGCTTCTCTTTCCAGAGTAATGGATGCTGATTATGCAGATGAGACAACTTCCTTATCTAAATCTCAAGTCTTAACTCAGGCAGCTACTGCTATGCTAGCGCAAGCTAACCAAGCTCCTCAAGGAGTATTAAGATTACTTCAGGCAGGATAAAAGGCCGCCATTGGATTTGAGAAACTAATGGTAGTGTAGTCTACCTACTACGGAGCCCCAATTTAGAAATGACCGTCTAAGTTGGGGCTAAATAAAACTCAAGATGTAAGTCTTGAACAACAAGGAGATAAATATGACCTCAATAAATAGTGACTTTATGTCGCAATTGGCTTTAAGAAGCCTAGGACAAGCGTCCAATACAATGACCCAAGCAATGGAGCGTTTATCAACAGGCAAAAGAATTAATTCTGCTGCGGATGATGCTGCTGGACTTGGTATTGCTACTAAGCTAAGAGCACAGGTAAATAGTTTAGAGGCTGCTGGAAGGAATGCTTCTGACGCTTTAGCACTTATCGGTACAATTGACGGTGCATTAGAAGAGTCAGGTGAAATTCTTCAAAGAATGCGTGAATTAGCAGTTCAATCTGCATCAGATACTAATACTGGTACAGATAGAACTTTCATCCAAGATGAAATAAATCAACTCTCACAAGAGTTGAATAGAATTTCTACAGCAACTGAGTTTAACAATGTGAAATTGCTTGACGGCACATATACTGATAAGGCAATTCAGATTGGTACAGGTGCAAACCAAGTATTCAGATTGGGAGTTTCTGCGACAGATGCTTCAACACTAGGTGCGTATACATTATCTTCGGTAACAGAATCTATGGATCCAGCTGCTGAAGATACTCACGCATCTGCAATAACAGCATTTGCAGCATTATTTCATGCAGACGCAGATTATACAGTTAAGGGTAGCTTTGGAACTGCAACTGCTTCTGTAGCTGCTGGTGCTGATGCTCGTGATGTGGCTAGAACATTCAATTTGCTCTCAGGTACAACAGGTATTAATGCCACTGTCACAACCAAAGCGCAACTTAAAGTTACAGCTGCCGAGACTTTTAGTTTTACACTGCAAGGTAAAAGTTCAGATAAATCAACTGTTAATGCAACTATAACTAGTATAAGTGATTTGACAGCTTTGAAAGACGCTGTAAATGCTGTTTCAGGACAAACTGGAATTGTTGCTTCATTAACTGAAGACTTATCAGGAGTTAATCTTACACAAGAAGAAGGGTACAATATTGTTGTAGGTGACACGACTGCAGCTTCTGGAGCGATGACAGTCCAAGAAATGAAATCAGATGGAACTGTAACAGGTTCAGCAAGAACATTAGCTGCAGGGTCAGCATCAGCAGACTCTACAGCAGTTGTAGGGCAAGTTACTTTATCTAGCCATAAGGCCTTCACTGTAACTTCTGGAAATGCTGCTAACCATTTTGCTACAGATACAAGCGCACAGAACTCAAGTTTATCTACAGTAGGCAGCCTTAGCCTTAAAACTCAAGCTGGTGCAACATCTGCTATTGCAGTTCTTGACGGAGCAATGGCTCAAATTTCTGAAATCCGAGCAGAAATGGGTGCAGCTGAAAACAGACTAGAGTCAACAGTTGATAACATCAGTAACGTTGCTGTAAATGTTCAAAGATCTCTATCTTCAGTTGAAGATGCGAATTTTGCTGCTGAGACATCCCAGTTAACTAAGTCTCAAATACTTCAGCAAGCAGCTACTTCAATGCTTGCCCAAGCTAACCAGGCTAAACAAACAATGCTTGTACTACTTCAAGGTTAATAATTTTAACTTTGTTTTTAGGGGAAGGGTTTTGCCCTTCCCCTTTTTTTTTAAAATAATTATCTAAATTTTGGCATAGTATTTGCTCGTTGTGTCCTGACCTCAAAAAATAGAAAAGGTGCAACAATGAGTATATTAACAAACTTAGCGGCTTTAAAATCGTTATACCATATAAACAAGAATGAAGGCGAATACGCTACTTCAGTGGAAAGAGTGTCTTCTGGTAAAAGGGTAAATAACGCAGGCGATGATGCGGCAGGCGCATCAATCATCAATAGAATGACATCCCAAGTTCAAGGTATGAGCGTTGCAATAAGAAATGCTGGGGATGCTATTTCTATGGCACAAGTAGCTGAAGGCGCACTCGATGAAACAACAGAAATTTTACACAGACTGAGAGAAATAGCTGTTCAGTCTGCAAATGGAACTTACAGTGGCGCGAATAGAGTTGCACTTAACGCCGAAGTTGTTGCATTAAAAACAGAATTACTAAGAATTGCAGAATCTACAAAATTTAATGATGTAAAATTATTAAATGGACAATTTCAAGATACTACATTTGCTATTGGTTATGACGAAAGTCCAGGCCATACACATTCACTCAGTATTGAGTCAGTAAAGCCAGATGACCTCGGCATGTGGACAATTACTTCAGAACAGGAAAACACTGCTACTCTCAAAACAAACGGAATGGGCAGTTATGGAGCTGCAGCAAATATTGACACCGCGTCTGATCATTTATTTGAAACAGGTGACATTGTAACTTATGAACAGGGTCCAGCTGCGACTAGTGTTCCAGTTCCAGGTCTCGTTGACGGAAAAAGTTATAAGGTAACGGTCGTTGACTCTGATTCATTTACTCTTACACATCTTGATGGAACCGCTGTTAAATATGGAGCAATCTCAAATTTTGGCACACCGTCAAATGCTAAATTTCATCTACAGAGTATTTCTAATGCACCGACAGTAGGCTTGTCTAAGGACTCTTACGCAGCCACAGGCGGAACTGATCAAGCGGCGCCCGCTTCAGAAGTTTTAAAAACAGAGGATATAACGGTCCATGGCCATGTAGGATCTTCAGAAGTGCAGTTGAGAACAGGAATGACAGCTCTTGAAATTGCAAATGCGGTTTCAAATATGGATTCACTGACTGGTGTTCGTGCTTCAGCAGTAACAAATGCTAGAATAACTGTATCGCCAAGTAATAACACAGATGACAAGCACGTACTTGCTTTTGATTTATACGGTATGAATACGGATTCTCCAGTCAAAATCTCAGCAACAATAGGCTTTGGAACAGGCGATGAAGTACATTCAGCAGACCTCTCAGATCTTAGAGATAAAATCAACGGTTTCACAGGAACAACAGGAATTTATGCAAAACTTTCATCTGACAAGAGTTACATTGATATAAAATCTCCAGATGGATATGATGTCGTGATCGACAATGTGGATATGCCAACTGATACCGGTACAACGTTAACCCAAGCACTTGTTAACGCGAGTGGAGCAAATACGAGTGATACAATTACCTCAGCATTAGCTCATGGATTTCAAGTAGGGGACATGGTAAAGTTAACAGATGTCCATGGTGAAACAGGACTTGTAGGAATTGACATGGAAACAACCTATTTTGTCAAAACTGCACCAACAGCTACAACATTTACACTAGCAACAAGCTCTCCAGATGGAACTACTGTTGACATTACCACAACCAACAACGGTCATTTAGAATTTACTAAATTAGAAAAAACTCTCAACCTTCAAACACTCGACAGAGACCTTAATGTAAAAGGTGGTAAAGTAAAGTTAATGGATAAAGATATTGAATTACAAGGCTCAGGAGTTGGCGCTGTCATGACATCAGTTGCTTCAAGTGCATCAAATGCAAATATTACCTGTAGTAATGACCATAGGTTACAAGTTGGAGATATTGTAAAATATACTGTAGGCAGTGCACTTATTACTGGATTGACAGATGGTGAATTCTACAAAGTAAAAGCTACATCATCTGATACAGTTTTTACATTAGAGAATTTGGATGGTACTGATCCCACTTATGGCGGGGCTGGCACTGGAGGCACATTCTCTAAAGTGGTATCAAACGAAAATTCATTACGACTTACAGGTGAAGTTCAATTTGAATCTGCTTATACGTTCACTGTTGTTCCAGCAGTTCAAGACTCATTATTTAGAGCAGCACCACCTGCAGCAAACTTAAATAAAGTTTCAGATCTTGACGTTTTAACAGTTGAAAAGTCTCATAAGTTTCTTACAGCTCTTGACGGAGCTATAAAAAGAATTGACGCAGAACGTGGTGACCTTGGTGCGACGATGAATAGAATGCAGCATACAATTGATAATTTATCAAATGTAATTGTAGGCACTAAATCAGCGCGTGGCAGAATTGAGGATGCAGATATGGCAGCAGAAACAGCCTCACTCGCAAAAAATCAAATTCTTCAGCAAGCAGCAACCGCAATGCTTGGTCAAGCAAACCAATCAATGCAAACTATACTTACACTTCTAAGATAATAATTGATTTTAATAATTCAGAGCCTTTTTAAGGTTTGAATAATATAAAGGCTAAGTGAATGGAAAAAAAAATTATTGTTAATAAATCAAAAAATAACAATAACTTATTTTCTATTCACAATCAAGCAGACAAATACAATAACAAAGGTCTCGAATTTTTCCAAAAAAATGATTTTGAGAATGCTATAATCTGCTTTTTCCAAGCTTTAACTCATGATAAAAATTATGCTCATGCTTATTCCAATATAGGCAATATTCTCATTCAAAAAAGAGAATTTGAAGAAGCTATAAATATGTATCAAAAAGCAATAAATATTGATAATCAAAATAGCTTATATCATTTTAATCTAGGAATAGCTTATTCAAATATAAATAATATTAAAGCATCTGCAAAAGAATATAAACAAAGCTTAAAATTAGATCCAAGGAATTTAAAAGCTTATAAATTTCTTGGAAATTGTTATATCAAATTAAAAGATTTCAAAAAAGCTATCACCACCTACCGAAAATGGTCAGAATTAGATCCCCAAAACCCAGAACCAAATTTTATTCTCGGACAAATACATGTGAGAAATGGTCGCTTTAATTTAGGATGGAAATTATACGAATATGGATTGAAGAATAATATAAGAAAACCTTTAAATGGTTTTTATCAGGAAAAAAAGAAAATATGGGATGGGAAACCATTTAACGGATCACTTCTGGTTTACGGTGAACAAGGTCTTGGAGATCAAATAAACTTTGGAACTTTACTTTTTGAACTCCTAGAAATTCAAAAGAACGTTTGTGTAAAAGTTAATAAAAAATTAGTTGATTTATTCACTTGTAGTTTTCCAACAATAAAAGTTTTCAGCGAGGAAGAAATAATTCCGCAAAATGTTTATGATAAACATATTGCCCTTGGAAGCCTAAATAAATTCCTAAGAAATCATACAAATCACTATCTTAATTCAAAATTTGATCCATTAAAAGTAAATGGCAAAAGATACCAAGAGATTAATAATTTATTTTCTAAACTGAATGGTTTTAATATAGGAATATCCTGGCACTCTTTTTCTAGTAAAACAGGTAAAGACAGATGCTTAAAAACACATGAATTAGCTAAAATTGTTAGTGTTGAAAATATTAATTTTTTCAATATCCAGTATGGAAATGTACACAACCAGGTCAAAGAAGTTAATTTAACTTCAGGTAAAGAAATTTTGAAAGTGCCTTTCGTTGATTTGACCAATGATATTTCATCAGTAGCTGACATTATTAGGAATTGTGACTTAATAATTTCAGTAGACAATACAACAGCACATTTAGCTGCTGCTTTGGGTAAACCTGTGTGGTTACTTTTACCCTATAACGCTGATTTTAGATGGATGGAAGGTATTACAACATCCCTCTGGTATAAAAATGTCACTTTAATTAGACAACAAAAAGAGAATGATTGGTCTAATGAAATTGAAATAATCTACAGCTCACTAAAGAGCTCAAATATAAACAAAAAATAATTTTCAGAAGGTTTAAATGCACGATATTATTCTATCTCTTGATCAATTAATGACCAATTCCATTCAAGCAAATAAATATGGAAATAAAACTCAAGCATTAAAATATTTTAAAAAATTTGAGGATAAAAAGAATGAAGCCATAGAATTAGCTAAACAGGCTGCTAAAGATGGTAATGTCAAATTAGTTGATGAAATACTTGGATGCTTAAATAAGTTAAAAAATTATTACAAATCTAATTTACCTATTGAAACAAAAGAGGAAAATAAACACAGACTAGAAGAAATATTTGCAATCTATAATCAAGGAAATTTTGAAAAAACTATTTCAATTATTAACAGCCAACTAGAAGAAAATAATCAAAATCCAAATTTATATAATTTATTAGCTTTAAGTTTTTTTAATGTCGGAAAGTTAGATCTCTCAATTAAATCTTTCCATGAAGGATTAAATAGTTTTCCAAATAATTTTCATTTAAATAATAATATTAGTGTTGTTTTTAAAGAAATAAAAGATTTTGATAAAGCTTTACTCTATGGTTTAAGAGCTTCTAAGATTGATCCAAATTCTGATGAAGCCTCAACCAATTTAGGCAATATTTTCTTTGAAACTGAGAACTACGATAAAGCTTTATTATACTTTAAAAAGTCAATTTCACTTAATCCACATAATTCAAAAGCGATTTACAACTTCGCAGTCTGCAACTTAAAATTAAATAATTACAAACTTGCTGATGAAGCTATTAATCTAGCTTTAAGACATCAACCAGATAATCATGAATTTTTGAATGTTAAAGGACAAATTTTCAGGGAAATGGGAAGACATGATGCATCTGAAGAGCTTTTTTATAAGGCTTTGGATTTAAATCCTAACTCAATTTTGACCCTGAATAATTTAGGAATTTTATTACAAGACAAAGTCAAATATAAAGAATCATTGGTAATATTCAAAAAAGCATTAAATATAGAACCAAATAATATTAATTTTCTATGTAACATTGCCAATTCTTATTTACACCTTGGACTTAATAAAAAAGCAATTGAATATCTTGATAAATGTTTAATAGTCAACCCAAATTTTGATAAGGCTTTTTCATTAAAAGGGATAATTTTTGCTCATTTAGGACAAAAAGAAAAATCAGTAAAGAGTTTTAAAAATGCAATTAAAATTAATAACTTAAACGCCGATGCATATAGGCAATTATCAAGACTTCAAAATTTTAAGGCAGGTGACCCTCTTATAAAACAAATGGAACAAGTTTATAATAATAAGTTTTTAGTACCAGAAGAAAGAGCAATAATGTCTTTTGCATTAGGAAAAGGTTATGAAGATCTTAAAGAATATTCAAAAAGTTTTAAGTTTTATAAAAATGGTAATGATTTTTATAAAAACAAATACAGACCTCAAATCATACCAGAAGAAGTTTTTTTTAAAAATTTAGCTAATACAAGTATTGATATTGATAAAAATAAAAAGTTACTAAAATATAATTTAAAACCTATTTTTGTTTTAGGCTTACCAAGATCTGGAACATCACTTATTGAACAGATACTGTCTTCTCATTCTAAAGTAGAAGGGATGGGAGAATTAAATTCACTAAGTAAATTTATTGAAAGTAATCTAATTACATATAAAGAAGGTTTTTCTCCAATTATTAAAAAATTTAATAAGGAAGAACAAATAAATTTATCCAATTTTTATATGGGTTCAGTTAAAACTATTGACAGCAGTACAAAATATTTTGTTGATAAAATGCCGCATAATTTTAGATGGATAAGTTATATTTTAAATTCTTACTTTTCAGCAAAAGTAATTCTGGTTGAAAGAAACCCCATGGACAATTGTTTTTCTTTGTTCAAAATGCTGTTTTCTGCAAGACAACAACATTCATATTCATTTGATCTTGAAGTACTTGGAAAATATTATTTGATATATAAGGACTTAGTTAACCATTGGAAAGAAATGTATAAAAATAATATCTATACTTGCAAATATGAAAAACTTATTTCAGATCCAGAGACTGAAATAAAAAAGTTATTAGATTTCTGTGACATAAAATGGGAAGATAAAATAATGAGATTTTATCAGACAAAAAGGTCAGTTAATACTGCTAGTCATACCCAAGTAAGACAAAAATTGTATTCTAGCTCTATTGGTTCATGGAAAAAATATGAAAATGAGTTAGAGCCTCTAAAGAAAATTATAAACTAAATCAAAAAAATTTATTTTTACAAATTTCAATTAATTTAATAATTTCCTTGTCCCACGACATTGTATTTCTTAAAATAATGGTTTTTGGATACCAAAGACTATTAGTACTATTATCAAACCATCTCCAATCACTCACTTCAGGGATTAGTGCGACAGTATCTTTTTTAAGTAAGCTTGATAAATGAAGTGTTGAATTATCTATTGAGATAACCATATCGCAAGCTAAAATTTTTTCAGCTAGTCCTTCAATATTATTTTTATTATCAGTGTTATCTTCAACAAAAAGACATTTATTAATTTTTTTAGAAACGCGTTCAATTTCCGTTTTAAAATCGCCATATTGAAGGTTAATAAAATTTGCATCTAAACTTTTAAAGAGTGGGGCAAATTGTTTCAATTTAATATTTCTCTTAGGCCCAAACTGTTTATTATTAGTATACCATGAAATGCCTATAGTAACTTTATTGTTATTATTTAATTTTAATTTTTTTCTCTTAATTTTATTATCGTTAAAATTAAAATTAGTTGCTCTAGCAAAATCACTTTCTCTTTTTAGAAAATATTTACAAAGAGATCCAATAGGAAGATAAGATTCGTATTTTTTTTCTATTGCCTCATCAAACGTTGTTACAAATTCATGTTTTAAATCAGATAAACAAAATAAATTCTTAAGTCTTTCATCCAATAAAAGTCCTAATTTATACTTTTTTGTGTTTAAATTTTTTAAAAGTGATGAAAACATTAATTCATCACCTAAACCCTGCTCACCCACAATTAAAATTGAGTTAAAATTTAAATTTGGCTCCCATTTTGGAAGCATTCTAAGAAATTTTTTTCCTACTCTAAGCTTTCTTTCCCCAAGCTCAATACCTAATTCGTATCTATCCCAACCAACATCAAAACATTTTTCTTTTAAATTGATTATTCCAAGATTATATTTTGCTTTTTTAGATGGCAGCCTACTAAATATTTTCTTTGATTTGTGTAAAAAACCTAGTTGATATAAATTAGATGCTATATTTAATTCTACATCATGTCTCTTTTCGTTTATATTTGTAATTTTTTTGTATTCTAACAAAGATTTTTGAAAATCGCCTTTTAAAAAAAAGATTTTACCAAATAGATCAATTACATTATATGAATTAGGTTCGATTTTCTTGGCTTTTTTAGCATACATCAATGAATTTTCAAATTCTTCATTTTTATAAAATATCTTTGATATTTCTATTATTGTCTTTACACAAAGAGGTCTAATTTTATGTGAATGGAGATAGTGTTTCATTGCGATTTTTGGTTTTTTTGCATCTCTAAATAAATTTGCTAAATTAAAATAATTATCAAATTCGTTTGGAAATAAATCACATAAGATTTCGAAGTATTTTATAGCTTGAGAAAATTTTTTCTGTTTAGCCAATGAAACAGCAAGTAAATTACATAACCACGGATCAGTAAAACCTTTGCTTAAAAGGTAAGTGGCATCTTGTTCAACGTCGTAAAAATTACCAGATTTATAAGTATTTAAAATTTTATTTTTAAAATTTTGGCTTATAAGCATTTTTAGTCACTATTCTGAGCTTTCATAAAGTTATCTAGGTATTCACCAGTAGATTTAAAGCTGTTTACAACAGATTCCATTGCCCCGTATTGTTCTTTGTATCTGTCACGCAACTTTTCAATATCTTGATCCAATTCAATCAAGTCTTCATTGTATTCATTCAATTCTTGGTTAAGTGTGTTTGTTCTTGTAGACAATGATCCTGAGCTCGAAAGTATCGAGTTGAGATATTTAGTAATAGTTGAAACATAACTATTACCTATTGATATATATGCATCAGAACCTGGAGTAACGACACCAAGACTAAGTCCAAAAGCATCACCAGATAGAGTTCTAAATCCTGATGGTGTTTGCTCGATTGAAGATCCTGCAAGTGTAGCACCATTAGCATCTCCAGTTCCAGCTACAACTGTACCTCCCTCAATTCCAAGAAAATTATTCAATCCGCTGTCAATTGAATTTATAACAATATTACTTTCTGAACCATATTTATTAGATGTAATTACATACTTTCCATTTAAGTAAGACACTGTTACACCCTCACCTTTAACAGCCAGAATATTATCTGCGTTTATTGCAGCTTCAAGGGCGTTTGCTAAAGATGAAGTTGTGGAAAATGGACCGCCGGTGACGTTTATTGTATTTGATGTTACTCCATTTAAGGTTATTGAAAGACTTTGACTGCCATTTGATGGTGTATAGTTTGAAGCTGTAATATCAGTAGATGGAGAGCTACCAGTGAGTTTTGCTTGAGTTCCAATATCAAAAAAGTAATATCCAGGTTTATAATTTGAGCCTGTTAAAAATGGTGATATAAAAGATGAAGTGCTATGTAGTCTATCTGAAAAAAGTGCAGTTAAAGCTTGAGGATCTTCTTTAAATGCCATGTCAAACATTCTTTCATTAAGTTTAAGCCCACCACTTTTAGTGGTTGAAACTCCTAAGTTAGCCAAGTAAATAGGTTTTTCCCCATAACCATAAATTGGTTCAGTAGTTAATTTTCCTAACCTATCAGAGATTGCACGAATTGTTGAATCACCTGCAAGAGCTCCTTTTTTTCCACCATTCAAACCTCTCTCTGTAAGTTCACTCAGTTGACTTGCAAGATTATTAACTTCTTCTACTAAACTCTCTAAAGCTGAGAGCACTTTATCTTTTGAAGTGGAAACTGATACAATAGCAGGAGAGGAAGTAGTATTGACTAAAGATAGAGTTGCTCCATCTATAACATCAACAATTTCATTATTGCTTCTTGAAATTGAAACACCATCAACTGTAAATGAAGCATTTTGCGCATTTGCTGTCTCTGTGTTTGTTCTTAAAAAAGTATCATTTGAACTTCCATTACCTCCACCATATGTAATTGTATTTCCATTGCTATCATTTAAAGTAAATGACGTAGTAGATGGGACAGATGCAATTTTATACGATGTGAGAGAAGAAAGTCCATTTAAAGCTGTGCCACCAGCTATGTACTGAACAGTATCACCAACTTTTAAACCATGTGCAGATGTTGAATTTATTACGGCTCCTGATGAACTTGATATGGCTGAAGTATTTGATGTATATGTAGTATGTTCTATAGATTTCAAACCCGAGTTTGAACCTTCAGTTATATCTATTTTAAATGAATTTGATAAACCAGTATTTGATCTTAGAACTAAAGCATAATCTGAAGTATCTTTTTTCACAATAGATGCAGTTACTCCAAGATTACCAAGATTTATTTTATCCTTAATATCAGTTAACGAATAAGCCGAATTAGAAATACTCACTGTTTTTTCAGAATAAGACGTATCAGCTGTAAATACTCCATTGGACCAAGTACCCTTTTGAAAAACAATATCACCATCACCAACAAGAGCACTACTTGAAGAAAAGCCATCAAAAACAAGGGTCTGTGACGATGCGAGTTGAGAAACATTTATTGAGCTTGTAATCTCTTTAACAGAAGCAGGATCTGTAACAGTTAATGCAACAGAAGTACTTGTACTGGAACCCTCAAAAACATTTGTTCCTTCCATAGCATCAATTATTTTTGTTGATTCTGATATAGATTTTTTCAATTCAGCTATTGCGGAAATAGAAATTTCATTTTTTTCTATTTTGTCATTTATTTTTTTCTCTTTTGGAGCTCTTTCTGCTGTAATAAGGTTTTTAATTAATTCAGTTGTATTTAATCCACTTCCAACATTCAATGCACTAAAGACATCAGTTTCAGACATGTTATTTACTCGTGAAAATTGTTAAAATTAAAAAAATAATTTGCAAAAAAAATGCCAAACAACGATTAGATTTATTTGTTAAGGCATAAATATTGCAAAATCCAAATTAAAGGAGTTAACAATATGTTTAATTTATCACCTCAGTATGATTTACTTTTAGATCACTACAGTTTAATGGCAGAAAATGGATACCAAAGAACAGATGGTCAATTTGTGAAAAATGTATATTCAGATGCCGAACCTCTAAAATTTTCTCAAAGCATAAAAAAAATAGTTAAGTATTTTAAAGCTGAGACTGCATTAGACTATGGTTCTGGGGGAAGCAATTTAAACACAATCGAGTTACAGAAAGATATAAAATTTATAGACTTCATCGGATTAAAAAAAATTTACCCTTATGAGCCCGCTAGAAAAAAAGGCAAACCTAAAAAATGTGATTTGGTGTTATGTTTTGATGTTCTTGAACATATCTTTATTAATGATGTTCCGTGGGTTTTAAAAGAATTATTTGCAAATGCAAAACAATGTGTAATCATAAATGTTGCTTGCTATAAAGCTGCAGCACTTTTACCTAATGGAGAAAATGCACACATAACAGTAAGACCTCCCCTTTGGTGGTTGGGACAAATTGAGTGTATAAGCACATTATATCCTGAAATATACTGGGCGCTTTTTACTTCTCAAAGCCATCAAAATTTTGATTTTCTTGGAGTGCACAGGATGAAAGACAAAATAGATAGCAAAAAGTTCGTCCAGTAAAAAAAAAATATTAAAAATTCTTAAAATTTTTCTACAATTCTCCGTTATTAAAATTAGAGACTATTTCGCTGACCTCTTAGTCCCTCCATTTATTAATGGAGGGACTTTCACTTGATATTGAAATATAATTAGGCATAAATTTTGCACATATCTATTAGTAAAACCTAGATGTGTAAAAAATGTTAATAGATAGAAAACTATCAACAGCTGAAAAACTCAGAAAAATCGGAAATTTTGAACAAGCAATTATTATTTATGAAGAAATTCTTTCTAAATTTCCATTAAATAGACGCGCTCAATTAGGCAAATTGTCTTGTATAAAATATGCACCTCAAAAGGAAGTTGATTTTGTTATAAGCTTATTTGATAAAAAATTATATAATGAAGCTGAGAGCGAAATACAGAATTTGATAGTTAAATATAAAAATGATGAGAATTTATATAATATATATGGTGCTATCTTATCTAGGCTACAAATATTTGACCAGGCAAAAGAGAATTATCAAAAAGCATTAATATTGAACCCTAGATTCCCTGAAGCTCTAAATAATCTAGCGGAATTAAAGAACCAAACTAAAGAATTTAATGAAGCAAAGCAATTATGCGAAGAGGCTATAAAACTTAATAAGAATTATGCAGAAGCTTATAACAATTTAGGTAATTCTTTTGTAAATTTAGGATTTTATAAGGAAGCAAATACCTTTTATGAAAAATCTTTAATCCTTAATAATCCTAACAGATATGGCGTTTTAAATAATTTAGGATTAGTGAATGCTTTTCTAAATAATTTTAAAGTCTCTAATAAATATTTAATTCAGGCAACTAATTTGATTCCAAAAGAAATTGAAGCAGTTAATACATTAGCATCAACAGTAATTTATCAAGATAAAGCAGATTATAGTTATATTTCTGAACATTTAATAAAAAATTTAGATTTTTATAGCACAAAAAGTAAAATCTTCATTTTAACTTACTTAAGCATCCTCTTTTATATTGAAGGTGAAATAGAGAAATCAAAAAATTATAATAAGGATCTAATAAATACACTAAATGAATTCTTAGAAAACAGAAGAATTTTTGAACCTAAGGATTTAAATTTTGTAAAGGCTTACAGTTCTTTTTTACATTCTTTAAATAAAATGGCTACACAAGAAAGCTTAACTAATAATTTATCAAATAAAAATATAATTTATCATTTAGGTGAGAGCCATTGTCTATCCTTTGCCCATAGAAACATTCAAATCAATGATCAAAAATATATAATCAAACCTTTAATAACTATTGGAATGAAAGCTTGGCATCTCACTGACAAAAAACATAATAAGCAAAAACCTTTTTTCATTTCGCAATTAAAAAAGGTTCCTTATAATTCTAAGGTATTTATATCTATTGGTGAAATAGATACCAGAACTAGTGAAGGTATTATTACATTTAATCAGAAATCAAAAAAAGATTTAAATGAAATAATCAAAGAAACTGTATATGGTTATGTGAGTTTTATTGAAAAATTTTTAGAGAGTAAACAAATAGAAAAGTTCTATTTTAGTATTCATGCCCCTTATCAAATACGAGAAAATAAAGATTATAACTCTGAACTTGAACTGAAAAGAATAGAAATTATCAAGACTTTCAATAATTATTTAGAAAAATATACTAAAGAGTTTAATTCTAAATTCATAGACACTTTTAGCTTTACATGTGATGGTAAAGGTGAATCTAATAAGAAGTATATGATTGATCCAACACATCTTTCACCAGAAGCTCTGCCAATCATTGAAAAAAAGATTAATAATCTTTAGTTTATTATTTGGCATATATATTGCTCATTATAAATGTTCCTAGAGGTCAGCGAAATAGCTAGGAACAATCTCCGATGGCGGTCTTGTCTGAATTGGCAAGGCCGCTTTTTAGTAAAATATTTCATTAGGTTAATTCTATAATACAGTTATTAATTTAGAGTAATTATAAATATAAGCTTAAAAATCTAATTAATATACCTAAGCAAATACAGGATTTTTAAATGCTATTTATTTAGGTTTTAAATTCTGGCACGCCTTTTGCACAATACAAGTAGTTCCTAGAGGTCAGCGAAATAGCTAGGAACAATCTCCGATGGCGGTCTTGTCTGAATTGGCAAGGCCGCTAACATTTTAAAAGCATCGTTAGGCTAAAACACTAACCTTCTTTGTAAACCTCGGCTCTTCAATAGCAGCATTTGAAATATTAAAATATTTAGTTTGAGCCGCATTATGTGTATACATAGGAGAAGATAATGATTTTGCCATCAAAAATGTTTCAGATGTAATTGTAGAAGGTGCATTATTTTGACTATAGATTCTTTTAGTATCATAACGTTGCATATCCAGATTAACCTTTGAAACAGCACTTGGGTTAAAAACACCAATTTTGGTTTGCCTTTCAGTTGGCATTAAATTTGCACCTAAACCTAAAAGCTGGGTGTTAGTTTGAGAATAATTACTCTTAATATTAACATTTCTGCTAATATTTGAGTTAGAAATATTGTTATAGATGTGATTATCCATAATCTTATTTTTAGCTTAAATCAATAATAATATCAAGTTTAACCACGAGGTAAAATTATTATGCCATACAATGCAGCTTCTCAAGCTTATAAACAAGCTGAAAATATAGGTTTAGCTGAAGTCACTAACCCTCATGAAATTGTTCAAACTTTGTTTAATGAACTTATAAAATCAATGAGCTTATTTGAGAAATCTTTTGATGATAAAAAATCTTCAGAAATACGATCATCAAGTTTTGCAAGATCTCTTACAATCATATATTCATTACAATCAAGTTTAGATTTTGAAAAAGGTGGGGATATTTCAAATAATCTATTTAGAATTTACGAGTATTCAAGGCAACAACTAATTAACGATTTAAAAAATGGCAAACCAGATGGTGTTTCAAATGCAATTCATATAATTAAGGAAATTGCAGATGCGTGGAATCAGATAGCAGATGAGGTAAAAAAATGAGAAATGAATATAATAAAATTCTTGACCAATTAATGGAAAAAATCTCCAAGGCAGTTGCTGATGAGCAATATGCTGAAGTTGTAATTTATAACGAAGAACTTTGCAAAGCAGTAGTAGAAATGACTGAGTCATGTTCAGATGAGGATAAGGAAAGCTTATACAACTTAATTTCTGATGCTAGAGATGAAATTGATAGTCTTAAAGATCAAATTATAGCACGCCAAAATAAATTATCTTCTGATAAAAGCAAATCTAATAAGGCAAAAATGAATTATGGTGTTGCGTAAAGCTTCAGTTAATAGATAATTTTTTCATTTTTTCTATCAGGGTGGTTCTATTAAGTCTTAGACACTCTGATGCTTTAGTTATATGTCCGTTATTTTTTTCGATAGCAGCTTTTATTAACACTTCCTCAACTTCAATTAAGTGTCTTCTTATATCAATGTTATCAAAATATAAAAACCAATCCATATAATGACTTGGGTGTGGCAATGGAGGATTAGTATCATTTTGTTCTTCGTCATTATTTTCAAAAGATAATTGTGATGTGGCCTCCCAAATTTCATCTTTTTCAACCTGTGGGTCAGGCACTTTTAATCTTAATAAATTTTCTTGGACATTCTTACCAGTTATTTCTTGATCTCCAAAAAGTACTGCTGCTCTCTCAACAACGTTTCTAAGTTCTCTAATATTCCCTGGCCAGTTATAACGACCTAGTTCTTGAAATGCACTTTGATCAAATTTCGGGACATTCTCACCTTCGCCTTTCAATTGGTTTAACATAAATTCTACTATAACTGGTAAATCAACTATTCGTTCGACAAGGCTTGGAACAATGATTGGAAAAACATTAATTCTAAAATACAAATCAGCTCTAAATTTACCTTCATCGATATATTTTTCGATATTCTGATGCGTAGCACAAATTAAACGAAGGTCTATTTTAATCTCTTTGTCACCTCCTACTCTTTGAATAGTTTTATTCTCTAACGCACGAAGCAGCTTACTTTGTAATGAAAGGGGCATATCACCAATTTCATCTAAGAATAATGTGCCTCCACTTGATTGCTCAAACCTTCCAGCTCTAACTTTGTCAGCACCAGTAAATGCACCTTTTTCATGTCCAAATAATTCACTTTCTAATAATTCTGTTGGTATAGCAGCACAATTTACTGAAATTAATGGACCTTTCCTACCTGAAGCTGAGTGTATGCCTTGTGCGACAAGTTCTTTTCCAGAACCTGTAGGACCCAAAATAAGTGCAGAACTTCCAGTAGGTGCGACAACAGCCATTAAACGCCTCAATTCATTGGCTGGAGCAGATATTCCAGAAATTAGTTTTGTTATAGAATTCGGTACAGGTTCTTTTTTTTGAACTTCTTTTGTCATAAATTTGTCAACAACTCAAAATCAATAACATAATGTCAGAATATTGACTGTAAATGCAAATAAAAAATTATAAATGTAATATTATCAATATGTTAAGCTGTTTTCTGACATCAGTTTTAATTTTTGGAATAGCATTTGCCTTTATATGGAAAGTTAATTTTCAAATGCATATTTGTAAATAATAACAAATTTAGGCGGGGAGGCCTTAAGAATGAAAAATGTAGGCATCATAAAAGAGAATTTTGATCTTGCACATAAGTTTACAAAATTACTGAATATTAAAGAAATGAACGCAGTTGAATTACCTTTATATAACTCAGTTCATATTAATAGCTTAGTCTTAAGTGCCGCAAAAGAAAGTCAAATGGGCGGCCAACAAGCAGTTATAGAATTTTCAAAAAATACAAAAGCTGATCAAATAATGATCATAGAAGAAAAATCTAAAGCTTACAAAACAGAAGTGAATTTTGGAGGAAAACTTATAAAGATAAGTATCCCAGATGATGAAGGATCACATGAATGGATACTAGAAGTGGCAGCTCAAATGCTTGCTACGAAAGACCTAGTAATGGCAAACGATATGAGGAGTCGAGAACTTCTTGCGTTAGCAAAAAAAGTTGCAGCTACAAATGTTACTGTTTTCATTAACGGGCCGACAGGAACAGGAAAAGAAGTTATTTCAAATTACATCCATAATAATAGCTCAAGATCAGAATTCCCATTTGTAGCAGTAAATTGTGCTGCAATTCCAGAAAACATGCTTGAAGCAATACTCTTTGGTCATGAGAAGGGTTCATTCACCGGTGCATCTCAAGCAAATAAAGGAATTTTCAGGGCCGCTGATGGCGGAACACTTCTTTTGGATGAAATTTCTGAAATGCCATTATCTCTACAATCAAAACTACTAAGAGTGCTCCAAGAAAGAAAGGTTACACCTATTGGAGGATCAAAGGACGTAGAAGTGGATGTAAGAGTTGTTGCAACCACTAACAGAGATATGCTTGCCGAAATTAAAAAAGGTACTTTTAGGGAAGATTTATTTTATAGATTAAACGTTTTTCCATTAAGGACTTTAGCTTTGAAGGAAAGGCCAGAAGATATTTTACCTATTAGTGCAGCTTTACTTAAAAAGCATACAAGTAGTGAAAATACATTCCCTCTTCTAACATCAAAAGCATTGAATGTATTAAAAAATCACATGTGGCCAGGAAACGTAAGAGAGCTTGAAAACGTTTTGCAAAGAGCAATGGTTATTTGCAATGAAAACACAATTACTGACAACGATATAATGATCGACAGTTCATTACAAAGTACAGAAAAGAGTTTGGCTGACAGACTCCAAACTGGAAATATGGTCGCTACTGCATAGGAGTAAATTATGACAAATATAGGAATAAAATCTAGCCAATTATCAGATATAAGAGCAGCTCTTCTAGACAGTTCTAAAAATAATACTTTAGAGCCAAAGAAAAATGAAAACTTCGGAAATCAAATAAAGGACGCTCTTGATAGTGTTGCAAATGCTCAAGAAAATTCTAAAACTCTTGCCCAAAACTATGAGTTAGGAAAAGAACATGACTTAACTAAAGTTATGGTAAGTCAGAATATTTCTTCGCTAGCATTTCAAATGACATTGAATGTAAGAAACAAGATGCTGAATGCTTATAAAGATATAATGAATATGCCTGTGTAATAGGTTTTTAAAAGGGATTAGATTAAAATGGCTGAAACAACTGCAAATGAAATTCAAAATGAATTAACAACAGGCACTTCAAGGACTGGTATTATGACTAGAACTGGTGGTGCTATTTCAGAATTAAGAAGAATGGCTAATCAACCAGCTGTTAAAAGAGCAATGCCAGCAGCAGCAGCAATAGCAGTTGTTTTTGTTGGTTTAATAGCTTATCTGATTTTACAACAGCCAAGCAGAACAACTCTATACGCATCACTCCCAGAATCTGAAAAATCAAAGATTCTCGATGCTCTTATGAACTCTGGTATAGATGCAACTATAGATCCAACAACTGGGGATGTGATGGTGCCTGTACCAGATTATCATAATTCAAAAATGAAGTTAGCCGCTCAGGGTTTGCCATCAAGTGTTCCAGGGGGATATGATACCTTAGGTGAAATTCAGATGGGAACCAGTCGATCAGTAGAAAGCATGAAATTAAAGCAAAGTCAGGAAATTGAATTAGCTAGATCAATATCTGAGATTGATTACGTGACTTCCGCAAGAGTTCACCTTGCAATACCTGAAAAATCAGTTTTTGTTCGAGATACTGCTCCTGTTACAGCTTCAGTGTTTGTTCAATTATTAGAAGGCAGATCACTTGATGCTACACAAGTAAAGGCAATAACACATTTAGTTTCGTCTTCAGTTCCAGGGCTAAATGAAGCAAATGTTACAATTGTCGATCAATTTGGTAAACTTCTTTCCAATCCTATCGATGATCCAGAATCAATTTTATCAAATGCTCAATTGCAACATCGCGTTAGATTAGAGAATATTTACCGTAGCAGAGTTGTGTCTATAGTGACACCTATTGTTGGTGCAGGCAATGTTTCAGCCCAAATTAATCTTGAATTAGATTTTACTTTGTCTGAAGAAACTGAAGAAATCGTTGACCCTGAACAGAGTGTTTTAAGAAGCGAACAAAATACATTGGACACCACCACAGACGGAAAAGCAAAAGGAATACCTGGTGCCCTGTCAAATACACCTCCAATGGCTGCAGAATTAAAATCTTCTCCAGAAGCAGCAAGAGCAGGTGAGAATGTCTTAAGTTCATCTTCAAGCAATGTTAGAAACTATGAAATTAGTAGAAAAGTCCTTACAAAGAAAAACCCTTCAGGTGGAATTACAAAAATTCAAGCAGCAGTTTTAGTTCGTGAAACTTTAACAACAAATGAAGACGGTGTAGAAGTTTCATCTATTTCTGATGCGACCAAAGAGAGAATAACTTCACTTGTAAAAGATGTTATTGGATATAATGAAGATAGAGGAGATAGTCTTACTGTATCAAGTAGCCCCTTTGTATCAACTATAGAAGGCGTGAACCTTCCCTGGTATGAATTAGACTGGGTTCAAAAAGTCTTAACACAAAGTATAATGGTTATTTTACTTGGCATAGTGACTTTTGGAGTATTGAGACCACTTGTTAACAGAATTATCGTTCCAATCGATCCTGGAAGACCAGGTGAACCAATTAGTGGAACTGATGACGATGAAGTTGATCTTGATAAAGTTACAGTTCAAGAAGGTGAAACTTTAGAAGATATCAAAGCTAAACTTAAGCCTAAAAAACAAACCATTTCTGCGGAAATGCTTGATACTGCCAACACCTATGATGATAAAGTCGCAGTAATCAGAATGATTGTCGGTGATGAAGCTGGACGTGTATCAAATGTATTCAAAACAATGATGAAAAAAGACCTTGAAGTTTAAATATAAGTTTTAAAGTAAAATATTTTAAATTAATATTATTAAATATTGGAGCAAACGATGGCTGAAGTAGCTGAAAATAACGAAGAACAACAAGACGAATACTCAAGACTAACTGGCACACAAAAATGTGCAATTTTGATGATGTTGCTTGGAGAGGAAGAGGCTTCAGAGATTCTTCGAAATTTGGGACCTAAAGAAGTACAGCACCTGGGTTCTGCCATGTACTCTGTTCAGGGCCTTGATCAAGTAACTGTTAATAGAGTTTTAGATGAGTTTCTAGCAATTATTAAAGCTCAGACAAGCCTTGGACTTGGAGCTGGAAACTATATTAAAAACGTTCTTACTAAAGCTTTAGGCGATGACAAAGCACAATCAGTCTTAAGCCGAATAACACCAGTAAGTAGTGATAGGCCAATAGAAATACTTGACTGGATGGATGCAAGGTCAATTGCTGAGTTAATATCAGATGAACATCCTCAGATTATTTCATTAGTTATTTCTTATTTAGAATTTGGCCTCGCTGCTGATGTTTTAGGACTTCTACCACATCACTTACAACCAGACATTATTAAGAGAATTGCAACTTTACAGACGGTTCAACCAGATGCACTTGCTGAATTAGAAAGAGTTATGCAAAAGAAATTTAAAGATAATACGTCTCTGAGAGCTTCACAAGTAGGCGGCGTCGGAGCTGCGGCAAAAATAATGAACTTTACAAAACAGCAGATGGAATCACGAATTATGAAATCTCTTGGCAGAGAAGATAAAAATTTAATGCAATTAATCCAAGAAAATATGTTTGTTTTTGATAATTTAATTATGGCCGATGATAAATCACTGCAAACACTACTTAGAGGTGTTGATACGGAATTATTAGTTCTTGCACTGAAAGGTGCTGACGAGCCATTAAAAGAGAAAATATTCTCCTGTATGTCAACTAGAGCTGCCGCCAATATTCAAGACGAAATGGGCGCGATGGGACCAGTCAGATTAACTGAGGTTCAAGAGGCGCAAAAGCAAATAATTAATGTAGCAAGACGCCTTTCAGATGAAGGAACAATTGTGTTAGCAGGCAGAGGTGGAGATGATTTTGTATAATATTATTTATATGAAATAATTTAAACTATATGGAAAATTCAAAAAAAATGAATGATTTTAGTGCAGGTGAGCCCCAAGTTTTAAGAAAGGCTGAAATTGCAAGAATTTTAAATACTGTTAAGCAGGCTCCATTTAATGCTGATAATTCAAATAACTCAGAAAATAAATCTTTTAAAAAACGGTCACTGTTAGATATAGCCTTAAATGCAGAAAAAGATGATAGTTCCGAAGCATCGATTGAAAAGGATTTAGAACAGCCACAAGAGGACTTGCAAAATGAAAATATTTCTACTGAAAATAATGAAACTCAAGAAACTAAAAATGAATTAGACAATCAAAATAATTTTGATGAGGAAAACAAAAAACAGTTAATTGAAGAAAATAATGCTTTGATCGAAGAAAGGATTAAAAAGGCTGAGCAAGATGCTTTTCTCAAAGGAAAAGAAGAGGGTTTAGAAGAAGGTAAATTACAAGGAATATCAGAGGCAAGAGCGCAATCTCAAGAAGGTTTGGATGCGGCAATTTCTGTTTTCAGAATTGCTGCTGAGACAATAGATAATTCAGATCAATCTAATTTAGATATTTTAAATGATACGATACAGAAATCAGTATTAAGTCTTGCTCAAGAAAGTGCCGGTTTCATAATTGACACACTTCCAGAAAAATTTATTTCTAGAATAAATGAATTATCAAAATTAATTAACGAAAATATAAAGAAAATATCACTCGAAATGAACATAGAAGATTATGAGATTATCAAAGAATTCATTGAAAAGGACGAATTTCTATCCTCTTTAAACATTAGGCAAAATAGTGATTTATCAAGAGGAAATATGAGGTTGAATGCAGATGGGATTAAAGTAGATGATTTTGTTTCATATAATAC
>CACBIM010000017.1 GCA_902539295.1 uncultured SAR116 cluster alpha proteobacterium
TTTAAAGAAAAAAATGCAAAGAGAAGGGGTTTTTCGTGAGATGAAAAATAGAAGAGCGTATGAAAAACCATCTGAAAGAAGAGCCAGGGAAGAGGCAGAGTCTACTAGAAGAGTTAGAAAATTAATGAGAAAAAGATTAGAAAGAGAAGGCTACTAGTATTTTAAAAGCCTCTTTTTTTTAAAAAAAACTCAATGTATTCATTACAATTGTCATAATCTTTATTTCTTTTGTTAATATTAAAAAAACCATGACCTCTGTTTAGAAATACTTTAAATACAACATCCCTGCCTAAACCTTTTAAATCACTTACAAATTTAGATATCCAGTCAATCGGTATTATATCATCATCAGTTCCATGTAAAATTATACAAGGTGGAAAATTGTTGAGCCTCTCTTTAGCCGGATCAATATAAAAATCTCTGAAAAATTGATCCCTATTTTTACCTTTAGGTGAAATATTTATAGCTGGATTATATAAAATTAAAGCAAGTGGTTTAATAGTATTTTGGCTTTCGAAAATATTCTTATTTGCGATAGATGCTGCTATTTGAGCACCAGCAGATGCACCTCCTACAATTAGTTTATTTTTATCAACGCCAAACTGCCTTGATTTTTTAGTTAACCAATTATAAAAATAATGGCCGTCATAAGTGGCCTCATAGGGTCCTGTATTGTCTTTACTTTGAGTTCTATATTCAGGAACAAAAACTACATAACCTTTTGATGCAAAGTAAAGGGACTGGTTATAAAATCTTTCAGGTGAACCAATTTTAAACCCACCTCCATGAAACAAAATAATACCTCTACGATATTGATTTGAATACCAATCTAAAGGTTTAAAAATATTTACACTTAGTTTATTTTTATTCTTGTATGAGCTGTACTCAATTGTTTCAAATTTATTTCTGTTCAATGCTAATAAATAAAAGTTTATTTAAATTTAATCTAATGCTTGGATTACTTCCTCACAAACTTTTTTAGCATCACCAAACAACATCATTGTATTGTCTCTGAAAAATAATTCATTATCTACTCCTGCATAACCTGAGGCCATAGATCTTTTTATGAAAAGAACTGTTCCAGCATTCTCAACGTCTAAAATTGGCATTCCATATATTGCCGATTGAGGATCTGTTTTAGCAGCAGGATTTGTCACATCATTAGCTCCTATTACAAATGCGACATCAGCTTGTGAAAAATCTCGATTTATTTCCTCCAATTCAAAAACTTCATCATAAGGTACATTCGCTTCAGCTAATAAAACGTTCATATGACCAGGCATTCTACCAGCAACTGGGTGTATCGCATATTTCACATTAACTCCTCTAGATTTAAGTATGTCTGACATTTCTCTTAAAGCATGCTGAGCCTGAGCGACAGCCATCCCATAACCTGGGACAATAATAACTGTAGATGCGTTATCCATGATAAAAGCGGCATCATCAGCAGAACCTCTCTTTACCATTTTATCAGATGATCCTTTTTCAGAAACATCAGCTTCGCTTTCTCCACCAAATCCTCCAAGAATAACGCTAAAAAAGGATCTGTTCATTCCTTTACACATAATGTAGGAAAGTATTGCTCCACTTGCACCAACAAGAGAACCTGTAATTATTAATAATGGGTTTCCTAGTGTAAAACCAATACCGCATGCAGCCCATCCAGAATATGAATTCAACATAGAAACAACTACAGGCATATCAGCGCCACCAATAGGAATAATAATTAAAACACCTAATAAAAGTGAAACAATAAAAATACCCCAGAATGCAGTTTCAGAATTTGTGGTCACAAGCGCAAATATTAAAACTAGTAGAAGAATACCCAAAAAGGCATTAAAAGGGTGTTGCAAAGGAAATGTTACAGGTTGACCTGATACAATACCTTGTAATTTCCCAAAAGCAACTATCGATCCAGTGAATGTAATAGCACCTATAGCTAGACCTAGACCCATTTCAAAAAGAGAACCTCCTGATATGTTTCCAATCTCGCCAATCCCATAAGCTGAAGGATTATAGAAAGCAGCAGTAGCAACTAAGGTTGCTGCTAAGCCTACCAAACTATGGAAAGCTGCTACAAGTTGTGGCAAAGCAGTCATGTCTATGCTTCTTGCTATGTAAGCTCCAATTAAGCCTCCTAGAGCAATACCTGCAAAAATGACTAAATAAGTAACTGTGTTAAATGGAATAATGGCTAATGTTGTAATAACTGCAATAGCCATGCCTATCATTCCAAAAAGATTGCCTCTTCTAGCTGTTTCAGGATGAGATAATCCATGTAAAGATAAAATAAAAAGTACAGCTGAGATTAAATACAAAATTGAAGAATAAAAACCGATCATTTTTTATCTCCTGATGGTTTTTTCCTTTTAAACATTGAAAGCATTCTTTGCGTTACTATAAAACCTCCGAAAATATTTACTGAGGCTAAAACTATAGCAAAAAAACCTACCAGAGATGCAAAGAAATTTGGATCTTTAGGGCCAGCGGCAATAAGTGCGCCAACAATAATAACACTAGAAATTGCGTTTGTTACACCCATAAGAGGTGAGTGTAAAGCTGGCGTAACAGACCATACAACAAAATATCCAATAAAACATGACAATATTAATACAGTAATTCCAAATACGAGGGGATCAACTGAGCCATGGCCAAAATTAATTACAGAAGAAAGTTTATCTCCAAGGTTTGATGCTTCAGTTGCTAATGCCTCTAATTTTGTAGATTCTAATTTAGTGGCTAATTCATTTAAACTATTACTTATTGATTTTGCTTGTTCTACTAATCCATTTGATAAATTACTGTCACCTGACATTTTAAACCTCAATTAAGTATTTATAATAATTTTCCATCTTTAGTTAAAAGTGTTCCCTTAACTATCTCATCGTCTAAACTTATACTTATCTTTGATTTTTCAGCATCCCAGATATTCTCTAGAAAAGCGAATATATTTCGCGCATACAAGCGACTTGCATCTCCTGCCAATCTACTTGGTATATTTGTATAACCAACGATGTTAATTTCATTCTTAACTACTACTTTATCAGCTTTTGTGGCTGAACAATTCCCTCCAGCAACTGCAGCTAAATCAACTATGACCGACCCAGGCTTCATAGATTTTATCATGTCATCAGATATTAGTTTAGGTGCAGGTTTACCCGGAATTAATGCTGTTGTTATAACTATGTCTTGGTCACTTATTGTCTTTGAAACGAGCTCAGCCTGTTTCTTTTGATATGCTGCACTCATTTGCTTAGCATAACCACCAGATGACTCTGCCTCCTTAAACTCTTCATCTTCTACAGCAACAAATTTTCCACCTAACGATTCAACTTGCTCCTTTGCAGCAGGTCTTACATCTGTTGCAGAAACAATTGCTCCCATTCTTTTTGCAGTTGCAATTGCTTGAAGACCAGCTACTCCAGCGCCCATAACCAAAACTCTTGCGGGTGGAATTGTTCCAGCTGCTGTCATCATCATAGGAAATGCCTTTCGATAAATTTGTGAAGCTTCAATAACCGCCCTGTATCCAGCAAGATTTGATTGACTGGATAATACGTCCATTGATTGTGCTCTGGATATTCTCGGCACCTGTTCTAATGCAAAGCATGTTATACCCAATTTAGCGATATCTTTTAATTCATTTGAATTTATATATGCCTCCATTTGACATATAAGAATGGATCCCTTTTTGAATAATTTTAATAATTTAATGTCAGGACGTACAATTGCAAAAATTAAATCTGCATCAGAAAGAAGAGTCTTTTCTGATTTAGCAACTTCTGCTCCACTACTCTTATAATCACTATCAAAGTATGAGGATGCTATTCCAGCTTCACTTTGCACTGAAACCTTGAAACCTAGATTTATGAACTTTTTGACTATCTCTGGAGTGCAAGAAACCCTTTCTTCAAATTGACGTCTTTCTTTAATTACTGCAATTTTCATTTAATTTCCCAATGTCTTGTGAAAGGTTTAATTAATTAAGGTTATAATTTAATAATTTTAAATTTAATACATCGTGATATTGAAAATGTTTTATTATTACTAATCTAGAGTGTCAATATTAATTCCGGCTTCTTTTGATATATTAACCTGTTTATTTGTTAATTTTTTTATGTCAAAATTTTCAATCATATCTTCAAAAATTCTATGCCAGTTTACTTCAGCTTTTAATCGCATGAAGACTGAGCCTAGTCCTATAGCAGCTCTATCCATTAAAACAAACTCTCTTGGTGGCTCAACACCACCTACTTTCCTCAATTCTTGGTGTACCTTTGCTGCAACTTTTCTGCCCTCTGAACCATCTCTGAGCTGACTAATTGGCTCTGAACTATCATTAAGAAGAGGAGCATAAAGAAACTCTGCCCAAAGGCTCAAAATTTCTATCATCTCTTTATTTAAATTTCCAAAACCCCATTTAAAGTATGCTTCTTCAGCTAATTTTGAGTTTTTAGTTTTGAGAGCTTTGTATAAAACGATTACACCTTCTACAAATGTCGGATTAAAAAAACGTATACTCCCAAAGTCTAGTAAATTTATATTTTCATTTTTCGTAATTGAATAATTACCTAAATGAGGGTCTCCGTGTATCACGCCATAAAAATAAAAGGGAGTATACCATGCTTTAAACATGTTAATTGCAACATTGTTTCTAGATTTGAGATTTGGATCTTGCTCAAGCCATTGTGTAAGTTTTTCCCCCTGAAGCCATGTCATTGTAAGTAGTCTTTTCGTCGACAAATCCTCAATTACTTCAGGAACATTAACAGAGCTTTCTGAGTCTAATATTGATGAATATAGTTTTATATTTGAAGCTTCTCTATTATAGTCTAGTTCTTCAGATAATCTTGCAGAGAGTTCCTTATGGATAGACTTAGTTGAAATTGCTTTATCTGCTCTTTCATATAAAGTAAAACCTAATTTTAGTTGTTTTAAATCTGCTTCAATAGCACTTTGCATATCTGGATATTGAAGTTTGCACGCAAGAATTTTTTGATCCAAACTAATAGCTTTATGAACCTGACCTAAGGAAGCAGCAGAACATGATTGTTTTTCAAAAGATTTAAATTTTTTTTGCCAGTCTAAACCTAATTCTGTTGCCATTCTTCTTTTTACAAAAAGCCATCCCATTGAAGGAGCATCAGCTTGAAGCTTTGATAATTCTTCTCGATATTCAGGAGGAAGTGCATCTGGAATAGTTGATAGTATCTGCGCTACCTTCATGAGAGGACCTTTCAAGCCACCAAGCGCTTCTGTTAAGACCTTAGCATGATTTTCTCTGTCAATCTTAATGCCTAGATATCTTTCACCAGCCATCCTAGCTGCAAGCCCACCAACAGCAGAAGTAACATTAGCATATCTTTTCAATCTGCCTATCGGGTTTGATTTTTCAGTATCTGTTTCGCTCATGCTGCCTCTAATTCATCAATAAGAGATGAAATTGTATTTAACCCAATATTCCAAAATTCTGGATCTGATGCATCAAGCCCGAAAGGAGCAAGAGCCTCCTTATGATGTTTTTTACCTCCAGATTTTAAAAGATTTAAATAACTTTCAGTAAAACTGCTTTGACCAGAGAGTCTTACTTGCCAGAGACTATTAACCAAACAGTCTCCAAAAGCGTATGCATAAACATAAAAAGGCGTATGAACAAAATGTGGTATATATGACCATAATGGTTTATAACTATCATCTAAATTTATTGCATCACCAAGGGCTTGTGACTGGGTTTCCATCCAGATTTCGCTTATTTCGTCAGGTGTAAGTTCATTTGATTTTCTTTTATTATGAAAAGATGTTTCAAAATTATGAAATGCGATTTGCCTGACAACAGTATTGAGCATATCTTCAACCTTCTCTGCAATCATAGAATTCTTTTCTTGCTTTGAATTAGCTTTTGAAAGAAGTTTCTGAAATACCAACATCTCGCCAAAAACTGATGCAGTTTCTGCTAATGTAAGAGGAGTATCTGCAAGCAAGTATCCATTTTTTGATGCTAAAACTTGATGGACACCATGGCCAAGTTCATGAGCAAGTGTCATAACATCTCTAGATTTTCCATTATAATTCATTAAAATATATGGATGTACATCTGGAACACATGGATGAGAGTATGCACCTGAGTCTTTCCCATTTCTAATTTCAGCATCAATCCAATTATTTTCAAAAAACTTATTAGCTATTTTAGCAATTTCAGGAGAGAGTTCATTGAAGCTCGTTAAAACGATTTCTCGTGCTTCACTCCAACTCCATTTTTGATTGGGTTTGTGTGGAAGAGGGGCATTTCGATCCCACCAATTCAATTTATCCATATTAAACCACTTGGATTTTAGTTTATAATATCTATGGCTGAGATCTTTAAATTTACCCGTTACTGCATCAGCTAATGCTTTTACAACTTCATCTTCAACATCATTATCTAAGTTTCTTGAAGATATTGGGTTAATAAAACCTCTTTTATTATCTTCGATATATTTATCTCTGGAAATGGTGTTAAGAATTAAAGATCTAGTTCTCTTGTTTTGATTAAGAACTTTTGAAAATTCTAATCCTGCATCTTTTCTTAAATCTGGGTCGGGGTCACTTAAGAGATTAAGTATTTCTGTTTCACTTAGGGTATCACCTTTAATTTGAAATCTTAAGTCTGAAGAACTTTCATCAAATAATCTTACCCACGCACCTCTTCCACTGGGTCCCTTCTCAGCAATGAATTGTTCCAGGTCATTCGATAATTGGAAGGGTTTCCTTTGAAAAATTTTTCTCAACCATGGTTTCCATAAAGAAAGGTTGTTATCATTCAAATATTTTTTTGAAGACTTATCATCAAGGTTCATTATTTCAAGTTCAAAAAAAACTAATTTTGAAAATATAATAGATCCTAATTCTCTAATTTCTTGGTATTTTTTACCAAAGTCTGGTTTGTCAGTATTAATGGAAAATATTAATGAAACGTAGCTATAAAGTTTCCCAAGTTTTTGGTTTATTGCTTGATAATCTCTAATCGCTTCATTCAAATTTTTACTGGAAAGAGTGGCAATTTTATTTTTATATTTATTTATAAAACTATCAGTGAGTTCTTCAATGTCAATTTTATCTGAGCTTAATTTACTATCATTAATAGACGCATATAAATCACTAAGATCCCATTGAGGCAAATCTCCGAGCATTAATTTCTCCAGAAAACAATTGAATACCTTATTTATATAGGAGTAGATTATTTAATATCAAAGTAAAATTGAATTTCATTATTTAAAAATATATAATATTTTTTAATTCTTATTATTACAAGTCTGTAGATTCAGTATGGAGTAAAAAATGGGAAATATTTCTTCAAAAACATTGCCAGGTATTTTTTTTGAACAAGCAAATTCACTCAAAGACAGACCATTATTTTGGTCAAAAAAAGATGGTTTCTGGGAAGGAGTTACTTGGAGCGATGCAGCTGTACAAGTTAAAAAGTTAGCTAGTGTTTTACAATCATATGGAGTTAAAAAAGGTGATAGGGTTTTAATAGCTTCAGAGAATAGACCTGAGTGGGCAATTTCAGATTTGGCTGTTATGTCTTTAGGAGCAATTGTGGTTCCTGCCTATACTTCAAATACAGAAGAAGATAATAATTATTTAATAACACATTCTCAAGCTAAATTAGCAATAACGTCTGGTGGAAACGTGGCATCTAGATTATGTCTAGCCGCGGATAGTAATAAATTTATTAAAAATATTATACTAATTGACGCTGATCCAAGAAATTTTACTGTTAAAGGTTGTAAATTACTTTCCTGGAATGAGGAAATCAAGAAAGTTGATATTGATAATAATTTTGAGAAATCAATAGAAAAATTATCAGATGAAGATGTTTGTTGTTTTATTTATACATCTGGCACAGGGGGTAGACCCAAGGGTGTGATGCTCACACATAAGTCAATATTTTCAAATATTTTAGCATGTAGTGATGTAATTAAAGATGTAAAAATTGAAGAAAAAGTTTTTCTTTCACTTTTACCTTTGTCACATGCTTACGAACATACTTGTGGTTTTCATTGGCCAATATTTTTAGGAGCAGAAATTTATTACAGTGAATCTACCGAAGCAGTTGCTCAAAACCTGCAAGATGTTAAACCAACTCTTATGATTGCAGTGCCAAGGCTTTATGAAGTGCTTTATTCAAGAATTGTAAATGGCATAAAAGCCAAAGGTGGAATTTCAGAATACCTGTTTATGACTGCGGTTAAACTTGGAAGAAAAAAATTAGAAAACCAGAATTTACTTCCTCATGAGTGGTTGCTTGACAAATTAGTTGAGAAACTCGTGAGAAAAAAAGTTAAATTGAGGCTTGGTGGGCGATTAAGATATTTCGTATCTGGAGGAGCCGCATTGAATTATGAGGTTGGTAGTTTTTTTCTTGGCCTTGGAGTTGGTATTTTGCAAGGTTATGGGCAAACCGAAGCTTCTCCTCTTATTTCTGTAAATAGACCTGATTTAATTAAAATTGACACAGTTGGCCCAGCAGTTTTAGGAGTAGAAACTCAAGTTGATGAATTTGGCGAGTTGCTTGTTAGGGGTAATTTAGTAATGAAAGGCTACTGGAATGATGAAGTGGCTACAAAACAAGCAATTAAAAAAGGTTGGTTACACACTGGAGATATTGTTGAGTTTGATGAAGATAATTATATTAAAATTACAGGTAGAAAAAAGGAAATTATTGTGAACTCTGGAGGTGATAATATTGCACCAACGAGAGTTGAAGGTATTTTAGCAATTGAAAATGAGATTGAGCAAGTGATGGTATATGGAGATGGGCACCCATGGTTATCTGCTGTAATTGTTCCATCTGATGAAATTATTAAATCGCTAAATAACGACAAGAAAAAAATTAAAGAAAAAATTTCTGAGGTTATAGATCACGCTAATTCTGGTCTTTCTCAAATTGAAAAAATTAGAAAATTTATAATAGCTGATGAACCTTTTACTGTTGACAATCTTCAAATGACACCAACTTTGAAAGTTAGAAGGCATGTTGTAACGGGTATTTATCAAGATAGAATATTAGAGCTTTATCCAAAAAAATAAATTATAATTTAAAAAGTTTTTAATTTATTTAATGGCCCTATAGTTGAACTGGATACAACGCAGGATTCCTAATCCTGAGCTCGAGGTTCGAGTCCTCGTAGGGTCACCAATTCATCTTAAAGCAGCAGAAATATTTCCTCCATCAACTGTTAAAACTGCTCCTGTTGTTGCTTCTGAACCTGCTAAATCAACAAATGCTTTGGCAACGTTTTTTGCAAGTACTTCTTGTCCTAGCAAGTTTCCACTCATATAATCACCTTTGCTTAATCCTCTTGCTGAAGCTCTTTTTCCTATGAACTCAGAATTAACAATGCCAGATCGAATTCTATCAGCATTTACTGCATTGGATCTAATTTTAAACTTGCCATATTCTAGAGCATATTGCCTTGACAGAAATAACGTAGTTGCTTTGGGTAAGCCATAGGGTCCAAAACTATCACCAGGATTGATAGATTGTTTTGAAGTATTAAAAAGCAAACAGCCGCCTATCCCTTGTTTCATCATTATTTTTACTGAACACTTTGCTATATACTGGTGTGAGAAAAAATTTAATTCAAAGCTTTTTCTTAGGTCTTTATCACTAACTTCTATCATTTTGCCAGTCCAAGCAGCACCAGCGTTTGAAATAACTATGTCGATGCCACCATATCTTAAAATAATTTTATTGAAGGCATGTTCAATTTGTTCAATTGAAGTTACATCACAGCAAATGCTAAAAATATTTAGATATTTGGGAACTGTTTTTATATTTTCTTTGTTATTATCCAGGATCACAACTTCTGCACCTAGATTTTTAAATTCTTTTGCAGTAGCTAATCCTATTGAACCAGATCCACCAGTAATAACAACAACTTTTCCATCAAATTCTTTTGAAATGCTTTTTTTAAGTTTTGCCTGCTCTAATGACCAATATTCCATATTGAAAGCAGCACTTTTAGATATAGGTTGGTAATTTCCAATCTTTTCAGCATCTAATATTACATTGATATTTGTTTCAGCTAAATCTCCAGTAATATTTGCATTTTTATAATTGCTTCCAATAGAAAATAATCCTAATCCTCTAATTAGTATGATTCTTGGAAGACTATCTAGTTTAACTTTAGTTTTGCCTGCTTTAATATTGTTTACTTGAAAATAATTATTATAATTACGGATGAATTTGTTAAGTTCCTTATGAAAAATTTTTTCAAAATCATTTAAATTTGTTATATTTTTTAGGTCTAAAACAAGAGGAGATATTTTTGTTCTAATTACATGATCCGGTGTAACAGTTCCTTTTTGGCTATATATGAACAGTTTATCACCATTTAAATATTCAATAATTTTTCTATTTGTTCTAAAATTTAAAATTATATTATTATGATAATCCGAATTTTTATTATTCTTTAAAATACCTCTTATAATAGGAGCCAATTTTTCAGGTGACAAAATTTTATTTATTTTTTTATCTTTTAATCTTATTAAGATTTTAGATTTATTTTTTGATATATATCTCTCTGCTTTAGTTACGTATTTTATCATTGAGCTATATGATGAATTTGCAGTATCACCAAAAGTGAAAATACCATGTTTGTCTAAAATCATTAATTTGCATTTTGGGTTTTTTTCTAAATAAGCTTTGGCCTTTTTAGCTAGAATAAAGCCTGGCATTATATATGGAATAAACAAAGCATCATTTCCGTAAACTTTACTTATTATCTCTTTACTATTTTTTTGATCTGATATTGAAAGTATAGCATCAGAGTGAGTGTGATCGACAAATTTATAAGGTATCAAAGCGTGAAGTAGCGTTTCAACAGAAGGAGTTGGAGCGCTTGAGTTTAAAAGATTATTTCTTTGTGCATTTACCATGTCCTCATCACTGAGATGATCTAATTCTAAAAGCTTTATTAACTCGTTGAGCCGAACTGCTGGCAACCCTTCTGGTTCAATATTGCCTAAATCCCATCCAGATCCTTTTATATATAAAATATCAATTGTTTTCCCATCATACCCTTCTGAAATAGATTTAACTGATGTATTTCCTCCGCCATGTAAAACAAGTTTTTTTTCATTTCCCAAAAGTCTGGATGTATAAACTCTTAATGATAAATCCTCATTAATACCGGATTTAGAATAGTAATTTACAAAATTTTTAGCTTCTTTATCTGACCAAAGATTTTTCATTTTTACACCTTTTCAGGAAATAAATTTGCAATTGATGCTTTTGAAGCTGAACAAACACCTCTTTCAGTGATTATTCCTGTAACAAATTTACTTGGCGTTACATCAAAAGCATAATTCTTCACATTTGTATTGTCTGGTACTATTTGTATTTCTTCAATGATACCAATCTTATTCTTACCTCTAATCATCGATACTTCTTCGTTATTTCTTTCCTCAATAGGAATATTTTTCCCATCTTCAATATTCCAATCAATCGTTGAGGAGGGGAGTGCGGCATAAAAAGGAATTTTATTATCATGAGCAGATAAAGCTTTAAGATATGTTCCAATTTTATTGCATACATCACCAGTAAATGTAGTTCTGTCAGAACCAACAATCACAATGTCAACTTGACCATTTTGCATAAGGTGTCCTCCAGTATTATCGGCAATCACAGTATGAGAAACTCCATGTTCACCCAATTCCCAAGATGTAAGAAAAGAACCCTGATTCCTTGGTCGTGTTTCATCTACCCATACATGTATAGGAATTTTATCATTAAAAGCTTTATAAATAGGTGATGTGGCAGTCCCCCAATCTACAGTAGCCAGCCAACCTGCATTACAATGAGTTAGAATATTAATTGGTCTTTTTTTCTTATTGTAAAGGTCTTTTATAATTTCACATCCATATTTCCCGATATTTTCACAGAAATTAATGTCTTCTTCTAAAATTTTATTTGCCTCATTGCATAAATTTTCAATAATGTTGAATGGTTTGCTATCAAATGCTTTTTGCAACATTCTATTTAGAGCCCAACTTAGATTTACTGCTGTAGGGCGAGCACTATTTAAATAATCACAAGCATCTTCAATGAATTTTAGTTCTTGATTTTCTTTTGCAGCTAAAAATACCCCATATGCACCCGTTACACCAATTAACGGAGCTCCTCTGACGAGCATGTTTTTTATAGCTTTAAAGGCATCTTCAAAACAATTCAAAGTAACTACTTTAAATTCAAAGGGGAGTTTTGTTTGATCTATGATTTGAACATTTTGTTTATCTTCTGATAACCATATAGTTTGTGTAGATTTGCCATTAACTTTCATTTTTCTTCCAACGACAGAATACTGTAAACATTATGCCCATCATCGATTAAGTTTTTTGAGCCACCTAATTCAGGCAAATCTATGATAAAACAGCACTCATATAATTGTCCATTTAATTGTTCAACTAAATTAGCTGAAGCTTGAGCTGTTCCGCCTGTGGCGATTAAATCATCAACCAATAAAACTTTTTCATTACTATTTATTGCGTCTACATGAATTTCAATTGTATCTTCGCCATATTCTAGACTATATGTATTTGAAATTGTTTTGTATGGCAACTTTCCTTTTTTCCGAATTGGAACAAAGCCTAAATCAAGACTATGTGCAAGTGCCGATCCTAAAATAAAACCTCTTGCTTCAATGGCAACAATTTTATCAAGCCCTTTAGATTCATATCTTTTTGACAATAGTTGAATTATATAATTAAAGGTAATTTTATTATCAAATAGTGTTGTTATATCGTAAAAATTAATTCCTTTAATTGGGAAATCTGGAACAGTTCTAATAAATTTTTCTAAATCCATTATTTTAGCACTCTACCAGCTATGTGCTTAAGTTTTTCCAACATTTCAGGATCTCTTGCATCAGGGGCGGTTATAATTGCATTTTCTAAAGCAGTATTGCAATCACAATCAATATCTTCATCTTCAGCAGATAAAAGAGGAATAGTTGATTTCAGTAAATTTTTAGCATTCATGGAATTTTTTGTAAGTACTTTTATAATCTCTGAAACACTAACTGTCTCGTGACTAGGATGCCAGCAATCATAATCCGTAACCATTGCTACGGTAGCATAGCAGATTTCAGCCTCTCTCGCCAATTTAGCTTCTGGCATATTAGTCATCCCTATAACATCTAATCCACAATTTTTATACATTTTAGATTCAGCTAGTGTTGAAAATTGAGGTCCTTCCATAGCTAAATAAGTTCCATTTTCAACTACCTTTAATTTATTGTTCTTGGAAGCCTGTATGAGCACTTCCTGCATTCTTGAACATATGGGATGAGAAAATTGCACATGAGCGGCTAGCCCAGGTCCAAAGAAAGATTTTCTTCTATTTATAGTTCTGTCAAAAAATTGATCAATGATAACAAATGTTCCAGGAGATAATTCCTCTTTAAAAGATCCAACTGCTCCAAAAGAAATAATTTTTTTCACTCCTACCTTTTTTAAAATCTCAATATTTGCTAAATAGTTAATATCTGATGGTGGGATTTTGTGTCCTCTCCCATGGCGAGGAAGGAAAACTACTTCCCTGTCATCAAATGTTCCAAACAAAAGTTCATCAGAAGGTTCGCCGAATGAAGATTCTACTTTTATCCATCTTGGGTTTTCTAAACCATCAATGTCATAAATCCCACTTCCACCAATTATACCTAGACCATTTTTAATTTTCATAACAACCCTTTTGTTTGTTTTAAAATTCAATTAACTATATATCAAATTAATACATTGTAATACATATTATCAACAAGTAAGGACTATTATGTTTGAATTTACACCTACACCTAGAGTAAAAAGATCACCGTTTTATGATGCAACTGTAAGAGATGGAGTAAAAAGCTTCTATCCTTACAATAATATGTTTTTACCAACAGGTTACGGGGATCCTGAAAAAGAATATTGGAGACTAATAAATGGTGTTTCAATGTGGGATGTGGGTGTGCAAAGACAGGTAGAATTATTTGGAAAAGATGCTTGTAAATTAGCTCAGATACTTTCTCCTAGGGATCTCTCAAACTTGGAAATTGGTCAGTCAAAATATGTTGCTTTATGCGACCATAGAGGAGTTATTATAAATGACCCTATTTTATCAAAGTTAGAGGAAAATAAATTTTGGTTTTCTATAGCTGATTCAAAAGTGCTATTTTGGGCAAGGGCTATAGCCTATGAAAGAAATTTAAATGTAAATATTATAGAACCTGATGTATCTCCAATGGCTATTCAGGGTCCAAAAGCGGTAGATGTGATTTCTTCGGTTTTTGGAGAATGGGTTAGAGACTTAAAATATTTTTATTTTAAGGAGACTTCATTAAACGGCATACCACTTCTATTAGTTCGATCTGGTTGGTCAAAACAAGGAGGTTATGAATTATATTTAATGGATGGATCAAAAGGAGACGAACTCTGGGATATAATTAAAGAGGCAGGTAAGCCTTGGGATATAGGTCCAGGATATCCAAATACTGTTGAACGTATTGAAAGTGGGTTGCTGTCTTGGGGTGGTGATACTGATGACAATACAAATCCGTATGAAGTTAGATTAGGCAAATATGTCGACCTTGATGTACCCGAAGATGTTATTGGCTTATCAGAACTAAAAAAAATTAACCAAGAAGGTCCAAAAAGACATCAATTGGGCATTGTTTTAGACACTGAGGAGAAATTCAAGTCTCATGGTGTATGGTATGATATTTTTGTAAATAATGAAAAACTTGGTGATATGACATGTGGAATATGGTCAAATAGAATTAAGAAAAATATTGGCTTATGTTTAGTTTCAGTAAAACTAAAGTCTGGTGAAAAAGTTAAAGTCAATAAGAATGGTATAGAATATACGGGAACAATGACTGAATTACCTTTTATTTAAAATAGGAAAATAGATTATGGCAAAAAAAAATAATAAAGTTATAATAACGTGTGCTGTTACAGGTGGTATTCATGTTCCAAGTATGTCGGACTATCTTCCGCTAACCCCAGAACAAATTTCAAAACAATCAATCGATGCAGCCAATGCTGGTGCTTCAATATTACACTTGCACGCTAGAGATCCAAAAAATGGAAGGCCTACTTCAGACCCAAATATCTTTAATAAGTTTTTACCAGTAATAAAGGAATCTACTGACGCTGTAGTCAATATTACCACAGGAGGTGGTCTAGAGATGACAGTTGAGCAAAGACTAGAAGCTCCTTTAAGATTCAAGCCTGAAATGTGTTCATTGAATATGGGTTCTATGAATTTTGCACTATTTCCTGCTGCTTCCAAACTTAAGAATTGGAAGAATGATTGGGAAAAACCTTTTTTAGAAGCAAGTGAAGATTTTATTTTTCGAAATACTTTTGGAGATGTTCGTAAGATTGTCAAAATGTTGGGTGATGATCATGGTACTAAATTTGAGCATGAATGTTATGATATTGGTCATTTATATAACTTATCGTATTTCGTTGATGCGGGAATAATTAAACCACCTTTCTTAGTACAATCAATTTTTGGTGTTTTAGGAGGTATTGGTCCAGAAATGGATAATGTAATGTTTATGAAACAAACTGCAGATCGATTATTCGGTGATGATTATATCTGGTCTGTTTTAGCTGCCGGAAGATTTCAAATGCCTTTTGTTACACAAGCTGCAATGATGGGAGGTCATGTTAGAGTTGGCTTAGAGGATTCAATATATCTTGAAAAAGGTGTATTAGCAAAATCAAATGCTGATCAAGTTAAAAAAATTAGAAAAATTCTTGAAGAACTAGGAATGGAAATAGCAAAACCAAAAGATACACGTCAAATTCTTAGTTTAAAAGGCCAAAACCTTGTTAATTTTTAATTCTTGTTACTAGAGATCGATACTGAATTAAGAAAACAAATAATGATCCTAACCCCATAGAAATAAATGCAAAAATCCAAGCACTTGTATTATTAGTTCCACCATTGATATCAAGAATAAAACCTATAATTGGACCAGCAATTGCACCTCCAGCAAAACCTATAATAGAATGGAATGCTAATATTGCTCCTCTTTCATTGTCATCTGCAACAGAAACTGTGCCTGCGGTAAGTGCTCCAGAGTCTAGCATAATAAATGCATGATAGATCCCTACTAAAATTATTATTATCCAAATAGGTAATGAAATAGAAATTGCACAGATAACTGAAAATACAAAAGTAGCAAATCCAATAATCATCAATACTTTTTTTCTACCATAGTCTAAACAAAATTTGGCACCCATTAGTGAGGAAACCATTCCTATAAACATGAAAATTCCAATAATCAAAGAAATTAGTTCTGATGAAATAGTGTTTGGTGTTCTTAGGCTTGCCCACAAGAGAAAGGTAAATATCCAAGCTCTATATGCAAATAATTCGTAAGTATGTGTACCATATGAAAAAATATATCCTAAAGCCTCTTTATTTTTAAATGCAGGCCTTAAATCAAAAAACTTTCTTTCAGTAATATTCTTTTTTTGATTATGAGAAGTTATTAAAAATAAAATAATTATTGCCGACAATGCGGCTGATATTGAAGTTGTATAACATGCAATTTTCCATGAAAAATTAGCAAAAAGATAACCAATTACTGCAAAACTGATCCCATTAGACAAGCCAAATGATGATGTATACCATGGAGTTAATTTTACTCTATCGGTCATATTCAAACGATCATTTAAAACTTGTAGTCCAGGCATATAAGTTCCAGCTAAACCAGAACCTACAACTCCCCAAATAAGACAAGTAGACCAGAAACCTACTGCAAAAAACCAAAGTGAAAAGCACGCTAAGCAAACAGAGATACTTGCTATAATAACAATCCATTTTGCATCATATTTGTCTGTTAATCCAACATATACAGGTGTAAGTAGAAGATAACCAATAAAATATGATCCACTAATCCACCCTACATCTGTATTAGTAAGTTTCCAAATATCTTTAAACTCTACTAAGAATATTGGCCAAAGTGCAAAACTCAAATTACTTAAAATGAGAGAAATGCACATCAGTAATAAAAGAAAAATTTTGTTTGTTTTGATATTAAAAACTTTTATCATCTATCAATATTAAATTAACTAAGCTTGAGATTGTTTCTTTGCAAAATATAACACTACCATTTTCTTCAAGTGAACCTCTTTCTGTTTTTTTTTCAAGAGGTTCAGGAATAGAAAGTGAGCATCTGGTTGATATTGTTTTAAGTGATACTAATGGCAAACCTATAGTTGCTATTGGAGATTTAGAGCGAATAGTTTACCCTCGTTCAGCAACAAAACTTTTTCAGTGTTTAACTTTATCTTCAATGAACCCTGAAATTTCGGAGAAGGAATACTCTGTAATTTGCTCAAGTCATAACGGGCAAAAAGAACATATCAATATTGTAGAAAAAATTTTGAAAAAAAATGGCTTATCTCATGAAAATTTAATTTGTGGGCCTCACTGGTCTCTTGAAAAAAATGAATTTATAAATCAGGTAAGAAAATATACACAACCCTCAACACTTCAAAGTAATTGCAGTGGCAAACATTCTGGTATGCTTTTGCTTTGTAAATTACTCAACGCTGATCTAAAGGGATATGAAAGATTAGATCATCCTGTGCAAAAAAAAATAGTAGAGACAATAAATTTTCTTACTAATAAAAATATTCTTGATTACCCATATGGTGTTGATGGTTGTGGGGTGCCAGCTTTCAGTGCTCCTTTAAAAATTTGGGGTCGAGCGTTAGCTCGATTTGCTGATGATAAAAAACTTCCAGATAGCTTGCGAAATGGTAAAAGATTAATTGCTAATGCTATATGTAAGGAGCCTTTCTTTATAGCAGGTGATAATAGAATTTGTACTGCGATAGCCGAGACCTTAGGGAACAAAATAACACCAAAAATGGGTGCTGAAGCAGTATATTTCTGCTCACTAAATGACTTAGGATTAGGATTAGTTTTGAAGTGTAGAGACGGCTCAAGAAGGGCGGTAGAATTTGCTTTAGGGCAAGTTTTAAAATTACTAAATTATAAAATATCTAAAAAGTTAGCTAAACATTTTAATTCTGAAATTTATAATCTAAGTGGTGATATTGTTGGTTCAAAATCTATTAAGTTGTTATAAATTTGATAGGTGTTCATCAACTTTTTTAGCAATCATTGAACTCACTTGTTGATTTGCTTCGTAGGTTACGCCCCCTATATGAGGAGTAAGAATAACATTGTCCAAACCTTTAAAATAATCGCCTGAAGACTGATCCATTGGCTCTGTTTCAAATACATCAAGAGCAGCACCTTTTATTTTGTTTCCTCTTAATAGTTTTGCAAGGGCTTTGTCATCTACGACACCACCTCTTGCTGCATTTATAATTACGGAAGATTGTTTTAAAAGCTTTAAATTTTCAGAATTTATTAGGTGATGAGTATTTTCATTAAGAGGAGTATGAATACTGACTACATCTGATGATCTTAAAAGTTCATCCAATGATACTTTAGTAACTCCATTCCATAGATTTGATGTTTCTTCAATAAAAGGATCGTAAGCTATAATTTTCATATTAAAACTTTTTGCCAATATTGAGGTTTTTTGAGCGATTTCGCCAAAACCAACAAGTCCAAGTGTTTTACCAGAAATTTCATTACCTGAACTCTCTTCTCTAGGCCATGCGCCAGCAATCATTTGATGGTTTTTATTAAATGCTCCTCTTAATAATACCAAAGCAGTAGTTAAAACATACTCAACAACACTATTTGTGTTCGCACCTGTTGCAGGATATACATGAATGTTTTTTTCCCTACACGCTGTTAGGTCAATATTATCTAATCCAACACCAAGTCTTCCTACACAGGATAGGTTTGGAGATTTTTCTAAAAGATTTTTTGAAACTTTCGTTCGATTTCGAACAATAAGAGCTTTAATATCTTTCATTTTATTAGGAATATCCTGTTGTTTGTTTGCAAGTTCCTTATCATATACAACTTCATATTTTGATCTTAAAAAATCAATTGCTTCTTCATCCATAAATTCAGTAATTAAAATCATTTATTTTCCTTAAATCTCTTGTACTGGAAGTTCCATAGTTGATGCAACTTCTTTAAGAAGTTGGGTATGGTCTCCGTATGAGAGAGCCATATGATGCTCTAAACCAGAATTAATGATATCATTTAATACATCTTCTGCATTTTTATCAAATTTAATTACACCAGAAGTGCCAGTAAATGCCATATCTCTTTTTAGCATTTCTCCTTTAGAGATGACCATCTTTTGCTTGCCAAATGATTTTGAAATTCTCATTAGTGTAACCACACCTCTTTTTAGAGGAAACTGAAATAATAATGGCATTTTTCGATTTGTATGAATTGTGGCTTCTGGTTTAATTTCTTCATCACACATTGATATTGGCGCTTGTCCGCAATGCCATACTACTCCTGTATTATCATTAATATCAATATCTACAAGATCAGTCAGAAATACCTGCGAACCAGAGACTTCCTGAAGAACTATTTGAGTTATTGAACCATATATATCTGCTTCACATGCACAGGGTATTTTATTTTCACTTAACATTGATACAGGCGCACAGATGGCACCACCATACTCTGTAAACGTTTCTGGCCAGCATCTTATTGCGAAAGAATTAAATTTCTCTTTTTCCCTAATTTTATCTAACGATGATTTTAGGCGGAGGGATAAATCAAGTTCTTTAGGATCAACGTTATCAAGTGATGAAATTTGACTTTTAACTTTTTTATGCAAGTTATTAATTTCTTTTTTATTAATTGATTTGGCCTCTTTAAATAGTTCATTGAGAGTAAATTCATAAATTGATATTCCAGTAAGTTTTTTGACCTCATCTTTATTATATTTACAAGTATCAAACCCTTCTGGATGTTCTCCAATCTTTGCAATTTTAAATTCTTTTATTTTATTTTTGATTTGTTTTGCTCTATCAGATGTAACCCCATATTCTACAATTTTTGGTTTATTTTTAGATAATCTTTTTTTAACAAAAGCATCAAATATACTGGGTTGAATAATTAATGGATCTTCAAAAATCCAATTTACCAGCATATTATTTAGGCTTAGCGCATGTGAAGCTAGATTTAACCCACAAAATGAATTTAATCTAAGTCTCTCGCCTAATCTTGGCTCTGGTATAGCCCAAATTCCAAAATTATCTTTAAACTTATTTGCAATTTGCACAGTCATAAGAGCATCTGTAAAGGTGACTTGTATAATAATAACAAAGTCAACATTTTCATTTTGAAGACGTTCTGATTCATTTTGTGTTGTATCACTCTCTAGTAAGATTTCATCACCACCTATTATTGAATAAGATGTTTTTTTTAAAAAACTTATGCATTCAGATAATTTCTGATTAGCAAATTCAATATCGAAAGTTGCTCTGCCAAGAGCTAGTACTCCAATCTTCATTCTAATTTATCTCTCTATATTGCGTTCTGAATTCATAATTATTGAAAGGAAAACTACTACCACTCTTGCCATAGCATTTATGCTCATTCCAAGCCAAAGCATTATTGTCAGCAATTTTGCCAATTTCCTTGAGATAGTCATTTGATGGACCTAATAGTTGTTGTTTAATGATATCCCAATTTGGATAATTTAAAAATGCATCTAACCAAATAGCTCTCCCAGCAAGAAAGCCTGAGCATCCTGCTTTAAAAGCCAGTTCCAAAACTTTTTTAAAATCTTCTTTTCCTGCGCCTGCTGAAAGCATAACCCAAGGTCTTCCTGCTAACTTCCCCATTTCGTTAAATACATTAATATCATTATTAGAAATCTCACTTGCATTTACGGGGCTTTCTAATTTGAAAACATCAACCCCATATTTATGATTTGAAAATTCTTCAACAGACTTAAGCACATGTTCTGTTTTTTTATTTTTCATTTCCACATAATCTTTCGTTTGATGCTTATCTTTTGAAAGGGGGTAGACTAATAATTCAAAAAGAAAAAGTATATCATATTTGAAGCATTCTTCTCCTACTTTTTGAACATAATCCTGTTGAGCTTGAAGAACTTTTCTTTCAGCATCAGGTCGATACCAAGCTAATACTTTAACAGCATCTGCACCCATTCTTTTAATTTTTGATACAGACCAATGATCAATGCTACTTGAAATTCTTCCCCCTTTTGTATCAGAAAAAATTGAATCTTCTAAAGTCACTACCAACCCCTTTTTAGAGTCAAGAATATCCATAGAAGATGGAATAGCAAAATGCGGATCAAGTAAAAGTGCAGAACTGCTATCTTGAAGACTTTCAATAAGCAGACTTTTGAATTTTGCAACTTCTACCCATGGAGCCTCTTGAGTTTTCAAAAATTCAGCTATTGGTTTTTTGATAGGCGGTCTTTGATCTACTGCTGTCATTTTAAATATACCGTTTTTGTCGGATAGTCTTTTCATTCCTTGTAGTTTGCCAGGACTTAGTTGCATTATTTATACTCCATTAAAAATTGATCTACTTGCTGTCTATTTGGAAAACCATCTCTTCCACCAAAAAATTTACATTTAAGAGTTGCGGCACTATTAGCAAATTTTATTGCATTAACTTCATCATTGCCTTCAGCAAGACTTAAAGCAAAAGCTCCATGCCAAACATCTCCAGCTCCAAGCGTATCTTTAACCGTAATTTTTTTGGCTGGTATATGTTCTAATTTATTATCTTTTAAATAGTAAACTCCATTTTCTCCGTCAGTAACGCAGACCCAAGCTGAGGAAATATTTTTTATTGATTTAAGAGCCTCAAATTTATTTTCAATTTTTGTAAATACTTTTAGGCCATTCATTGAGAAAGCAATATGTGATGCTTCATTAATAATCTCTTGAGTTACTGTCTCCTCAGCATCTACTATTCCAGGAGCGCAATTTTTCTTAGCTAACTTTAAAGTTTGTAATGCACCTTCTTTCCATCTTGAATCTACTAAATATGCGTCATGTTCTTTTATATTTGCGATCATTGATGCATCAACTGGTAAAGTATGATCTCTATAATTCATTACCTGCCGATCACCATTTTTATTAATATAAACAGAAGAAAATGAAGACTTATGATCATCAAAAATAATTAAATTATCTAAATTAACATTTTCTTTAATTAATCCATTTTCGATCATTAAACCTATTTCATCCTTGCCTATTCTAGATACTAGTGATGGCTTACCATTCAATTTAGCAATAGCAACAGCCGCATTAGCTGCAACTCCACCACCTGATATAGATGCATTGTTTGCTCTATATTTCTCAAAATTTTTTGGTATTGCATCTATTTGAAATATAAAATCAATTACTGAGACACCAGTTATTAAAACTTTTTTCATTTTTAATCTACAGGCAAGCCGCTTGGAACACTCTCTGGTCTTCCAATCGGTCGATTATTGCCATTTTTGTCAGTAAGAGTATTTAAAAAGTCTATTATGTAATCGATTTCAATGTCCTCGAGTTGAACCTTATCAATGTCAATTCTGGAGAGTAGTCTACGTTTCTCTCTTTTGTCTTTAAATACAACAAAGTCAATAGTTTCAAGCCAAGGTGCTTGTGTAAGATTTGCTTTATCTGGTGTCCATTTATTATACATAACTATAGGGTCTAAATGATGTTTTATAATTTCTTTTATAGTTGGATATGCTCCATTATGGCCATATGGTGCGGTAAGGGTAATGTTTCTTAAAGTAGGGGTTCTAAACTTATACATGTCGTTCAAGTTATCACTTTCAGCCATTCTTCCTACGTCTCTTGTATAAGGATCGAATAATCTTGTTCTTCCTGGTCCAAATTGCGGCAAAGCAATTGAATAAAAGTTTTGATCAGTGAAAAGAGAACCTGAATGGCAAGTAGAGCAATTTGCTTTACCATAAAACAATTTCATACCTTTTAATTGGTTACTTGTAAGTGCTAAGGCATTACCTCTTAAATAATCATCAAATGGTGTATCATAAGACGCCCATTCAGAAATAATAAATGCTGCTATAGAATTTACTATATGAGAAATTTCTATATCTCTAAAATCGTCAATATCTTCAAAAGCATATTTAAAAAGTTCAACGTATTTTTGATTAGATCTAATTCTATTTGTTATCGCGGGCCATGCTGTATCAATTTTTCTATGCGCTAATCCAATTATCTCATTTTCTCCAAAGTTTCCTGCCATTTCAAATTGTTTTGTCATTGGGAATAAAGCTTGAACTGCAAGAATATTATCTAAATTTGGCGGAAGCCACTCTTGAGCAGGGGTGTTAAATTCATTGCCATAAATATTTGAGATGCTTATGCTTCCGTCATGAAGAAGGGTATTTATTTCTTTTGCGCCTAAGTTCCATAATGCTAGAGAATTTCTTGGAACTCTTTTCTTTATTTTATGAATTCCTGTTCCTGCATCTCTATTAGGTCCAACACCATTTCCTCCTTCTCCAATACCTAATGCTAGTCCATCTGAGCTTCCAAAATCATGATGATGACATGTGCCGCATGATATATTCTGATTTCCCGAGAGTATTTTGTCATAAAATAATAAACTCCCTAGTTTTGCTTTCTTGGGATCTGAGTAATGAAAATCACTTTTTTCTAACGGTTTAGGTAATTCTAATGAATGAGATTGGTTTAGGCTCAAAAATACTATAAATATACTCTGAAAGGTTAAAAAATGTTTAAGAATATTTTTATTTTTTTGATTTTTATTCCTGTAGTTGCTTTTGCAGAACTCGAAAATGCTAGAGATCTTATGGAAGAGGGAAAGTTCAAGGAAGCAATGCAAGAGTTGCTTCCAGCTGCAAGATCTGGAAACGCAGAAGCAGAGGAGCTTATAGGAGTAATGTATGCAATGGGCCTTGGTGTTGAAAGAGACGATGTTCGAGCATTTGAATGGTATTTGCGCGCGTCTTTGAAGGGGCATCCTGGTGCTCAATCTGGTATTGGATGGTATTACGAAATTGGTAGAGGTTTGCCTGCACCTGATCTGATTAGGGCATATACTTGGTACGTTTTGTCTGCAATTGGCGGTGACCCTGATGCTGCTATATCCCAGGAAGAGGTTATAAAAAAAATGACACCTGAAGAGATTGAGAAAGCTCATATACTGATTGATGATTACAAGGCTTGGATATATCCATTTCAATAAACAAAGGGGGCAAAAAACTGCCCCCTTTAAAAAAGATTTAATTTAAATCTTTACTGTAAGCGTCTGACATTCTGCCCTCTGCATCTGCTACTGCAGAAGTCAATGCATCAAATACTTCAGGTCCGCCCTTTACGTTAGTTTTAAACCAATCATAAACAGGAGAAGCCGCCTCTTTGAACATTGCCTTTTGAGCTGGTGAAGGAACATATAAATTACCTCCTCCTGCAACAAAATCTTCATATGCTTGAATTGACTTTCTCTTTGGTGAAGCAAAAGTTGCTTGTTGTAATGCATAAAAACCATCAGTAATAACTCTCTGAAGATCTTTTGGCATTGATTGATACTTAGCATTATTCATCCACCATAAAGCTCCCATATACGCATGGCCATCAAGCGTTACATACTGAAGTCCTGCATCAGGAAATTTCATATTCATAATGTCAGTAATTCCATTTTTTGAGCCCTCAACAACACCTGTTTGAAATGAAGTAAATAACTCTGGCCATGGGATTGGTGTTGGAGATGCACCTAAGGCTTTAACTAATACTTGAGGCAAGTCAGCTACAACTGTTCTTATTTTTAGTCCCTTCATATCAGATGGCTCTGCAATTTGTCTTTTGGTGTTTGCAAAATTTCTCCATCCACCTGTATTACCAATTGTCATTAGCCTAATTGTATCCCCTGAGTCTTTAAGAGCCATGGATCTCACTGTTCTTACAAAATCACTTTGCATAACATCCTCTGCAATTCTGTCATCAGCCATTAAATATGGTAAATCAAGAACCTGAACATATGGAAACACACCTGCAGCACCACCGGAAGTTGAAATATAAATATCTATGCTTCCATCAGATACACCTTGTAGGCACTCAGCTCCTTTGGAACAAAGTTGTGTGCCAACAAATAGCTCAACTGAAATTGCACCATTTGAAGCTGATTCAACATAGTTCTTGAAAACTATTGATCCATCATAGTCTTCATCTTGATCATTAGAATTCATTGTCATTCTCAAATTATAATCTGCAGCATTAGCTGCAATTGAGAGACTAAAAATAGTCGAAATAATAAAAAAAGATTTTAAAATTTTATTTAAAAACAAGAATACCTCCCTTTGTTTTAACATATGATCTAAAAAATATCAGATATTTTTATAGTATCAAACTTATTAATTTATTTTTATTCTAATGATAAAATCTTATTTAGCAAAGCCTGTCAACAATGGAATTGTCATTGATAATGATGGGAAATAAGTAATTAAAAAAATCACTATAATTTCAACCGCTAAGAAAGGTAATATTGCTTTAGCAATTGTCTCAACCCTTTCTCCAGAAACTGAAGATGCAACAAATAAAACTAATCCCATTGGAGGTGTTGCTAGACCAACCGTTAAATTCACCGACATTATTATTGCAAAGTGAACAGGGTGAACACCTAAGTCTGTAAACACTGGTCCTAAAATAGGACCTAAAATAATAATTGCAGGTCCTGCATCAAGGAACATTCCTACTACAAAAAGCAGTATGTTAATTAAAAAAAGAAGAATATATGGGTTGTCACTTAAAGACAAAACAAAATCAGCTAAATGCTCTGGGGCATGAGACAAACTTACAACAGTTTTAAAAGCCATTGCAGCACCAACTAAAAGTAGAACAACAGATGAAACTAATGCTGCTTTTTGAAAAACTTTTGGTACATCTTTAAATTCTAAACTTTTTATAACAAATAGACCTATAAAAAGTGCATAAGCAGCAGCAACAGCAGATGCTTCAGTTGGGGTAAATATTCCTCCTAAAATCCCTCCCAGTATAATAACGGGTGTCATAAGTGGGAAAAAAGCTTTCAGAGATGCTTTTCCTCTTTCACCCCAAGAATATTTAGATGTTGCTGGTGGGAATTTATATCTGTCTGCCATTAATCTTACTACTATCATTAGACTAATTCCGACCAACACGCCCGGAACAATTCCAGCTAAAAACAAGGCAGCAACGCTTTCGCCCATAACGTATGCATAAATAATCATTATACCTGATGGAGGTATAATTGGGCCGATAACAGAACTTGCAGCAGTAATAGCTGCAGCAAACTTTTTTGAATATCCTTGTTTTTCCATTGCGGGTATTAGCATTGAACCTATTGCTGATGTATCAGCCACTGCAGACCCAGATAATCCAGCAAACAGTATAGATGATAAAATGTTCACATGAGCAAGTCCGCCTCGTAAATGTCCCATCATTGCCTGGCTAAATTCCACAAGCCTTAATGTTATTCCTCCTCTATTCATTAATTCGCCAGCCAACATAAAAAAAGGTATTGCCATTAAAGGAAAACTGTCTATGCCATTATAAATATTCCTGTAAAGCATAGCCGCATCTCTAGCTTGACCGTTAAGCCATAATAAAATACCTGGGGCAGCTAAAAGACTAAAAAATACTGGAAGTCCAACTAAAAGAAAAATCAAGAATAGTGGTAAAAACCATACAAGCATTTTAAACCCCTAAATACTCTTTATATTTGTCTTTTGGTAAATTAATCTCGCTATTAAAAGTTAAGATTATTTTTTTTATTATTAATTCAATATTTACTAAAATCAGAAGGAAAATTCCTACTGGAAGCGACATATACATCCAAGCAAGTTTTATTGATTTTTGCTCACCTCCAATTAAATCAAGAGGAATTTTTAATGACGATGAATTAAAAATCCAACCTATATTAATATGTTGCAAACCTAACTGAAAACCAATTAATAGTATGACTAAAGATAGAACTAGCAATGAAATAATTAGGATATTTTCAAGAAATCTTGGAAGTAGTTGTGGGAGCATTTCAATAGACACAAATCCTCCCCATCTGTAAGCTGACGGTGCTATGAAACCTGTCATCCATAGCATCAAAAAACGTGCTAATTCATCTGGCCAAGGTAAAGCATTATTTAGAACATAACGAAAAAAAACTTGAAGTAAGATAACAATCACCATCAAGAATATAGCTATCCACGCTAAATTTCTTCCTATTTTAAGAACAAAAGAATTTAAAGATTCTAAAATATTATAGATTTTGATTAAAAGTCTAATTCAAGTCTCCTTAATCTGTATTTATAAATAAAGTCATATAAAACTATTAACTAAACATTAATTCAAGTTTATTATTAGTTGATTAAAAGAAATCTTTAAAAGAAAGTTTGGGTAAATGAGTAATGTAAAATATGCAATTGTTGGGTCAGGAACCATGGGCCAGGAACATATAAAAAATATTAACCTCATTGATAATGCCGAAGTAGTTGCAATTTGTGACAATCACGAAAAATCAATAAATCAAAGTAAAAAATTATTTAAAAACAAAGTTAATATATTTGAGAGTCATATCGATCTGATACAAGCTGGAATTGCAGATTCATATATTTTAGCCACACCAAACTTTACACACTTCAATATATTGAAAGATTTATTGAATACTAATGCACATCTCTTAGTCGAAAAGCCCTTATGTACGACAGTTGATGACTGTAAAAAATTTAAGAAACTAGCAAAAAATTATCCTGGCATTATTTGGACAGCAATGGAATATAGATATATGCCGCCTGTCGCCAGATTAATTGAAGAGGTTAATAAAGGTACTATTGGGGACTTAAAAATGTTGTCTATCAGGGAACATAGATTTCCTTTTCTTGTTAAAGTAAATGATTGGAATAGATTTTCAAGAAATACTGGCGGCACAATGGTTGAAAAATGTTGTCATTTTTTTGATTTAATGAGGTTGATCTCGAAAAGCGAAGCAATTAGTGTTTTTGCATCTGGTGGTCAAGACTCAAATCACCTTGAAGAGAATTATAATGGGGAGAAACCAGACATTATTGATAATGCATTTGTGGTTGTTGATTTTGAGAATGGAGTTAGGGCAAATCTTGATCTATGTATGTTTGCTGAAAATTCATATTTTCAAGAAGAGATATGTGGAGTAGGAGATAAAGGTAAAATTGAAACTTTTGTCCCATCAGATTCTTCTGGCAAAAACTCTTCTGAACTTTCAATTGGACTCAGAGGAGAAGACAAAATTCACTCAGAAACAGTTGTTGTTGATAAAGACATTCTCAACGCTGGGAGTCATCATGGTTCAACATTTTATGAGCATAAGAAGTTTATAAAAGCAATCCAAAAGAATTCTGAAGCTGAAGTTTCTTTGGATGATGGTCTTAAAGCAGTAGCTATAGGACAAGCTGCTGAGTTGTCGATTATTGAAAAGAGAGTGGTCTTACTTAGTGAATTATTATAATGATAATTTGAAAAAATATTCTGTTTAATTTGAGTTTTTAAAAACAATTCATTTAAATATAATATATAATATTTACTATTTATTAAATTTAAAATAGATTTTAATCAGGCGTCTTTAAAAATTTAAATAAATTATTTAATTTATTTTACAGAGGGAAATCAGTTTATGACTTTAACACTAAGATTTCATAAATTTTTATTTATAATATTATTTATAATTTTTTTTCCTTTATTATCATTTGCAGATGAATTCGAGATATTGTCGGTTAAAGGAATAGTTGAATTATCAACTGACCAAAAAAATTGGCAAAAGGCTTCACCTCCTCAAAAAATTAATTCTGGGACTTGGATTAGAACAGGGCCTTCTGCTTCTGCTGCTCTTGTTTTGCCTAATAAAACCCAGACAAGAATTGCTAAGAATTCTGAATTACTTTTAAAATCAAAAGAAAAAAAATCTGAAGTAAAACTTAAACTTGGAAAACTTTGGTCAAAGACTAACAAAAAGCCTGTAGAATTAAAAATCAATGCGCCCAATGCGGTCGCTTCTATAAGAGGGACAGAGTGGGTTGTAGAAGTTGATGATAATGGAGAGTCATCACTCGCAGTTATGGAAGGTGCAATTCAACTTGCATCTTCGAGTGGGGATAATAAAAGTGTTGAATCAGGATCTGTCGCTTCTGTAAGTAAATCTGGTCAAATCACTTTAGTCAAATTAGTAAATCCAAAAGAGTACTTACAATTTGTATATAGATATCGTGTAGAGCCTCTAGCATACTTACCCATTGAAATATTTTCAGATGAATCAAGGTCAATTATAAGGAGACTTGGAGCAGGTTCGGAAAATTTTAAAAGTAGTGATAGTTTGTTAGCAAAAAGTCTCAAAAAAGGGATTTTACCTAAAAAACATAAAAAAATTCCTCAAGGATTATACAAATTAGTTGGTTTTGCCAATAATGATGAAATTGGAAAAATCCTTGACTTCACTCCCCCAGATAATTGGCCGAAAGAATGGACAAATTGGTTAGATCTTTTAAAAGTTGAGTGCTTGTTAGCTCTAGGAGAAGATAAACAGGCAACAAATATTTTAGCTAATTTAGAAAACAATTTTTCAAGTAATTTTATTAGAGTGAAACAACTAACTTCACTTGGTAAAATTGATGATGCAAGAGATTTAGCATTTGAATTACTCAAGCTGGATACTAAGTCAGTTCACCTCCCATATGCTCTTGGTGAGATTGAAGAGGCTGCTGGAAATTTAGATCAAGCATATCAATATTATAAGTCTGCTCATATTTTAGCAGAACATTGGTTATTGCCTTTACTAAAGCTTGCATCAGTATCAATGACAATTGGCAAATATGATGAAGCAAATTTTTGGTTGCAAAAAGCAGAAGTATTAGATTCAAAAAATCTCTCAACAATTGCTCGTAAAGCTGAATTTTATAGTTTAAGAAATAATTTATTTGAAACCTCTCAAGCTTTGGAAACTCTTTTTGAGAGTGGAGATGCAGATTTTGAAGCTTACACTGCTGCTGGAATTAATGAGCTAAAAAAAGGCAATCCTGATGAAGCTTTGTCGTTACTTATAGATGCTACATCTTTGGAAAGAAATTATTCCAGAGCATATGCATTTTTAGCAGTTGCGCATCTTCATGCTGGTGAACCTGAAATTGCTTTTCGTCAACTTGAAATGGCAGAAAGTTTAGATCCAAATGATCCACTTCCAAATATAATTGCGTCTCAGATACATGCGGGTCTTTTTCAAACTGAGAAAGCAATATCACAAGCTGAGAAAGTAAAAGAAAAATCTGGAAGTGAAAGAACTTATGGGCAGCTTGCGAACGATCAACAAGGTGGTGCAAATGTTGGAAGAAGGTTTTTAGAAGTTGGTTTGCCAATGCAAGCTCTTGAGGCTTCAATTAAAACTAAAAAAACAGCATGGGCTGGTAGTTATTTATTTGATGCAGCTACTGCAGAAAGTAATTTAGAAAGAAACTCAAAATATATAGTTGGTTTTATTTTGGACAGCCAGACCTTTGGTTCTCGAAGAGATGCAGCGGATGTAATACTTAAGCAAGGCGAGTATGGTTATACAGAATACGGAATAGCTGCAGGTGCTGAAGATTACGATTTGTCCTATAAATTTGGTAAAAATGGTAGAACAGTCGAAGGAGATAAAGAGTATAGTTATCTATATGACATAGGTGCTTTTGGTGTACAGAGAGATTCTTACAATCCAACTGATGATACTGATAATTCTATAGCTGCTCTTGGATTTATGGGTTTAGGTTGGCGTGAAAACTTTGATGTAAATAAATTCTTTACAGCTAATATAGTCCCTTTTTATTCTGACAGTTCCTATCCTGTAAGAGATAATACCCTTCGTTTAGATTATGGAGCATCAAAAAGAGTTGATGAGTTTACAAGACTTTTTCACCTTGGATTTGAAGCTGGTGATGCAAATGTTGATATTATAGTTGAGGGAGGTTGTAGAGGAAAAGATAATCAGGAAACATCAGCTTTTGAAGGTGGTTTTGCTGAGTTAGGAAGGGAAACTGATTATGGAATTCTTTCTTGGAGCATAGAAGCATCTAATAGAAATGCATCTTCAAACTATTTAGTAAACCATCCATCTGGTGGTAATTGTACCGACTTGGCTTTAACTAGAGGTAATTATTCAACTCGAAATGAAAACATAGATAATACCGAATACGATTTTATTTACACCGGAGCTCTCGAAAGAAAAATCAGTAATGGAAAAGCCTTTATTAGATTGAGAGGATATAATTATCAACATGATTTTGATCAATCATTACTATTAAATGGAACTTCACAGACACCATTTTTATCTAATGCAGATAAAAATTTCATAAAGCCTTCAGTAGGTATTTCTTCTCGTTTTGGAGATAATAATGTACGTATCGCATATATTGAAGATTATCATCCATTAAGCCAGGCTTCATTGTCAATAGAAGATACTGCAGGTGTTCCTACCCGTTTTGAATTTATGAACCCAGGTGGCAGAATAACCCAAGGTTCTTTGAGGCTTTCTAGAAAACTAAACAATAATCTTCATTTATTTGCATATCACGACGTTTTTGAAATTTATAATAATCCAATTTATAAAGTTTTAAGAGAACAATGGAATGCGGACCTATTAGAAAATTTTACGCTTGATAAATATGAAAATCCTAACGTTAATGAATTATTAAATGCCAGCAGTGATTTTGCTGCGGCTGACTTTATTTCAACTGGAATAACAATTGAAAAATCATTTATTAACAATTGGTCTTTTTCATCAGGAATTCAGATTTGGGAAGCAGATGAAATAAATCATCCAAACTTTGATCAAGGTGGATTATATGGCCGAGTTGTAAATCTCCCTGAAACATTATTATACTTTGGTTTTACTAGATCAGCTTATGGAGGTATTTTGTCTGGCCGTATTAAGTCAGAACAGTCATTAGTAAGAACTGCTATGGGGGTGCCATTTGATCAAGATCTTTATGATTTTAAGTTTGTTAGGGGCTTAAAAGATACTAATGGACAGATGTCCCTTGGTGTTTCTGGTGGATTTGATGACAGTAATGATCACAAAATTTCTTATAAGTACAGGGTATTCTTTTAATGAATTTAGTAGGTAAGCAGTTTTATATTGCCTTACTTTCATCAATTGTAGGTGCTGTTTTAACAGTTTTTATTCTAAATGGCGCTCTCCAGAGAATTAGTATAGATGTTTTAAATTATTTTTTAGCTTCAGAAAAAACTTCTGGAGAAATTGTTGTTGTTGGTATAGATGACAGCTCTTTTTCAGCTTTGGATGAATCTGTTGGAAGATGGCCATGGCCAAGATGGATACACGGCGATTTAGTTGATATTTTAGATCAATATGGTGCAAGTCAAATAATATTTGATGTAATTTTTTCCGAAACTTCAGAAGAAGAAATGGACCTCTATTTTGCTGAAGCAATTGGAAGGGCACAAAGAGTAATTCTAGCTTCTGATTTATCTGAAGTTCAAAATGACTACATTAGCGGCATTATTGAATCAAGGCCTTTACCTTTATTTGAGGAATATGGAGCAGAGGTTGGTTTAGCTGGTGTTGATATGGATGCAGATAGAGTAATTAGATATCACCCTTATTATCCAGATTATCCTAATACACTTTCATCCCTAGGTTCTAAAATTGAAATTGGTAAGATAATACCGCAAAGCAGGATTTTAAGATATGCCGGACCTGATCATACCTTCCCATATTTAAGTTATTATCAATTGTTCATTGAGGATGGCGTGCCAGAGGGTTTTTTGAAGGATAAAATTGTTTTAATTGGTTTGGATGCGAAGGCATCAGCTGATGTCCAAAAAAGTCAACAAGATTCATTTCCTACACCTTTTACAAGATTTAATGCAAGACAGACACCAGGAGTTGAAATTCATGCCAATCTTCTTGATAATCTTATTCAAGACAATTGGGTTTCAAACCCTCCAAATTCTCATAAAATTTTAATAGTGATCATAATGACCATTATTAGTGTTGCTGTTTCTGCATCTTGGAGGCCAACTTTAACACTTTTACTTGGCCTTGGTGCTAATATTTGCCTAAGTGGTTTCAGCTTTTATTTTTGGACTGAAGGCTATTACTTAAATTTTTTACTTGGTTTGCCAACTTTTATAATCTCTTACGTTGCAGCAGGTGGTCATGCTTATTTAACTGAAGGCCGGCAAAAAAGGCAAATAAAAGGTGCATTCGGTCAATATCTTTCCCCGGCAATGGTTGATACTTTAATTGCTGATCCTGAAAAGCTAAAATTAGGAGGTGAAAGAAGAAAAATGACAATCATGTTTTGCGACGTGAGAGGTTTTACAACTATATCAGAAGCTCTAAAAGATACACCTGAAAAACTAACAGAAATAATTAATATTTTACTTACTAGCCTTACTAAAGACGTTTTAGAATGTAATGGGACAATTGATAAATATATGGGTGATTGCATAATGGCGTTTTGGAATGCGCCGCTTGAAGATGGCAAACATGCCTGTAATGCTGTCGAGGCTGCTAGAAGAATGATTTTAACTATGGAAAGAGTTAATCAAGAGTTGAAAGATAGTGGTAAGTCTCAGTTTGATCTAAAAATTGGAGTTGGATTGGGTACTGGATATTGCGTTGTTGGGAATATGGGATCTGATCAAAGGTTTGATTATACAGTTCTTGGTGATGTTGTTAATCTTTCGTCAAGGCTTGAAGGTCAGACCAAAACTTATGGTATGACAGCAGTTTTATCAAGTTATACAGTTGATGAACTGGAGGAAAGTAATGAAGAAATATTAGATAATATCGTTGAAATTGATAAAATAAGGGTTAAGGGTAAAAAGGATCCTGAAATAATTTTTGGATTAGCATCAGAAAAAATTTCTAGTGATGAAAAACAATGTGTAAAAAAATATTTACAAGCTTTCAGGGAAGGTGATTTAAAAAAAGCATTGTCTGAGCTTGATAACTTAAGTAATATAAACAAACAAATGAAAGATTTCTCTTCTTTGATGAAGGAAAGAATAACAGAGCTTCAAATAACAGGTTTACCAGAAAATTGGGAAGGAGTTTATGAGGCAACGTCAAAATAATTTTTGGTTTAGATATGATGCATAAATTTTATCATAAGGGTATTTGAAATGTTGGAAGGGTTGCAAAAAGTTGAGGTTTTTAAACGTTGCAACAAAGAGTTAATTGAAAACATCTCTAATAATATACATATCAAAAATGTTCCATCTGACACAACGATTTTAAACCATGGTGATGACACAAAGCATGTTTATGTAATCCTAGAAGGCTCTGTAATCATTACCCAACTTGCAGAAGATGGAAAAATTGTTGGTCTTGAGCTTGTAAAATCTGGAGGAAGTTTTGGTGAAATGTCTGCAATCGATGGATCAAAAAGATCTGCCTCTGTAATTTCTTTAGGCAATGTTAAACTAGGTATCATAAACTATACCTTTTTTAGAAATAATATTTTGGAGGATGCTGATTTTTGTAGATCTTTGTTAGTCAAATTTACAAGAATAGTAAGAAGATCCAATCAACAAATTTTTAGCCTTGCTACCGCTAATGCTAGGAAAAGATTGTTGCTTCAGATGGTCCGTCTTTCATCAATTGACAAGACAAACCCAACTGTGATGGTTCTTGAAAAAGGATTATCTCATAATGCGATTGGTTCTTTTGCCGGTATTTCAAGAGAAACAGTCACAAGGTTAATTAGTGAATTAAAATTAAGCAACATCATTTGGTCTAGTGAAACCGGAAATTTAGAGATGAATATAGAAAAGGTTTATAAAGAATTAAAATCTTTATTGAACACTTAATTTAATTTCCAAGGTTATATTTTTAATAATCAAAAATTTTAATTTAGGTGATTTTAATCACTTTATTTTCCATCTTTTTATGTTTTACTAAAACCAAAGAAATATGTTATAATTTACCTATTATGTAGGTGTTGATATGGATGGTTTTCTTCTTGCTGAAAGTAAGGCCTCAAAAAATGAAGTTGAGGCAGCCTTAAATGATGCAAGAAAATTAAAATTTCAAAATGCCAAAGTTACCCTTTTACTAGGTTCAAGTCTACTCGCGCTAACAGCTTGTGGTGGTGGTGGTGCAGGAGGGATTTTTTCTTCAGGTTTAGGTAGTGGTGGTGCAGTTATTGGACGACTTGCTATGGCGGGTTCTATTGTTAAGGGACCAGTTGCTAATGCACTAATTTTCCAAGATCTTGATGGTGACGGATACACAGAGGGTGTTGATCCTTTCACATTTACTGATGCAGATGGAAACTATGATATGAGATTCTTCCCTGGAAGTGGTCAAATTGTGGTTCTTGATCAGTATTATGTAGACAGTACTAATCGACCAGTTTCAATGAATATATTAGGCGAGCCAACAGGTGAACAATTTCAGAGTGATCCTGATAGATTCACTCTTAAAAAAGCTATTGATCTGACAACTGGGTCTCAACCTGGATCTTTTACATTTGATGCTCCTGATGGTGAGGTTTCAGATTTTGTAACAACTCCAGTTTCAACTGTAGATGGTGAAATGACCGCAAGCATCGCGAATGCTCTTCAGGATTTGCCTACATTATCTAACGGTGAAACTTTCACATCATACAATCCTATTCAAAAAGCTTCACAAGCTGCTCAAAATGCAGATTCCAATGGGACAAACGTTTTAAATAATAGTGACTATATAACTTCTGCTCAAGTTGATTCTGTGGGTGCACAATTGCAAACAGTTATTAATGGATTTGAGGTTTTGATTTCAGGAATTGGGGGGAGTAATTCAAGGGATCCATATGATGATGCACTTAAAGCAGTAGCTAGTGGATTAGATGCTGCTGCTAACTCTGGGAATAAGCTTGATTTAACTGAATGGCAAGATATACAGACAATTTTAAATAACTCTTCAATTTTAAATGATGCCTCTGGCTCTTATGCAGCTGCTATAGAAGCTGCAGCCAAGATTATAGCTGACATTAATAGTTCTATTGATACTGAATTTGATGCAACATCAGGGAATGATTTTTTATCTGACTCAGCGCGTTCTCTAGCTGCGGTCGCGCAAACAGATGTTGTAAGTTTGCTATCAGAATTAGCTGCATCGCCAACTCCTGACGTTGCTTCCGCTTTACAATCTTCATTTAACCCTGTTCAGCTTGCTTCAAAATATGAAGATGCATTACCTGGATTTTCCGCTTTATCTGGAACGGATAAGGTTATTGCAGGTGTTGATAGAGTTTCAATGAAAATTAATACCAATCAAACAATTGATTTAACTTCTAACGATGTGCTTCTTGGTTCGGGTTCTGTCTATAATGTGCTTTCTCTTTCAACTAATGCAAAGGATTTCTCAGGAAATTTAGAGACAATTACGTTAGATGGAAATAGTGATGGGAGAAGTGATGTTCGTGTTTCTTTAGATGGAAATGATTTGCAAGTAGAGGCATTATCAGGAGGGGCTGCAGGTCGTTATAACCTTTATTACAAGCTTGGAACAAATGTATCTTCAGATGGAGAGGGCATTGGTGCAATTGTTATAGACGTGTTGCCAACGCCTCCTGTTTTAAATCTATCGTCAAGCAGAATGGATGGTGGTCTTGAGCCAACTGGCGATAGTGCAAATCAACTTTCAATTGGCAGTTTTTTTTCACTTTCTGATCCAAATGACCTAAGTAATTCACTTTCTGATCCTTCTCTTCAAAATTATGACAAAGTAGTTCTAACAGTTTCAGGGCTTCCAGATGCAGCGGCATATACGCCATCAGGCTTTACTGGAGATCCAATTGGAATTGGAAACACAATTAATCCTAATGGACTCTCATCTACGGGTGCTAGTGATGTTTACACTCTAAATACAAATACAGGAATTTCTGACTTGCAAGGGCTTTTCCTAAATTTAAGTCCGGACTTTTCAGGCCAAATGGACCTCACCCTTTTTATGACTGCTCAGAGTGCTGACAAGTATGCGTCATCATCAGCTACTTTTACAATTGATGTAGCAGCTGTAGCTGATACCCCAGATTTAACAGCCGCAATTGGGACAGGTGGTTCTGAAGATGGAGTAAACGAAAGTAAATCAGCTGATTTGGCTAAAGTGACAATCAACGCTCAGTTAAATGATGCTGATGGGTCAGAGACACTTTTCTTGGATTTTTCAAATTTGTCTAATGTTAAAAACCTTGTTGCGCCAGATGGAACTAAAGTTTCGGTTTCAAACAATCAGGCAACCCTTCAAACGTTGTCTAACTGGCCAAAACCATACGAGATAGGAATTGAGGCAAATGAACATTTTTCTGGGCAAATTAGTTTTGATGTAGTTGCCAGGGCGGTCGAAAGTTCGAATAATAATACAGCAATTTCAGATAGCAAAAGTGTTTCACTCGATATTAAACCGATTGCAGATATTCCAGTTGTTACTCTGTCTCAAGTAAATGCCCAGGAAGATCAAACATCTCATTCTGACATAGGAGCGGCGATTTCAGTTGAATTCCCTGATACGGATGAAACAGCTGTTGTAATAATAGATAGTATTCCTAGTGGGGTAACTTTGTATGGTTCAGATGTATCAAATCCATATTTAATTTCTAATGGAAAAGTTCAAATTCCTTACACTACTGTTCAAAGTGAAGGCATAAAAGCAAAATTAAACGAAGATTTCGCTGGTGATGTTACTTTTTATGTAAAGGTAATAACTACAGATAATGCAACATTATCTACTGGAGCAAGTCAAAATGTATTAGATG